>DAOUBY010000001.1:0-4902 GCA_034432325.1 Anaerolineales bacterium
CGAATTTCAAGATTCTGAATAGCGCCTTTTGGAATTCCTTTGTGTACTTCGTGTCCTTCGTGGATAAAGACCTTTTTGCAGTAGACTCATATTTGTCTTTCACTTTCGCCCATGAAACAAATCCTCAAATCTCTTCTGCCCAATCCCCTCCTGCAGGTTGTGAAAAACACCTACGATGCCATCCTTCGGCTGCCGCAGGCGCCCGATGCGTATTTACATCCCTGGCGGCGCAAGAGCCGCGCGCGCCTGCGGGAGTTTTACAACGTTCATCGCGGCGAGCGTTGTTTCATCATCGGCAACGGTCCCAGCCTCAAACAGACCGACCTGACCAAACTCAAAAACGAATTCACCTTCGGGATGAACCGCATCTACCTGCTTTTCCCGGAACTCGGTTTCACCACCAGCTACTTCGTCTCCATCAATGACCTGGTCATCGAGCAGTGCGCCGGCGAGATTGCCGCCCTTCCCATCCCAAAATTCATCGCCTGGCATTCCAACCGTCACTTTCAGCGCCTGCCCGAAGATATGATCTTCCTCTACACCACCTACACCGGTCCGAAGTTTGCCTACGACATGACCCGCCGCATCTGGGAAGGCGCCACCGTGACCAACGTCGCCCTGCAACTGGCGTTTTACATGGGGTTTCAGCAGGTCATCCTCATCGGTGTGGATCATAACTTCACCTCGAAAGGCGAAGCCAACAAAACCGTCGTCTCCAGCGGCGACGACCCGAATCACTTCGACCCGCGCTACTTCGGCAAGGGCTTCCGCTGGCAGCTGCCCGACCTGGAGACCTCCGAAATTGGTTACACCCTCGCCCGCGAAGCATACCGCAAGGCCGGACGCGAAGTGCTGGATGCCACCGTCGGCGGCAAACTGACGGTTTTCCCCAAGGTGGAATTCAATTCCCTGTTTGTATAATCGGTATCCTTCAGGACTTACGCATAATCAACATTCTCTAACGTTGATGATCCAGTCTGCGCGTTAAAGAACGCGCTCTATGCAAGGTTTTGCGTAAGTTATGGCTTTCTCAAGTTGCCTTTATGACCGCCTGCTCTGTTTTTTTTTGCATCGAATTACGCGAATTACACAAAAATTGGGTTCATTCGCGTCCATTCGATGCCGCTTTTGCTGACTTTGAGAAAACCATATGTTCATTCCGCTTCGCCGAAGACGATTTGCCCGTCCTCCATCGAAGTGATGCACGCCAGCGAATGGATCGGCACCCCCAGCGGCTTGAGCGCCTCGCGCCCGCCTTCGAACACCTTCTCGATCAACGCCCCAATGCCGACGATGCGCGACCCCGAAGCCTCCGCCAGGCGCGCCAGCCCCAAAATGGTCTGACCGCTGGCGAGAAAGTCGTCAATAATCAGCACCTTCTCGTCGTTCGCCAGATATTCCGGCGAGACGATCAACTCCACCATGCGCCCTTTGGTGTGCGAAGGGGCAAGCGTCAGGTACACCTGATCGGGCATCGTGATCGGCTTGTGCTTGCGGGCATACACCACCGGCAGTCCGAGATGAATCGCCGTTGTCAGCGCAGGGGCAATGCCCGAGATTTCAGCGGTCAGCACCTTCGTCGCGCCGACCGAAGCGAAAACACGCGCAAATTCCCGCCCGCAGGCATCCATCAGCAGAGGGTCCACCTGATGGTTGACGAAACTATCCACCTTCAAAATCCCCCCGCCCAGATATTTGCCGTCGCGCAGAATCCGTTCCTCCAACTCCTTCATAGCCGCCTCCATGACCAGACAATTTTATTGACATTTTACAACGCGTATGGACGAATTGCAAATTCACATTTGCCTAATCTCCCGTGTGTTAGAATCCTCGCCTATGACCCTCATCCTTGCCTCCAACTCGCCGCGCCGGCGTCAACTGCTTTCGCTCGCCGGCTGGGAGTTTACCGTCTCCGTTGCCGATGTGGATGAGACCCCGTTCGAGAACGAAATGCCCGCCGATTACGTTCTAAGGCTGGCGGAGACCAAGGCGCGCGCCATCGCACAGCGCACCGACAGCGGGCGCCTCATCCTCGCGGCGGATACCACCGTTGTGGATGGAGGAGAGATCCTCGGCAAACCGTCCGACGAGGCGGAGGCGGTCAGAATGCTCACCCAACTGCGCGGACGCACGCATCAGGTCTACACCGCAATTGCTCTGCTTCGAAAAAGCGACGACCTGCTCCTCACCGACCTGTGCGTCACCGACGTGCCCATGCGCGCCTACACCGACGAGGAAATCCGCGCCTACGTTGCCAGCGGCGACCCGCTCGACAAGGCGGGCGCTTACGCCATTCAGCATGGCGGCTTTCGCCCCGTCGCCCGCATGGACGGCTGTTACGCCGGCGTCATGGGGCTGCCGCTCTGCCACCTCGTCCGGCTGATGCGCCGATTGGGTGTCCCTCCCGCTGCAGACGTTCCCTCGAACTGCCAGAGACTGCTGGAATACAACTGCCCGGTATTCCAGTCCATCCTTCGACCTGTGGACCACGAAAACCCCGCGCAGATAGCACAACCGAAAGGCAAAGAATGAAATTATTCCGCTGGATACACTTTATCATCATCATGACCTTTTTGAGCGCCTGCGGATCGGGCGGAAGCGGGCTGATTCCCGCCGCCGCCACCGACACCCCACTCCCGCCTCCCGCCGTGACCGTCATTCCCGCCCCCGACCCAAGCCTCACCCTCGCCGCCTACCTCGACGCCTACAAAGCGGACGATTACAACGCCATGTACTCGCTCCTCAGCAAGGTCACGCAAGACGCCCTGCCCCTCGAAGAATTTGCCAAACGCAACCGCGACGCCCTCAACGAAATGAGCGCCGCCTCCTTCGACTACGAAGTCCTTTCCTCGCTGGTCAATCCCTACTCTGCCGAAGTCGCCTACAAAGTGACCTACCACACCGCCCTCGTCGGCGAAATTCAGCGCGACATCGTTGCCCGCCTGACCCTCGAAAACGGCGAATGGAAACTGCAATGGGACGACTCACTCATCCTGCCCGAACTGGCGGGCGGCAACATCCTGCGCATGGACTACAGCATCCCCTCGCGCGGCAACATCTACGACCGCGAAGGCGATGTCATCGCCGCACAGACCGACGCCTACGCCTTCAGCATCCTGCCGGGCAACGTCACCGAAGAGAGCCTCTCCACCCTGCTCACCGAGGTCTGGCGGCTGTGCGGCAACAGCATGGAAGAACTGGCGCAACAAATCGCCAACACCCCCGCCCTTTTCCCCATCCCCCTGTGCCAAGCCTCGGCGCAGGAATCTGAGCGCATTCGCAGCATCGCCCCCGCCGGCTTACAGTGGGTGCAATACAACTCGCGCTTCTACTTCGACCAGGGCGCGAGTTCCAACATCGTCGGCTATACCCAGTTCATCTCCCCTGAAAACCTGGAGAAATACCGCCGTCTCGGCTACCGCGGCGACGAACGCGTGGGCGCGGCGGGCATCGAGCAATGGGCGGAAGACTACCTCGCCGGTCAGCATGGCGGCACGTTGTATGTCGTGAACCCCTCCACAGGTCAGATTGTGACGCGGGTGGGCGAAAGCGCCCCCAAGCCCGCCGACTCGGTCTATCTCACCATTGACGACAACCTCCAGTATTATGCCCAGCAAGCCATCAAGGGATTCACCGGCGCCGCCGTCGTCCTCGAAGTCAAAACGGGACGTGTCCTGGCGATGGCGTCCTCGCCCGGCTTCGACGCCAACATCTTCGAGCCGAACAACCCCAACTCCGCCTCCCTGATTTCGGAACTGGTTCCCGGCTCCCTGCTCAACCGCGCCGCCCAGGGACAATACCCTCTCGGCTCCGTCTTCAAAATCATCACCATGGCGGCGGGCATGGAAAGCGGACTGTTCATCCCCGAAAGCACCTACGACTGCCAGTACACCTGGACGCGCCTGCCCGACCAGATCCGCTACGACTGGACCTACCAGCACTGCCAGGACCGCCTCGCCGCCGGGCAGGAATGCAACACCAGCGACAGCACGCCTTCGGGTCCCCTCACCCTTGCCGAAGGGTTGATGCGCTCGTGCAACCCCTACTTCTGGGAAATCGGCTACACCCTCTACGAAAACAACCGCCCCAACGACATCGCCAACATGGCGCGCGCCTTTGGTCTCGGTCAGCCGACCGGCCTCCAGCAAATCCCCGAAGAGGCAGGGCAAATCAACGACCCGCCCACCGAAATTGACATGGTCAATCAGGCAATCGGGCAGGGCGATGTGCTGGTCACCCCCCTGCAGGTGGCAGATTTCATCGCCGCCATCGCCAACGGCGGCACGCTCTACCGCCCGCAACTGGTGGAACGCATCGAACCGGTGGACGGCAGCGCCGGGGTGCAGGTCTTCAAGCCTGAAGCGCGCGGCACCCTGCCCATTCAGCCCTTCCGCCTGGAATTCATCAAAAACGCCATGATCGAAGTGGTCAAAAATCCGCGCGGCACGGCAAACTTCCGCCTGCGCGGGCTGACGATTCCGGTGGCCGGCAAGACCGGCACCGCCGAATCCGGCAGCGGCAAACCTCATGCCTGGTTTGCCGGCTTCACCATGGCGGAGGAAAACACCGGACTCCCCGATATTGCCGTTGTCGTCATCCTGGAAAACGCCGGCGAAGGCTCCGACTACGCCGCCCCGGTCTTCAAACGCATCGTCGAGACGTATTACTACGGCACGCCGCGCACCTTCTACTGGTTCGAATCCAACTTCGGCGTGACCAAAACGCCCACACCCCTCGGCGGAATTCCCACCCAATCGCCGTGACCCTGAAGCAGCCGAACCGCGGATGATGGTGAGTAGTTGTCTTACCGCAGATGAACACGGATGAACACTGCTTCTGAAGAAAAACGGGATGAAATCACCTTGTAAATCCAATTTCAGTACTTCACGAAAGCGCGTATTT
>DAOUBY010000002.1:0-9553 GCA_034432325.1 Anaerolineales bacterium
AAAATCAGCCACAGATTTCACGGATTATCACGGATTGGAATAAAAAATCCGTGTAAATCTGTGCTAATCCGTGGCAAAAAAATCCAACCACGGTTAAGTGCAGTCCTACCAGGATTGAACAATGGATAAAAAATCCGCTTTAGAGGCAAATCTGGTGCAGGAATTTGCGGGAAACGCTCACGGAAACCTGGAACGTGTTTGGAATACCTGCTTTCGCTTCAAAAGTAAGAAAAAGCAGCCGGTGCAAGAATCACGCCGGCTGCTTGAGTCCTTTGGGCTGTCAGGCTTTTGCGCGCATCTTGTGCCGCAGCAGGGCAGAGCGGAAAATGCGGTCGAAAAATCCCTTATAGCCGTCCTTGTCGTACAAAATCATGTAGTCGGCTGGACCGTATTCTTCCGGCGGGAGCATAATGGCGCCGTTCGGGTTGATCTCAAGGATGAACAACTCGCCTTGTTCGCTCATGCGGATGTCACAGCGCCCATATCCCACCCCCTCCATGGCAAGGAACATCCTTTTTCCCAGGTCTTGCAGGCGGGCAGCCAAGTCCGGCTCCGTTACCTGCCTGAAATCGAACGGTACGTTATAGTCCCATTTGATGTCGGTATGCCAGAACTCTTCTCCCGGCGGGAAGATCAACTCTGCCGGGGGATACACAAAAGGGTCGGAAAGATCGTCGGGGTTGTCCACCACGAAGACGTTGAACTCCTTGCCGACGATGAACTCCTCCATGCGCGCTGCGCCAAACTGTGAACAGATCCTCTCCACCTGCGGAGCCAACTGATCGAACGTATCCACCCGAGACTCCTTGAACATGCCGGTGCTTCCATAACTTTTGGGATGTTTGACCATGATGGGAAAACGCAGGTTTTTCACCAGCCGTTCCGCCTCGTCCACCGATTTCACTTGATAGCCCTTTGCAAAACCGAGTCCGTTGGCTTCAGCCACAGCCTGCATCTCTTCGCGGGTGGGATCGAAGAATTTCTCATTTGCGCCGGTATAAGGAAGGTTCAACTGCTCCAGCGCGCGAACGACATCAATGCCGTGATAGGAATATTCATTCCACTCGTCCAGTTCGTACCCTTCACAAATATTCAAGTACACATCGAAGCGATTCTGGTCGGCAACTGACTTGATAAACTCCAAAACGGGAGCCTTGACGGTAAACATCTCCCAGTCAAAATCCTTCAAATAAGGGGCGGGATTGAAATCCTCGGGTTCTTCATCAGTAAGCAGGCAAACGCGCATTGGCAACCTCCAGACGGAAATTTGTGTACAAAATTTATCGTGCTCGCTCTGTTGCGAAGATGTCATTGCGAGCGGCGCCTCACGCCACGAAGCAATCCGAATGCCTGCCAGGAGACTGCTTCGCCGGCTTTCAGCCTCCTCGCAGCGACATGGAACAATGTTTGCAACAAAGCATATCGCGCTTATTATTACACAATCCTGCAGGATGACAAAGAATCGAACATTAAAAGTTCGAAAACAAGACGCGCCAGACCCAAATATATATGGCTTTCTCAAAGCCGCCTTTATGATCGCCTGCTCTGGTTTTTTGCATCAAATTACGCGAAGTTCACAAAAATTGGATTCATTCGCGTCCATTCGATGCCGCTGTTGCTGACTTTGCGAAAACCACCGCTCAAATACAAAGCCAGCCTTGACAAATTCATCATTCGGCATAAAATTTAGGCATTCCTAAATTCATATTTACCTATAATGAAGAAAAAACTGACCATCTCCACAGAAGACTACCTGAAGACCATTTACGAACTCACCGAGAACGGCGAGAGCGCCAGCACCAATGCGCTGGCGCAAAAGCTCAAGGTGAGCGCGCCCTCCGTCACCGGCATGATTCAAAAACTCGCCTCCGCCAAGCCCGCGCTGGTCGAATATCAAAAGCATCAGGGCGTGACGCTGACGCGGGAGGGCAAACGCGCCGCGCTCGAAGTCATCCGCCATCACCGCTTGCTGGAAGCCTGGCTGGTACAAACGCTCGGCTACTCATGGGACGAAGTCCACGAGGAAGCCGAAAGGCTCGAACATGTCATTTCGGAGGATTTCGAACAGCGCATTGCTGCCGCCATGGGTCACCCCACCCGCGACCCGCACGGCGAATTGATTCCCACCGAAGACCTGAAAATGCCAGCCGATGAATCCGTTCCCCTCTCGGCGCTGCGGAGCGGGCAAAGCGGGGTCGTCACCTGCATCAAAGCCGCAGAAACGGATCTGCTGCGCCACCTCGAGGAACTGGGGCTGGTGCCAGACGCCGCAATCGAAGTGACAGACTACTCCCCCTTCGACCACAACCTGACCGTGAAGGTCGGGCAAAAGGCGCATGTGCTTGGGCTGAGCATTACGGCAAAGATATTTATCGAAGTACAAACGTAGCGCGGAATTCATTCCGCAACCTAAAGCGACATGAATGTCGCGCTACAAAATCTTGGCGGTTGTGATAGTTTTTCAAGAGCAATTCTATAGCGCGGCGTTCATGCCGCACTCAAAAAGCAAGAACGTCAACGAGGAAATTCCATGAACCCAATTTATTTGCTTATCACGCTTATCGTTATTCTGCTGCTGACCTTTCTCCCGCGCGTCGGGTTTATTGCCCTCTACCGGAACTGGCGGAGCGCACGCCAGCGCGAACTGCTGGAAGACGCCCTCAAACACCTGCTCGACCGCGAGGGACAGGGACGCCACGCCTCCCCCGAATCGCTGGCTGGGACCTTGAACCTGCCCCGCGCAAAAATCACCCGCCTCATCTCGGACATGGAAGCGCAGGGGCTGCTGGAAACGCGCGGGGCTCAACTTCACCTCACAGCGGAGGGAGAACGCTGGGCAATGCACGTCGTCCGCGCACACCGCCTGTGGGAACGGTATCTCGTGGACGAGGCGCGCATGCCTCTCGACAAAATCCACGAGGCGGCGCAAAAACGCGAGCATTCCTTCACCCAAGCGCAGTTGGATGAACTCGATGCGGCGCTCGGTCATCCCACCCGCGACCCGCACGGCGACCCCATCCCCACGCGCGACGGCAAAATGCCGTCGGTGGAGCGAATGCCGGTGACGGCGTGGCAGGCTGAAGGTCCGCTGCGAATCGTGCATATCGAGGATGAGCCAGCCATCGCCTACGAACAAATCCTGGCGGCGGGACTTCGTCTCGGGCAGGTCATCCGCATGATCGAAAAGACGCCTCAGCGTGTGGTGTTGAGCGACGGAGAGACGGAATACCGCCTGGCGCCAACAGTGGCGGCGAATATCGAGGTGGAGCCGCTGGCGGAGAGCGAGATTGCGCGGGCGAGCGCCATTCCTTTGGCGGAACTGTCCGACAGTCAGCGCGGCGAGATTGTGCAACTGGACGACGCCGTGCAGGGATTCACCCGCCGCCGCTTCCTGGACCTGGGGCTGACTCCCGGCGCCCTGGTTTACCCCGAGCTGGGAAATTTCTTTGGCGACCCGCGCGCCTATCGCGTGCGCGGCACGCTGATTGCCCTGCGCAAGGATCAGGCGGCGCAGATTTGGGTCAAACCCGTTTAGCCAAACGTTGCAAGCCGCAGTCGCAGGGCTGATGTGTGACTTGCGGTTTTTACCATGGAGAAAATGATGACAGACAAAAAATTATCGTTACCGACCGAAAACTGCGAATCCTGCCCGGCGTTCTACACGCTCGAACAGATGGGCTTCAAAATCGGCAACTTCGACCGCGTGGTGGCGCTGGCGGGCAACCCGAACACCGGCAAATCCACGCTCTTCAACGCCCTGACCGGTCTCAAACAGCACACCGGCAACTGGCCCGGCAAGACCGTCACCCGCGCCGAAGGCGGGTATCAATTCAACGGCGTGCGCTACAAACTGGTGGACCTGCCCGGCACCTACTCGCTTCTCTCCGCTTCGCAGGATGAGGAAGTGGCGCGCGATTTTATCCTTTTCGGTCAGCCGGATTGTACGATTGTCGTGACCGACGCCACCGCACTGGAACGCAACCTGAACCTGGTGATGCAGGTGATGGAAATCACCGACCGCGTGGTGGTGGCGGTCAACTTGATGGACGAAGCCCGGCGCAAAGGTCTGGAAGTGGACACGCGCTCCCTCAGCCGCGACCTGGGCGTGCCTGCCGTTCCTCTCTCTGCGCGCACCGGCGAGGGGATTCACACCCTGCTCGCCACCGTCGCCGATGTCATCAACGGCGAAATCAAAACCAAGCCCCTGCGCGTGGAAGGCACTCCAGAGTTTCAAAAGGCGGTGCGCGAACTTGTCCCCATCATCGAACAACTGGCGCCCGGCGTTCCCAACGCCCGCTGGCTGGCAATCCGCCTGCTGGATGGAGACGCAAAGGTGCAGCAGGCGCTGCTCTCCGGCGAACTGGCGCAGCGGGTTGCACGGCAAAAAGAAGCCGATGTGCAATTCAGCCGCAAGATGTCGGTAGAAGGAAGACAATAAGCGTCACTCAACACCGAAACACAGGAAAACTTTATGAACCCCAACGATGTACTTGTAAAAGCCGAAACGCTTAGAAACAGCCTGTCGAGCGGCTTCCGCGACGAAATGGTCAAATCGCTTTACAGCGAAGCGGAAAAGATTGCCCGTCGCGCCGTAAAAACCGCTCAGGAAAAGAAATACGACCTCGACCAGAAGATTGACCGCCTCGTCACCTCGCCGATCACCGGTTTGCCAATCATGTTGATCCTGCTGGGCATCGTCATCTGGCTCACCGTCTCCGGCGCGAACGTGGCGTCGGAGGCAATTGCCAACGTCCTCTTTGGCTTCGGCGACTGGGGGCGCGCTTTGTTCAACCAAATCGGCATGCCCTGGTGGATCACCGGCTTTCTATGGGACGGCGTTTATCTTGGGCTTGCCTGGGTAATCAGCGTAATGCTTCCGCCGATGGCAATCTTCTTCCCGGCGTTTACCTTTCTCGAAGACCTGGGCTACCTTCCGCGCGTCGCCTTCAACCTAGACTGGCTCTTCAAAAAAGCGGGCGCGCACGGCAAACAATCGCTGACCATGGCGATGGGCTTCGGATGCAACGCCGCCGGCGTGGTGGCGACGCGCGTCATCGACTCGCCGCGCGAACGCCTGATCGCCATCCTGACCAATAACTTCGTCCCCTGCAACGGACGCTTCCCGACCTTAATCATGCTTGCCACTGTTTTCGTGGCTTCTGCCTTCCCCCCAGCCTTGACCTCCTTCATCGCCGCAGGGACAGTGGTCGGCGTGGTGCTGATCGGCGTTGCGTTCACATTTCTCATGTCGTGGCTGTTATCGCGAACGGTATTGAAGGGCGAGGCGTCTGCCTTTACGCTCGAACTGCCTCCCTATCGCCGCCCCAATGTGACGCGCATCCTGTACACCTCCCTCATTGACCGCACCATCTTTGTGCTGTGGCGCGCCATGCAAACCGCCGCGCCCGCCGGCGCAATCATCTGGATTCTGGCGAACATCCATCTCGGCGATTCCAACCTGGCGCGCATGATTGCCGGCTGGCTGAATCCCTTCGGTCTTCTGCTCGGCTTGGACGGCGTCATCCTGCTGGCGTACATCATTGCCATCCCTGCCAACGAAATCGTCGTTCCCACCATGATGATGGTCTATATGGGCGCCGGCATGATGGTCAACGGACCCGGCACGAACGAAGGCATCTACAACCTGCTCGTCGTGCAAAACGGCTGGACCATGCTCACCGCGGTCAATCTGATGCTGTTTGCCCTGCTGCACAACCCGTGTGCGACAACCATCATCACCATCTACAAAGAAACCAAGAGTTACAAATGGGCGGCGGTCAGTGTACTGATTACGCTCGGCACGGCGATTCTAGTCACTTTTCTGACGGCAAGTTTTGCCCGCTTCATGGGCTGGGCGTGACGACAGCCCATAAAACAGACTTCCGAAGTCTTTGAGACTTCGGAAGTCTGTTTTGTCCCTACTCATCGCCCGCCAGCAGCTTGATTCGCTCCCAGGGCTTCAAGCCCTCATCCTCCGCCAGCAGACTTTTCAAATCGAACAACTCGTCGCGCAGGGCGGCGGCGCGTTCGAACTCCAGATTCTTCGCCGCCTCTTTCATCTGCTTCTCCAATTCATGGATGATTTGCTTCAACTCATTGCGCGGAATGGCGCCCTTCTCCCGCGTCTTGTACTCGCCGCGCATCTCCGCCACAGCCTTCTGCGAGAATTCTTCGGTCAGGTCGTGAATCGCCTTGTGAATGCTGATGGGAATGATGCCGTGTTCTTCGTTGTACTTCAACTGTTTGGCGCGGCGGCGGTTGGTTTCGTCAATGGCGCGCTTCATCGAGTCGGTCATCCTGTCAGCGTACATGATGACGCGCCCGTTGACGTGACGCGCCGCGCGTCCAATCGTCTGAATGAGCGCGGTCTCCGAGCGCAGGAAGCCTTCCTTATCCGCGTCGAGAATTCCCACCAGCGACACTTCGGGCAGGTCCAAGCCCTCGCGCAGGAGGTTGATGCCCACCACCACATCGAAGATGCCCAGCCGCAGGTCGCGCAGGATGCCCACCCGCTCGAGCGTTTCCACCTCCGAATGCAGGTAATGGACTTTGATGCCCAACTCCTGCAAATACTCGGATAAATCCTCCGCCATGCGCTTGGTCAACGTGGTGACGAGGACGCGCTCGCCTCTTTCTACCCGCTGCCTGATCTCTCCGACCAGATCATCCACCTGCCCTTTGGTTGGACGCACCTCCACTTCGGGGTCAACCAATCCCGTCGGGCGGATGATTTGCTCGACGACCTGCTCCGCCTTGCCCATCTCATACGGACCCGGCGTGGCGGACGTGTAGATGGTGGTCCCCATCACCTGTTCGAACTCTTCGAACTTCAGCGGGCGGTTATCGAGGGCGCTCGGCAGGCGGAAGCCATACTCCACCAGCGTTTCCTTGCGGGCGCGGTCGCCGTTGTACATGCCGCGAATCTGCGGCACGGTCATGTGACTCTCGTCAATGACGAGCAGATAATCGGTCGGCAGGAAGTCAATCAGCGTCCAGGGGTGTGTGCCGGGCGCGCGGCGGTCGAGGTGGCGCGAGTAGTTCTCGATGCCGGAGCAGTAGCCAACCTCCTTGAGCATTTCCAAATCGTAGCGGGTGCGCTGTTCGAGGCGCTGGGCTTCGAGGAATTTGCCGCTTTCCTTGAATAATTTCAACCGCTCTTCCAACTCGGCTTCGATGTCGGCAATGGCGTCTTTCATCTTGTCGGCGGCGGTCAGGTATTGCTTGGCAGGGTAAATCGAGACCTCCTGCAATTCGTCGTACACTTCACCGGTCAAGGGATTGAATTGCATGATACGTTCCACCTCGTCGCCGAAAAACGCAATGCGGAAACCGCGTTTGTCCTCGTAGGCAGGGACGATCTCCAGCGTATCGCCGCGCACGCGAAAGACGCCGGCGCGCAGTTCCATGTCATTGCGCTGGTATTGGGATTCGATCAATTGCCGCAGCAGAGCGTTGCGGCGGTACAACTCCCCCACCCGCAGGGTGACCGTCCCTTTGCCGAATTCTTCCGGGCTCCCCAAGCCGTAGATGCACGAAACGGACGCAACGATGATGACATCCCGCCGCGACATCAACGCCGTGGTGGCGGCGAGGCGCAGGCGTTCAATTTCTTCGTTGATTTCGGTCTCTTTTTCGATGTAGAGGTCGTGGCGCGGAACGTATGCTTCCGGCTGGTAGTAGTCGTAGTAGGAGACAAAGTAGGAAACAGCGTTTTCAGGGAAAAATTCCTTGAACTCGGCGTAGAGTTGCGCGGCAAGCGTCTTGTTGTGCGCCATGATGAGGGCGGGACGCTGTAACTCCTGGATGACCGAAGCAATGGTGAACGTCTTGCCGGTGCCGGTGGCGCCGAGCAAGACCTGGTGTTTCATGCCTTTTTTTGCGCCGTCCACAAGTTCGCGGATGGCTTCGGGCTGGTCGCCCATGGGTTGAAAGGGGGCTTTGAGTTTGAATTCCATAGGGTTTGGGGATGTTCGCCGCCATTCCGGCGCTGGGGAGGTTCGCTAAATGGTCGGTCGAAAATCATGAGAAGCGCAGGACACGTTCTCTAATGTGTCCGTCGGCGTAAGAGAACGCCGAGTCTGCGCGAGGGCGGCGGATGAAGCGGCATTTTTGAACGGGTGTTCTATTGTATCACACGCAGGAAAGAGCCGCAGCGTGGAGCGGGCTTGGGCGGCAGGAACAGGCGGCAGGGCGGAGGGAAGCGTCGGTCAGGTATAATCGGTCAAAATCTTCGGAGGAGAGGTTCCCATGAAAACAGTGGCGTATGCGGCGGGCATCCTGTTGATTTTGGGCGGCGCTGTGTGGGTCTTGCAGGGGGTGAACATCCTGCCCGGCAGTTTTATGACCGGACAAATCCAGTGGGCATATAACGGGGCAATTGCCATTCTGATTGGGATTGCGGCAATTTGGTACGCAAGGCGCAGGTAACCTCATGAAACTCGAACTGATTCACCAGAAGGCGGCCGGGACAGCCAGAACCGCGCCCGTGCTTTTTGTGCATGGAAAATGGCACGGCGCATGGTGCTGGCGCGAGAACTTCATGCCGTACTTTGCACAAAAGGGCTGGGACGTGTACGCGGTAAGCCTGCGCGGACATGGCGGAAGCGAGGGGCGCGAAGGTCTGCGCTGGCATTCGATTGCAGACTACGTGGAGGATGTGGCTTGGGCGGTGCGGCAAATTGGACAGCCGCCGGTGATTGTGGGACATTCGATGGGCGGCTTTATCACGCAGAAGTATCTGGAGGCGCATTCCGCCCCCGCCGCCGTTCTGCTCACGCCTGTGCCCTATTACGGTCTGTGGCAGTCCACCTGGCAGGTCTTTCGCCGGCATCCGCTCATCGTCCTGCGGGTGCTGGCAACCATGCGGCTGTATCCCGTTGTGGAGACGCCGGAACTGGCGCGGGAGGGGTTGTTCTCAAGGGACATGCCCGCCGAAGAAGTACAGAAATATCACCGGCTGCTTCAGGATGAATCGTTTCGCGCTTATCTGGATGAACTGGGATTGAACCTGGCGCATCCCCGGCGCATCCAAACGCCCCTGCTGGTCATCGCCGCAGAAAACGACGCCGTCGTCCCGCTCAAAACCGTCCGCGATACCGCACGCGCGTACGGGACGGAAGCGGTCATCCTGCCGGGGCTGGCGCATGACGTGATGCTGGAACCCGGCTGGCAGGCTGGGGCAGACCGCATTCTGGAGTGGCTGGCAGAGAGGGGCTTGTAGGCGGTGGAAGAAATCCGCATTGGCGACCGGGTGGAAATTCACCTGGACGCCAAATTCGGTGAACGCGAAGGCTGGTATTCTGGCACGGTGGTGCGCATCGAGCCGTACTCCGAGCATCGCAGTTTTTATTGGGTCGAACTTGATGCGCCGGCGCAAGCCGTTTTGAAGATCAGCCAAATTTCGGTCTTCAACCCGAAAAATATCCGCAAAACCAATTCCGCTTAAGAGAGTGTTTGACTGCGCTGAAAAAACCTTTTCTTACCACGAAGAACACAAAGACCACGAAGTTTTTTAAATCATCTTACATCAAATTTCAGGATTCTGAATAGCGCC
>DAOUBY010000003.1:0-9529 GCA_034432325.1 Anaerolineales bacterium
ATTGCTCTTGAAAAACTATCACAACCGCGAAGATTTTGTAGCGCGACATTCATGTCGCTTTAGGTTGCGGAATGAATTCCGCGCTACGAAATCCGTGTCCAATAAATTTTTATGAAACACGTCCGCGACTTGGCAGGGATTGAAATCCCGCCTCAGTGCATGGAAGTCCTTCGGACTGGCAACTCAGCCCCGCAGGGGCTTCCACGAACTGAGCAGGGGATTTATCCCCGTGCGAAACAAAGACCATGAAAACGCTCCTCGTCCGCGACCTGATGACCGTCGGTGTGCCGACCTGCAAATGGGACACGCCCATCGTGGATATTGCGCGCTTCCTGCTGGAGAAGAATGTCGAGGCGGTGTGCGTGCTGGATGCGGAGGGTCACGGTATCGGCGTGGTCGGAGCCGATGAACTCATCTGGGCGTATGCGCGGGAGGGATACGAAACACTGACCGCCGAAGACATCATGAGCGAAGGCGTCCCCGAACTGCCCGCCGACATCCCCCTGACCGCCGCGGCGCAGATGATGAAGGACAGGGGCATCCGCGCCGCCTACATGCTGCACAACGCGGGAGGCATCATCTACCCTGCGGCGTACATTTCGTACCGCCACATTTTGCGTCACATGGCGGCAAGGGACGAGAGCGAGTTGAAGGATTTGGGCTTGGCGGCGGAGCGCAAATCGCCGCTGGAGCAATTCATTGAAAGAAGAGATGAAGCGAGGAAGAAAGCAGGAATGAAATAATGTCGTTGCGAGCGAAGCGAAGCAATCTCACGTAACCACCAAACAGGAGATTGCTTCGTCGCTCCGCTCCTCGCAATGACATACGAAACAAGGAGATAACATGCCCATCGAAATCCCCAAAGATAAATGGCTTGGAAGCATTCGCACCGTGACCCTCGGCGCGACGAGCGCGGAGGGCGGCACGCGCACGAAGACCGTCACCGTCGGCGGCGGGACGACCATGCCCTACCTGCACTTCGAGGCGCCCACCCCGAACAAACCCGCGCTTGCCATCGAAATCAAATCGCGCAAGCCTGCCGACTGGTCGCCGCTGCTGGCGGAGGTCTGGGGCGAGGCGATGGCAGACGCGGCTCAATGGGCGAAAAAGGCTGAAGAGGCGGGAGCAGACCTCATCGTCCTGGCGTTGACCGTCGAAGATACTCCCGAAGAGGCAGTGAGGGCGGTCAAATCTGTGTTGGGCGCAACGGGACTGCCGCTCATCGTCTGGGGTCCTGGGCAGGCGGAGAAAGACAACGAACTGCTCGTCCCCGTCTCCGAAGCGGCGAAGGGCGAGCGGCTGGCGCTGGGAATCTGCGAAGACAAGAACTACCGCACGATTGTCGCCACCGCGATGGCGAACGGTCATCTCGTGCAGGCGCGCGCGCCGATGGATGTGAACCTCTCCAAGCAGTTGAACATCCTCATCAGCGACATGGGCATGCCCAAAGACCGCATCCTGATGGACCCGACCACGGGCGCGCTCGGCTACGGCATGGAATACGGCTACTCCGTGATGGAGCGCCTGCGCCTTGCCGCCTTGCAGGGCGACGCGATGACGCAATTCCCGATGATCGTCACGCCTGGCTTCGAAGCGTGGAAGACGAAAGAAGCGAAGGTCGGCGAGGGCGTGCCAGAAGCGTGGGGCGATTGGAAAGCCCGCGCCGTCAACTGGGAAACGCTCACCGCGCTGGCGCTGGTTGAATCGGGAGCGGATATTCTCGTGCTGAGGCATCCTGAATCGGTGAGGCGAATCAGGGAAGCGATTGAGGAATTGATCACGGTGTAATTGGTAAGTGGTAATTACCATTTACCAATTACCAAGGAGATAACATGGCGCTCTCTGGCATCCAAATCTACAAGCTCCTCCCGCAGACCAATTGTAAAGAATGCGGTTTCCCAACCTGTCTCGCGTTTGCGATGAAACTCGCCGCCAAGCAGGTCGAACTCGGCGCATGCCCCTACGTCAGCGAAGAATCGAAAAAGCAGCTCGCCGAATCCGCCGCGCCGCCCATCCGCCTCGTCACCCTCAAAGCCGACGGCAGCGAGGTCAAAGCGGGCAACGAAGTCGTGATGTACCGCCACGAAAAGACCTTCTACAACAAGCCTGGTCTCTTCCTGCGCGTCAAAGCCAGCGACCCCGATCTTGCCAAAAAGGTCGCGCAAGCCGACGCCTACAAGGTCAACTACGTGGGCATGGACTTCACGCTCAACGGTTTTGCTCTCGAATTGGATGCGGACGCGGCTGCTGCGGTCAAGACCGTGCGCGGCGCGACGAAGCGTCCGCTCATCCTCATCTCGCACGACGCGGCGGTTCTGGACTCAAGCCTCAGCCTGCTCGCCGGCGAAACGGCTTTGATCTACGCCGCAGACTCATCCAACTACGAATCCCTCGCAGACGTGGCAAAGAAGCACAAAGCCGCCCTCGCCGTCAAAGCCGACTCGCTCGACGCCCTCGCCGACCTGACGCAGAAAGTCCAAGCGAAGGGCGTGGAAGACATGGTCCTCGACCTCGGCGGGAAGAACCTCGGCGAGTGGCTGACGCGCTCCACGCAGGTTCGCAGACTGGCGCTCAAGAACTTCCGTCCGCTGGGGTATCCCGTCATCTTTTTCGCCGCGCAGAACGGGGTCGAGAAAGAGGCGGTGTACGCCGCGCAAGCCATCGCCAAGTACGCGGGCTTCGTCGTCATGGATACCTTCGCGCCCGAAATGATCTACCCCCTGCTCGTCCTGCGCGAAAACCTCTACACCGACCCGCAGAAACCGATTCAGGTTCAGCCTGGCGTATACGAGATCAACCAGCCCAAACCCGAAAGCCCCGTGCTGGTGACGACGAACTTCAGCATCACCTACTTTGCCGTCGCCAATGAAGTGGAAGGGAGCGGCTTGCCCGCCTGGCTGGTCGTCACCGACGCGGAGGGCATGTCCGTGCTGACCGCCTGGGCGGCGGGAAAGTTCGACGCGGAGCGAATTGCCAAAGCCATCAAAAATTTCGACGTGGCAAGCAAAGTCAACAAAAAGCGCGTCGTCCTGCCTGGGCATGTGGCTGTCCTTTCGGGAGAACTCGAAGCCGAACTTCCCGATTGGGAGGTGCGCGTCGGTCCGCGCGAGGCAGTGGACCTGCCCGCGTTTATGAAACAGGCGCTCAACTAACTGGTAATTGGTAAATGGTCAGCGGTAATTACCATTTACCAATTACCAATCTCTCATGAACCACACCGTCACCTTCACCCACAACGATAAGCAAGCCGCCGTCGCCGTCCCCACCAACACCCTGTTGGCGGATGCCGCGCGCCTGGCGGGGGTTGAAATCAGTCAGCCGTGCGGCGGGCAGGGACGCTGCGGCCGCTGCGCCGTGCAGGTGACGAGTGGAACGGTCAGGCGCAGAAGCGCCCTCCGCCTTTCCCCTGCCGACATCGAGCAGGGCTACGCCCTCGCCTGCCAGACCGTCGTCGAAGGCGATGTCTCCATTTACGTCCCGCCGCAGGAGAAGATCGAGCGGCGGCTCACCACCGACCGCATCGCCGCCGAAGTCAGCGTTCCTGCCGATTACGACCGCCACACCTTCCAAACCGTCCGCCGCGTTTTCCTGCAACTCAACCCGCCCTCGATGGACGACCAGACCGACGACTGGTCGCGCCTGCAGACCGCCATGCGGCTGCAGCACCGCTTCGAAAACGTGACCTGTTCCCTGCCCCTGCTCCGAAAAATCGGATCCACGCTGCGGGAGGGCGCATGGAACGTCACCGCCATCGTCGAGACTATCAGACTATCCGACTCTCCGACCATCCGACTCATAGACTTGCTGCCAGGTCACATTGACGAACAGACTCCGCTCTGGGGCGCGGCGATTGACATCGGCACCACCACCGTCACGCTCTGGCTGGTGGATTTGATCAGCGGCAAGGTGCACGCGCAGGCGGCGGAATACAACGGGCAGATTGCGCGCGGCGAGGATGTCATCTCGCGCATCATCTACGCCAGCAAGAACAGCGGCGGCGATGAACTCCGTCAGCGCGTGCTGGATACCATCAACGAACTGCTGGAACGGGCGTGCAAGCGCATCAAAGCGCCGCAGGGCAGAGTGACGCCCGATCAAATCGTCAAAGCGGCGATTTCAGGCAACACAACCATGATGCACCTGCTGCTTGGGATTCCCGCCGCGAGCATCCGCCTTTCGCCGTTCGTCCCTGCGGTCAACCACCCGCCCGCGCTGACGGGACGCGAGGTCGGCTTGAACGTCAACCCCGAAGCGGCGGTGGACTGCCTGCCTGGCGTGGCGAGTTACGTCGGCGCAGACATCACGGCGGGCGTGCTGTCATCGGGATTGGACGACGCCGAGAACGTCACGCTGTTCATTGATGTTGGCACGAACGGCGAGACCGTGCTGGGCAACCGCGACTGGCTCGTCACCTGCGCCTGCTCGGCGGGACCCGCCTTCGAGGGCGCGGGGGTGGTCAACGGAATGCGCGCCACCACAGGCGCCATCGAGGAAGTGTGGATCAACAGCGAAACGCTCGAACCGACGTACCGCGTCATCGGCGGAGGGAAGCCAAAGGGCATCTGCGGCAGCGGGTTGATTTCCCTGCTCTCGGAGGCGTTCCTCACGGGAGTGATTGACAAGGGAGGGAATGTCAATTTGGGCGCGCCCAGCCCGAGGGTCCGTGAAGGAGCGCATGGCGGGGAGTATGTCGTTGCCTGGGGCGCGGAGACCGAGTCGGGCAAAGACATCGTCCTGACCCGCGTGGATATTGACAACCTGCTGCGCGCCAAAGCCGCGATTTATGCGGGCTTCACGGTGCTGGCGGAGAACGTGGGCGTCCCGCTCGAAAGCGTGGAGCGCGTGCTGGTGGGCGGGTCGTTCGGGAAATACATCAACGTCGAGAAGGCGGTGCAGATTGGCTTGCTGCCCGATATGGAATGGTCGCGCTTCGAGTTTCTGGGCAACACGTCGGTGAAGGGCGCGTACCTGGCGCTGCTCGATTGGCGCAAGCGCGAGCGCATCACCGAAATTGCCAGGCGCATGACCTACATCGAACTCTCGGCGGATAACACTTTTTACGAAGCGTTCACGTCTGCGTTGTTTTTGCCGCACACCGATTTGAGCAGGTTTCCGAGTGTGGCGGAGGCGTTGGAAAAATCTTGATTTTCTCTCACCCCTGCACCCCTCTCCCAATTTTGGGAGAGGGGATGGGGTGAGGGCGAAACGGAGGCGCAAATGTACATCATCGGAGAAAACATCCATATCGTATCCGAGAAAGTGAAGGAGGCGTTAGCCAACCGCGACCGCGAGTTCTTCATGGACCTGGCGGTGCGGCAGGTGGAGGCGGGCGCCAGGGCGATTGACATCAATCTCGGTCCGCGCAAGAAGGATTGGGCGGAGGTCTTCCCGTGGATCGTCGAAACGGTGGAGGCGGTGGTGGACGTGCCGCTTTCGATTGACACCACCAACGTGGACGGCATGGAAGCGGCGTTGAAGAAAATCACCAAGGCGCAGCCCATTTTGAACTCGACCTCCGCCGAACCCGAACGCCTGGAGAAGGTGCCTCTGCTGGCGAAGAAGTACAACGCCAAACTCATCGCGCTGACCATGCGCAGCGAGGGCATTCCCGTCGAGGCGGATGCGCGCGTGACCATCGCCGTCGAGCAGTTGATTCCGCGCATGATCGAGATTGACTTCCCGATGGAGGATCTGATCATTGACCCGCTCGTGCTCACCGTGAGCGGATGCCAGCAATACTGCCCGCATCTCATCGAAGCGGTGCGGACGCTGCAATACGCCTGGGACCCCGCGCCGATGATCTCGGTCGGGCTGTCGAACGTCTCGAACGCCGTCCCCAACGAAAACCGCCCGCTCATCAACCGCGTCTACTGCGCCATGCTGATGGGCGTCGGCTTGCAGATGATGATCGCCAACCCGTTCGACCAGAAGCAGAACGAGGTCATCCGCTGGATCGAGACGAAGGACACCTCCACACCGCTGGCGCGCGTCTACAACAAGATCGCCGAACGCATCGCCAACAGCGAGGAACCGCAGAGCGAAGACTTCGACATGAGCGACCCCGAACAGGTTGCCATCTGGAAGACGACGCAGATTCTGTTGAACAAGGTGATTTACGCCGATTCGTATCTGATGAATTGACCCCCTTCCCCGCCCTTCCCCCACTTTGGGGAAGGGAGTCCCCTCTCCCTGCGGGAGAGGGCTAGGGTGAGGGAAAGGAGAGCCACCCATGCCCATCTTCACCCCTGGACGCCGCTGGCAGCCGCCCTACCTGCCGTTCAAGCGCGAGCCGTTCAACAAGCGCGCGCTCGCCGCACTCGAAAAAGCCATCAAAGGTCCGTTGTTCGGATGCCGCATGTGCGGCAACTGCCTCCTGCAGGAGACTGCCTTCATCTGCCCGATGGAATGTCCGAAGGGGGAGCGCAACGGTCCGTGCGGAGGCTCGACCCGCGAACACTGCTACGTGGACGAAACCCGTCCGTGCATCTGGTACAAAATCTACGAGCGCTCGTTCAAACTCGGACGCGAGGAACACCTGCTCGAAGTCCTGCCGCCGCTGGATTGGGACAAGGTCGGCACGGAACAATGGAGCGGCGTGCTGAACCGCGTCAGGGAAATTGGCGCGGGCAGGGTGATTCGCGGGCTGGCGTTCCAACCGCCCGAAGTGCGCTACAAGGTGTGGGATGAAATCTTCCGCCCCCTGCGCGAACCCGACTGGTGGCAGGGCGACAACCAGTATCACCCGCCGAAATACACCGAACCCGTCTCCGAATTGGAGCGCCGGCTCAAAGCGGGTGAGTTCGTCGTCACTGCCGAAGTCGCGCCGCCCGTCTCGTGCAAGACCGACAAGATGTGCCAGCACATCGAAAACATCAAACCCTACGTTGCGGCAATCAACTTCACAGACAATCCCTCCGCCACGCCGCGCACCGCTTCGTGGGCGTGCGCAAAACTGGCGCTCGAACGCGGCGCGGAACCCGTCATGCAGATCGCGGCGCGCGACCGCACCCGCGTCGGCTTGCAGTCCGAAGTGATGGGCGCGGCAGATTTGGGCATCCGCAACATCCTGTGCATTTCGGGCGATTCGATGAAGATGGCGCCTCCGCCGCGCGGACGCATGGACGTGATTGACATTGACTCGATCCAAATGCTGTGGATTCTGCGCCGCATGCGCGATGAAGGCAGGTACCTGGACGGGCGCGAGATCAAAACGCCGCCACGCTACTTCCTCGGCGCCGCCGCCTCCCCGTTCGCCTCCGAACCGAAGTTCCAGGCGTTGCGCGAGCAGAAGAAGGTCAACGCAGGCGCGCAGTTCTTCCAGACCAATCTGGTCTACGACACGGCGCACATGGAAATCTGGCTGAACGAACTCGCCAAACGGAACATCCTCGACAAGGTGTACATCCTCATCGGCATCACGCCGCTCAAGACCTTCAAGATGGCAAAATACATGAACAACGAAGTGCCGGGCGTTTTCATCCCCGAAGCGTTGATGAAGCGCATGGAAGCCGCCGAGTCAGCCGGCCACGCCCAGGAGGAAGGTGTGCAGATTGCGCTCGAACTCATCGAGCAGATCAAAAAGTTCCGAGGTCAGGGCGTGAACGGTCTGCACATCATGGCGGTGGGATGGGAAGACATCGTGCCGCGCATTGTGCAGGAGGCGGGACTGATGCGAGAGGCGGTCCCTGCCTGATATGACCCTGCGCCGCCTCGTCAAACGCGCCAGCGGGCAGGATGTTCAACTCTGTCACGCCTGCTCCGATTGCGACCTGGACATCCCCGCAGAGGAGATGGACATCCCGCTCTCCAGCCTGGTGCAATTGATTCTGCTCGACGACGAGGAAGCGCTTCATTGCCGGACCGTCTGGTCGGATGCCGTGCTGGAGGCTTCGCGCCACGCCTGCAAACGCGGACTCGACCTGCGCGCGGTCATCGCCGCCCTGCGGGAGGAAAAACTCCGAAGAGACGGATACTGAACAAAGCATCGTCAAAACCGACGCGCGCCCTGCGCGCAAACCGCCCCCAGAAAAGGAGGAAGAAATGAACACAGAGGAACTGCTTGCCAAAGCAAAGAAACCCTCTGCCGACGCGATGAAACTGCACCCATTCTATCGGGGGAAAATCGAAACCACGCTCAAATGCACCGTCCACAGTTTCGATGATTTTGCCATTTGGTATACGCCCGGCGTTGCCGCGCCCTGCAAAGCGATTCAAGCCAACCCGGAACTGGTCTATGAATACACCAACAAGTGGAACACCGTCGCCGTGGTCAGCGACGGGACGCGCGTGCTGGGACTGGGCGACATTGGTGCGAAAGCCGGCCTGCCCGTGATGGAAGGCAAGGCATTGCTCTACAAGTACCTCGGCGGCGTGGACGGCGTCCCCATCATGCTCGACACCAAAGACCCCGATGCCATCATCAACACCGTGCTGATGCTCCAGCCCGGCCTCGGCGGCGTGAACCTGGAGGACATCTCCCAGCCGAAATGCTTCTACATTCTCGACACCCTGCGCGAAAAAGCGGAAATTCCCATCTGGCATGACGACCAGCAGGGAACCGCCACCGTCACGCTGGCAGGGCTGATCAATGCGCTCAAGGTGGTCGGCAAAAAGATGGAAGAGGCGAGCATTGCCTTCATCGGCAGCGGCGCGTCGAACGTTGCCTGCTCGCGCCTGATCTTCGGCTGGGGCGCCGATCCCGCCAAATGCTACATGGTGGACAGCAAGGGCATCCTCGGCAAACACCGCAAAGACATCGAAATGCGCAAAGCCGAATTCAAGGACAAGTGGAAACTTTGCCAGATCACCAACGCCGAAGGGCGTCAGGGCGACATCCCCGAAGCAATGAAAGGCGTGGATGTGGTCATTGCCCTGTCCAAATCGGGACCAGACGTCATCAAAGCAGAATGGATCAAGGGGATGGCAAAAGACGCCATCGTCTTCGCCTGCGCCAACCCCGTTCCCGAAATCTGGCCCTGGGAGGCGAAGGAAGCGGGCGCGGCGGTGGTCGCCACCGGGCGCTCCGACTTCCCCAATCAGGTCAACAACTCGCTGGGCTTCCCCGGCATCTTCCGCGGCACACTGGATGTCCGCGCCCGCACCATCACCGACGAGATGTGCTTCGCCGCCGCGCAGGCGCTGGCAGACCACGTCGGCGGCCGCCTCGCCCCGGACTTCATCCTGCCCAACATGGACGACTGGGAGGTCTTCCCGCGCGAAGCCGCCGCCGTGGCAATGAAAGCCATCGAGCAGGGGCTGGCGCGCATCGAATGCACCTACGACCAGGAATTCGAGCGGGCTTCCAAAATCATCAAACGCTCGCGCGACATGACCAAACGCCTGATGGAAGAAGGCTTCATCGCCGAGCCTCCGCCCGGCGAAGACCCGCACGATGTGGACATCGAAACCGTCAAGTCCGCTTATTGAACACACAGGGCTTTATAGAATTGCTCTTGAAAAACTATCACAACCGCGAAGATTTTGTGGCGCGACATTCATGTCGCTTTAGGTTGCGGAATGAATTCCGCGC
>DAOUBY010000004.1:0-5287 GCA_034432325.1 Anaerolineales bacterium
TAACTTGCGCTCTCTAGCGCAAATTCGGCGGTAGAGACCGCCAAATACGCGCTTTCGTGAAGTACTGAATTTATCTGTGTTCATCTGTGTTTATCTGTGGTTAGAACATGAATTTCAAAACACTCTCTAATCAATAATCCAGCACGTTTACCCGTAATCTTCAGGCGGATCAGCGCTTGGGCTATTTCCCGCCGATCCGCCGCACCACATGGAAGTTGAAATAGCCGGGGATGAAGTAACTCACCGTAAAATCCACCACCTTGCCGCTGGCATCGTACAACTGCGAGACAAATTTCAGCAACACATCGCCGCGCTGAATTTCGAGCGCCTTCGCCACCTCGGCGGTGGCATTGGTGGCGCTGATGGCGGCGCGGGAGACGGTCAAAGCGTCGCCGCGCCCAAGCATAAAGTCCAGCACAGAACCGTTGAATGTCTCCGGCAGGTCTTCGGGGTTGAGCCGCTCTGCGGGCAGCGTATCCACAAGATAGGCAACGGGACGCCCATCCGCGCACATCACGCGGCGGACGCGCGTCAGGCGGCTTTTCTCCGCAACCCCCAAACCTTCCGCCGTTTCCTTGTCCGCCTCCATCTGCTCGACGTGCAATTCTCCCACCGTGACCGCCAGGTTCATGCGGCGCGCCATCGTATCCAGGCTTTCCAGCACTTCCAGCCCGGCGTCAATCACCGGCACCTTGCCCACCACATACGTCCCCGAACCCTGCCGGCGGCGGATGATGCCCTGCGTCTCGAACGTGCGCATCGCCTCGCGCAGGGTGGCGCGCGAGACGCCCAATTGCTTTGCCAGTTCGGGCTCCGAGGTCAGGCGTTGACCGGGCGGTGTTTGCGCAATCAGATCCGCCAGATCTGCCTGTAATCGTTGGAACGGAAAATGTGCCATTACGCCTCCAAAACCGGAATGAAGTCGAAGCGGGTCACGTCCACAAGCCCCTTGTCCGAAATCCGCAGTTCGGGGATGACCACCAGCGCCAGCAGCGACAACTGCATGTTCGGGTTGTTCAGCCGGCAGCCGCACGCCCTGAACCCCTGCAGGATGGTCTCCGCCTTGCGGGCGACCACCTCTGCCCGTTCGGTGGACATCAGCCCCGCGATCTTCAACTCGACTTTGCCGATGACCTCCCCATCCTTGACCACCACCTGCCCGCCCCCGCTTCGCGCCAGACTGTTGGCTGCCACTGCCATGGAAGCCTCATCCGTCCCGACAACGATCATGTGATGCGAGTCGTGCGCCACGGTGGAGGCGATGGCGCATTTTTCGGTGAAGCCAAACCCGCTCACCAGCCCCACCGTCACGCCGCCCGTGCCTTTGTGCCGTTCCACCAGCGCAATCTTGGCGATGTCGCGCGCCATGTCCGGCTTGATTTCGCCGTTTTCGGGCTGCAGGTCGAAGGTCAGGTGTTTTGTCGGCGCCTGATTTTCGATCACGCCAATAACGTTTGCCCTCACTCCCTTCCCCTCTCCCCTAGGGTGAGGGGTGAGGGGTGAGGGAAGTTTGAAGTCCTCCGCCTTCAACTTCCTCTTCAACTTCACGGAGTTCTTCACCCAGTCGGGGTAGTTGAACTTTGGCAGGTTCACCTTCCATTTTCCATGCTCGGCAATGACCTGCCCCTTTGCAATGACCAGATCCGCGCGGAAATCGCGCAAGTCCTCGACAATCACCACATCCGCCCAGCGCCCGGGAGCGATCATGCCCATCTCTTTGCTCACACCGAAATGCTCGGCGGTGTTGATGGTCATCATCTGGATGGCGGTCATCGGCGGGAGCCCCTGTTCGATGGCGTGACGCAGGACGCGGTCCATGTGACCTTCCTGCGAGAGGGTCTGCGCGTGCGAGTCGTCGGTGACGAGGAGGAAGCGGCGCGGGTCGAGACCAAGTTCCGTGATGGCGCCCACCTGCGAAGCCACGTCCAGCCAGGCAGAGCCGTAGCGGAGCATGGCTTTCATCCCCTGCCGCACGCGGGCAACCGCATCCTCGAGGCGGGTTCCCTCGTGGTCGTCTTCTGCGCCGCCGGCGGCGTAGCCGTGAAAGGGAAGCCCCAGGTCGGGCGAGGCGTAATGCCCGCCAATGGTTTTGCCGTGCGCGTGCGTGACCGCCATCTCTTCGAGCATCTTCTTATCGCCCATGAACACACCGGGGAAGTTCATCATCTCGCCCAGCCCGATGATGCCCTTCCACTTCATGGCTTGCGCCACTTCTTGGGGTCCGATGGATGCGCCGGGCGTCTCCAGCCCGGGCGCAGAGGGGATGCAGGAGGGCATCTGCACCCACACGTGAATGGGCTGTTTCTGCGCCTCATCCACCATCAACTTTACGCCTTTGAGACCGAAGACGTTGGCGATCTCGTGCGGGTCAATGAACATGCCGGTCGTGCCGCGCACCGCCACCGCCCGCACGAATTCCGTCACCGTGACCATGCCCGATTCGACGTGCATGTGACCGTCGAGCAAACCGGGGACGAGATACCGCCCGTTTGCGTCTATGACTTTGGTCTTTTTACCGATGGTATGGCGCGCATCTCCGCCCACATAGGCGATGTGACCGTCTTTGATGGCGATGTCGGTGCCGGGCAGGATTTCGCCCGATTGAACGCACACCCACTGTCCGTTGCGGATGACCATATCGGCGGGGGTGCGTCCCATGGCGGTATCTACGAGTGCGCGGGTGAGTTTTGCGGATGCAGGCATAAAGTCTCCATTCGAAAAGTTGAAAGCGGGGCGTCTGGCTCGTTCTTATTTCGGCAGCAGGATCGGGAACCTTACAATGTCAATGAAGCGCATGACCTCTGTGCCGGTGTTGTGAAACTGATGGCTCTCCTGCGGCGCAATGTACAGCACAGCCCCCTCGGCAATGGGATGCACCTTGCCGCCCGATTCCACCTCGCCGCTGCCAGCCAGCACAAAAATCTCATGCTCGGTATCGTGCTGGTGCATGGTGGAGGACTTGCCGGGTTCCAGATCGAGGATGCGCATGGCAAAGTTGCTTGCGCCCTGCGAGGCGTTGATCGCCCAACGCACGGTCAAGCCATCCACACCGCTCGGTTCGACGGGCAGTTCACGATAATCCTTGATATACATTGGGCTCTCCTTTCGTTAACTTTGTCATTGCGAGGAGCGCAGCGACAAAGCAATCTTGGTTCATGTGTAATTCGTGTGCGGACGTTGGAGAACGTCCGCTGCGCGCTGGTGGTTTTGCACATTCCTTACAGATGAGTCGCACTCTTCTCTAACAACCTGTTTATGCGATTGCTTCGCTTTGCTCGCGCTGACATTATGCCAATAACCGTTTTGCGGACTTGTTGTGCTTTTCGATTAACTTTCCTTCGTCAACAGTGACCACGCGTCCTTCCTTGACGATGAACCTGCCTCCCACCACCGTATAATCCACTCTGACGCTTTGACCGAATACGATGGCGGCAGCGGGGTCGTGCATGCCGCTGAATTCGATGCGGTTCAAATTCACGGCGAAGAAATCGGCGCATTTGCCGGGTTCGAGCGAGCCGATGTCGTTTCGCCCCAGCACTGCCGCGCCGCCGCGCGTGCCGAGGTACAGCGCCTCGCGGGCGGTCATCAATTTGCGATTTGGGTCGTTGGAAAGGGAAAAGCCTGTCAGCCCCTCCCTCACCCGCGAGACCAGCATGGCGTTGCGCGCCTCCGCCAGCAGGTGCGAGCCGTCGTTGGAGGCGGAGCCGTCCACGCCCAAGCCGACGTTGACGCCCGCCTTGCGGTATTCCCGCACCGGCGCGATGCCCGATGCCAGCCGCATGTTGGAGGTGGGGCAGTGCGCCACGCCGCAGTTGTGTCTGGCGAAGACTTGAATCTCCTCATCGTTGACCCACACCGCGTGGGCGAACCACACGTCGCCGCCGACCCACTCCACCTCCTGCATGTACCCGACGGGACGGTGACCGAACTTTTGCAGGCAGAATTGTTCTTCATCTTCGGTTTCGGCGAGGTGGGTGTGGAGATGCACGCCGTATTCGCGCGCCAGCCTGGCGGATTGTTTCATCAGTTCGCCCGTTACGCTGAAGGGGGAACACGGCGCAAGGACGATTTGCAGCATCGAGCCGGGGTTCGGGTCGTGGTATTGTTCGATGAGGCGCTGTGAGTCTTTGAGAATGTTCTCTTCACTGTCCACCACGCTGTCGGGAGGAAGCCCGCCCTTCGATTCGCCGAGCGACATGGAGCCGCGCGAGGCGTGCAGGCGGAGTCCGATCTCTTTTGCGGCGGCAATTTCATCGTCCAGGCGTGAACCGTTGGGGAAGAGGTAGAGGTGGTCTGATGCGGTGGTGCATCCCGAAAGGGCAAGTTCGGTCAGAGCGGTTTGGGTCGAGATGAAGATGTCTTCGGGCTGGAGGCGCGCCCAGATGGGGTAGAGGGTCTTGAGCCAGTTGAAGAGGTTGGCATCCTGCGCGGCGGGGACGGCGCGGGTGAGGGTCTGGTAGAAGTGATGGTGGGTGTTGACCAGCCCCGGCAGGACGATGTGACCCTTGAGGTCGAGAACCTCATCGGCCGTCATTGGTAATTCGTAATTGGTCCCTACCTGCTCGATGAAGCCGTCGCGGATAAAAAGACCACCATCCGAAAATTCGGTCTGGCGGTCGTCCATGGTCAGGATGTGGGCGTGTTTGATGAGTAACGTAGCCATTGAATGATGTGGGGAGGTATCTGACTAGACTACATTTGTCTGACAACTATAGTGTAGCAGAAGAGGGGGAGGATGTCAACATGAACAAAATCACTGTGCAACGAGGGCGAAATCCCCCGACTTGCGAGCAAAATCTGGCGACCGCACCGTGAAACGGAGTCGAAAGGCTGCCGAAGGGATTATGCCCGAAATTCAGTTTCCGCCGTTATTAGACTTTATTTGCAAAAGGCTCAATTCGCTTTTGCATCGAATGTTCACGAATTTCTCGAAGAAAATTCGCCGCCTTCGTGTCATTCGATGCGAAGTTGGTGATTAACCTCAATTCGGGATAACCGCCGAGACGCGGAGAACACAGAGAAACCCATAGAAAAATCTCAGCGAACTCTGCGTCTCTGCGGTGCATTCATGAATTCAACCTTTACCCCGAACTCACGTTATTAACTGATGTTACGCAGTTTTCCCGTTATGGCTTTCTCAAGTTGCCTTTATGACCGCCTGCTCTTTTTTTTTGCATCGAATTACGCGAATTACACAAAAATTGGGTTCATTCGCGTCCATTCGATGCCGCTTTTGCTGACTTTGAGAAAACATAGTTTTCCCGTAGCGCGACATTTATGTCGCCTG
>DAOUBY010000005.1:0-3835 GCA_034432325.1 Anaerolineales bacterium
AATTAACCCACGTGCGCTTCATGTTGGCGGCGGACTCGTACTCCACCCAGTAACTGCCTTCCGCCGAGCCGAAGTACCAGACCGCGTCCACGTCTTCGTGCTGGACGAGAGTCTTGGTCAGGTGGTCGCGGTCGCCGGTGACGATGTTGACCACGCCGCCAGGCACGTCGGACGTATCCAGCACCTGATAAAAGTCCGTCGCGGAAAGCGGATGCTTCTGGCTGGGGATCATCACCACCGTGTTGCCGCGCGCAATCGCAGGCGCCATGAGCGAGATGAAGGCCAGCAGCGGATACTCGTCGGGGCAAGCGACGCCGATGACGCCCACAGGCTCGTTGACCGCCACCGTGATTCCGCGCAGGGTGGTCTCCTGCACCGTGCCGCCGTATTTGTCCTCCCAGGCTGCGTAGGTGAAGAGACGTTCCACCGCCGCGTCCACTTCGGCTTGCGCGGATTTTTTCGTGCGCCCCGTCATCTCGACGATGCGCTCGACGAACTCCGCGTTGCGGGCGTCGAGATTCTCGGCGATGAAATATAAAATCTGCGAACGGTTGAAGCCGTGACGCATTGCCCAGCCCGAAGTCCGCGCTTTGTGCGCCGCTTCGACCGCGTTGCGGACGTCCTTGCGGTTGCCGTCGCCGACCTGACCGATGAGTTTGCCTTTGGCGCTCAACACGGGCAGCGTGTACGCGCCGTCGGGGCGGACCTGCTTGCCGCCGATGTACATCTTCGGGGTGCGGTCAATCGGGGGAAGCGAATGCCCATTTGCCCGACCAATTGTCGGCGGAGTCGGATGCGCAGGGGTGTGTTCGCCCCACGTCAACGGTTTAGCAGGTTCGTTCGCCGCGGCGTCGAGTCCCAGTGAAGTCAAATCGGGACGCGGGCGAGACATCCACTTTGGTCGCACGTACTCGAAGAGTCCTTCGCGTCCGCCTTCGCGTCCGAAGCCCGATTCGCGGTAGCCGCCGAAGCCCGAAGCGGCGTCGAACAGATTCGTGCAGTTGATCCACACCGAGCCCGCTTTGATTTTGCTCGCCACATCCAGCGCGAGATTGATGTTGTCGCTCCACACGCTGGCGGCGAGACCGTAGCGCGTGTTGTTCGCCAGTTCGACGGCTTCGGCGGGCGTGCGGAAGGTGAGCGAGACCAGCACGGGTCCGAAGATTTCTTCCTGCACGGTGGCGGCGGCGGGGTCGAGACCCGTGATGAGGGTGGGTTTGTAGAACAGTCCTTTTTCGGGCAGGGGGATGTTCGGCTGATAACACTCGCCGCCTTCGCTGACGCCCGTCTTCACCCAGCCGTCAATTGTGTCCCATTGCGTCTTGTCCACGATGGCGCCCATGTCAATCGCCTTGTCTAGCGGGTCGCCCACGCGCAGATGTTCCATGCGGCGTTTGAGTTTTTGGATGAAGCGCTCGGCGACGTTTTCCTGCACGATGAGCCTTGACCCCGCGCAGCAGACCTGACCCTGATTGAACCAGATCGCATCCACCACGCCCTCAACTGCTCCGTCCAAATCGGCGTCTTCAAACACGACGAAGGGACTCTTGCCCCCCAACTCCAGCGACAGTTTTTTGCCCGACCCCGCCGTCTGTCTGCGAAGGATGCGCCCGACGTCGGTCGAGCCTGTGAAGGCGATTTTGTCCACGTCGGGGTGGGTGACGATCATCGAGCCTGCGCTGCTCGAACCCGTGACGATGTTGATGACGCCTGCGGGCAATCCCGCTTCGGCGACGATTTCGGCAAAGAGCAGCGCGCTCAGCCGCGTGTACGAGGCGGGTTTGAGTACCACCGTGTTGCCCATCGCAATGGCGGGCGCGATCTTCCACGCCAGCATGAGCAGCGGGAAGTTCCAGGGGATGATTTGTCCGACCACGCCGAGGGGCTGGTAGTCGCGCAGTTCGGTTTCCATGAGTTGCGCCCAGCCTGCGTAGTAGTAAAAGTGACGCGCCAGCAGCGGCACGTCAATATCGCGCGATTCGCGGATGGGCTTGCCGTTGTCCATGCTTTCCAACACCGCCAGCAGGCGATGATGTTTCTGGATGTTGCGGGCGATGGCGTACAGGTAGCGGGCGCGGACGACGCCAGGAGTTTTGCTCCACGCGCCGAACGCTTCGCGCGCCGCGGCAACGGCGGCGTCTACTTCCTTTTGTCCCGCCTGCACGGTCTCGGCGAGCAGTTCGCCGCTGGCGGGGTTGTAGGAAGGGTAATACTTCGCCCCTTTGGGCGTCACCCATTGGTTGTTGATGAACAGCCCGAATTTGCGTCCGTGCTCGTCCAGCCAGGCGTGAACGGCGGCGGGGGATTCGGGTGCGGGACCGTATTCCATAGTTTTGAAGAGGTCGAGGAGGGTGGACATGGGAACTCCATTTCAAGTTGGAACCACAGATGAACGCAGATGAAAACAGATAATTAATTTAGTTGGAACCACAGATGAACGCAGATGAAAACAGATAATTAATTTAGTTGGAACCGCAGATGAAAGCAGATAATTAAACCAGGTAATTTCAAAAAATCTGCGTTTATCCGTGTTTATCTGTGGTTAGGTCTTTAGATTTTCCATGAATCGTGCGGGACGATTCGCTTGATTTCAACTTTCGGACGATAGAAATTGACAAGCAGGCAAACAGGCAACCCTGTGGCGCGCAAGTAATTCAGGCATTGCGCTATATGAACATCATCGAAGGCTTTGACAGTTTTCAACTCCACTAAAACCAATTCCTCCACCAGTAAATCTGCGAAGTAATCTCCGACAACAACGCCCTCATATCGAACCTGAATAGGAAACTGTTGTTGCACGCGCAGTCCAGCCTTTTCAATCGCAATTACGCTTGCGTTTTCATAAACTTTTTCCAGAAAACCACAGCCGAGAGAATTACTTACCTGATACAAGCATCCGATAACCTTCTCGGTGATTTCATTCACCTCCATCCGTTCATCCTCCTATCTGTGTCCATCTGCGTTCATCTGTGGCTCATCCCATCGGCATGTGATGCTTCGCGGCGTAGCGACCCGTGAGGTAGTGATACAACTGCCGCTCCAGGTCGGTCAGCAGACTGGACGCGCCGAAGCGGAAGAGATCGGGCGTCAGCCACTCGTCGCCGAGTTCTTCCTTCATCAGGAATTGCCAGTTCATCGCCTGCTTGGCGGAACTGATTCCGCCTGCAGGCTTGAAGCCGACCTTGTAGCCGAAACGCTCCAAATACTCGCGGATGGCGCGCGTCATCACGAGACTGACCTCCAGCGTGGCGTTGACCGATTCCTTGCCCGTCGAAGTCTTGATGAAATCGGAGCCTGCCATCATCGCCACGAGGCTGGCTTGATAGACCTGCTTGAGCGTGCCAAGGTCGCCTGTGGCGAGGATGGTCTTCATGTGCGCGTCGCCGCAGGCTTTGCGGAATTGAACCAGTTCGTCGTAGAGGGCGCGCCAGTCGCCTGTCAACACGTGGTTGCGGGCGATGACCACGTCAATTTCACGGGCGCCCGCTTCCACCGCCTGCTCGATCTCGCCGATGCGCTGAGCGAGCGGAGTCTGCCCGGCGGGGAAGCCCGTCGCAACGGAAGCGACGGGGATGTCCGTGCCTTGCAGCGCGTGAACGGCGTCCGCGACGCGGTTCGGGTAGACGCAGACTGCGGCAACGTGTATCCGCTCTCCGTTAAGTCCGAGGCGCTCCAGCATATCGGGGCGAATCGGCTGTTTGGCTTTGGCGCACAGGCGGCGGACTCGTCCGGGGGTATCGTCGCCGGAAAGCGTGGTCAGGTCAATGCAGGTGACGGCGCGCAGCAGCCATGCCGCCTGCCAGTCTTTTTTCACGGTGCGGCGGGCGGGGAGTGT
>DAOUBY010000006.1:0-31451 GCA_034432325.1 Anaerolineales bacterium
GCGTCGGTGTTGTCGCCGATGAGTTTGCCGCTGCGCAGGGAAATGGTGTTGACGGCGCCGATGGCTTGGGCGGTGGGGGTGAGTTCGTCGAGGTGTTGGATGACGGTTTGTTTGTGGGGGATGGTGACGTTGAGTCCGTGCAAGGCGCCTGTGCGGAGGCGGTGGAGGATGGTTTTCAATGCTTGTTTGTCAGTTGGGTGAATGGTAAATGGTAAATAGGAGCCTTGCAGTCCGCAGGCTTTGAGCGCGGCGGCGTGGATTTGGGGCGAGAGGGAGTGGGCGAGGGGGTAGCCGATGAGACCCAATTGGTAATTGGTGATTGGTAATTGGCGGGTGGTTGAATTCATATAGAAGATTTGTCCAATTGGGTGAGAACATCAAAGAAGTTGGGGAAGGTTTTGGAGACGCAGGAGGGGTTTTCGATGGTGACGCCTTCCACGCGCAGACCGATGAGGGAGAATGCCATTGCCATGCGATGGTCATTATACGTTTGAATGTTGGCAGGTTTGAACGCTCGGCAGGGATAAATGGTCATGCCGTCTTCGTGTTCTTCCACGCGGACGCCGAGGCGGGCGAGTTCGGCGCAGGTGGCGTGGATGCGGTCGGTCTCTTTGAGGCGGGCGGAGGCGATGCCGCGGATGCGGGTGGGCGAATGGGCAAAGGGGGCGATGACGGCGAGGGTTTGGGCGGTGTCGGGGATGTCGCGCAGGTCCACGTCCACGCCGTGAAGCGGAGAGTTGCCAGTAATCAGTAAGCAGTTGTCAGTATCCGTTTCGGCGACGGTACAGCCCATTTGAGCCAGCACATCGAGGAAGGCGATGTCGCCTTGTTTGGAGTTGCGGGAGATGTTTTCCACGCGGACAGCGCCGCCGCAGATGGCAGGGGCGGCGAAGAAGTAGGAGGCGGCGGAGGCGTCGGATTCGATTGGGTAATTGGTAATTGGGGATTGGTAATGGGCGGGCGAGATGGCGAAGGATTGATAGCCGTTCCGCTGCACTTCGACGCCGAAGTCGCGCATGACGGCGAGGGTCATGTCCACGTAGGGTTTGGAGTTGAGGTCGGTGGTGAGTTCGATTTCGACGGGGGCTTGGGCGTAGGGAGCAACCATAAGCAGGGCGGAGAGGAATTGGGAGGAGATGTCGCCTGCGAGTTTGGTTTTGCCGCCAGGCAAGCCATTGGCAAGGATTTTGAGGGGAGGGCAGATCTCCCTCACCCCATCCCTCTCCCGCGGGGAGAGGGAGTTTAATCTCGCTCCAAGCTGCGTCAGCGCTTCGACCAAATCGCCGATGGGACGTTCGCGCATGCGGGCGTCGCCGTCGAGGATGTATTCGCCGCGACCGAGGGTGAGGAAGGCGGTGAGGAAGCGGGCGGCGGTGCCTGCGTTGCCGATGTAGAGTTCAGCCTTGGAGACGGGGATGTTCCCGCCCAAGCCTGTGACGGTCATGGCGGAGGCGGCTTCGTCCAAGCGAACGTCGAAGCCGAGGGTTTGCAGGGCGTTGGCAAAGTAGCGCGAGTCGTCAGAGAAGAGGGCGTTGGTGAGGCGGGTTTGTCCGCTGGCGAGGGCGGCGATGAGCAGGGCGCGGTTGGTCAGCGATTTGGAGCCAGGAACGCGGACGGAAGCGTTGAGATGATGGCGGATCGGTCGGATGGCGAGGGAGGGCATGAGGTAATTGGTGATTAGTAATTGGTGATTAGTAATTGGTGATTGGATAGGCGGTCAAGGCGGTGCAGGTTTCTCTTGATTGGTTCAAAATCCGTTCGAGTTCGGTGTAGTTTTCGCTGCGCAGAGAGATTTCGATTTCATCCAGCGAGGTACGGAAGGTTTGGATGGCGTTCAGGACATTATCCCGATTCGATTGCAGGACGCCCATCATCATGTGAGCGGGAGTCCCTGCGAGGCGGGAGGCGGAACGGAAGCCTGGTCCGACAAGGGGGGCAAATTCCCGCGGCGTGGAATGAGCCAGCGCGGAGGCGAGGAGGAACGGCAGGTGGCTGGTGAAGGCAAGGATTCGGTCATGTTCTTCGGCGGTCATTTCGAGGGAATGCGCGCCGACGGCAGAGATGAGTTGTCTCGCGGCGGATTTGGCGCGCGGCGATGTGCGCTCGAGGGGGGTGAGGACGAAGGGGGCGCCTCGATACAAGTCTGGGTCGGCGTTTTCGAGTCCGAGTTTTTCCTTTCCGCAGATGGGATGTCCGCCGATGGGGTCGAAGTTGGGGGGCAGGGCAGACATGGCGCGGACGATGCCGCGTTTGGTGGAGCCGAGGTCGAGGATGGGGATTGGCAACCCTTCGGCTGCGCTCAGGGCAGGCTGGTGATTGGTGGCTGGTAATTGGTGAAGGAGGTTGACGATGGCAGGGACGGGGGCGGCGAGGATGAGGAGGTCAATGCCGCCCTCACCCCCAGCCTCTCTCCCGAGGGGAGAGGGGAGAGAGGCTGAGGCGTGGTCAATGATTTTTTTGGAAAGAGCAAGTTCGAGCGTGGCAGGATGCGGGTCGAATCCGATCAGGCGGGCGCACTTCCCTTTGAGCGCCAGGGCGAGCGAGCCGCCCATGAGTCCCAATCCCAAAATCCCGACGGTTGAATGTTCGAGCGAAAAGCCGTCCTCCATGGCTACCATCCGACGACGAGGGGTTTTTGGATGGGGGCGATGCGGCGTCCGAGCGCTTCGGCGATGGCTCTTACCTGCCGCACCATCTCGGCGAAGGCTTCGGGCTTGAGCGATTGCTTGCCGTCGGAGACGGCGTGCGCGGGGTCGGGGTGGACTTCGACGATGAGACCGTCGGCGCCCGCGGCGATGGCGGCGCGCGCAATGGAGGGGACGTAATCGGCGTGACCTGTGGCGTGCGAGGGGTCGAGGATGACGGGCAGGTGGGTGAGGTTTTTGAGGACGGGGATGGCGTTGATGTCGGTGGTGTTGCGCGTGGCGGTTTCGAAGGTGCGGATGCCGCGCTCGCACAGGATGACCTGTTTGTTTCCGCCCGCGAGGATGTATTCGGCGGACATGAGCAGTTCTTCGATGGTGGCGCTCAGCCCGCGTTTGAGCAGGACGGTTTTGCGCGTTTCGCCCAGCGCGCGCAGGAGGTTGAAGTTTTGCATGTTGCGCGCGCCGACCTGGAAGACATCCACGTATTTGAGCATCAGGTCGAGTTGCGTCTGCGACATGATTTCGACGACGATGGGCATGCCCGTCTGTTCGCGGGCTTCGGCGAGGTATTCGAGACCTTCCTCGCCCAGCCCCTGGAAGGAGTAGGGCGAGGTGCGCGGTTTGAAGACGCCGCCGCGCAGGGCGTTCGCCCCCGCTTCTCTCACCGCCTGGGCTGTTTCGAGGATTTGGGAGCGGCTCTCCACCGAACACGGTCCTGCAATGAGGACGATGTCGTTTCCGCCGACTTTGAATCCGTCTATGGGGAAGATGGAGTTTTCGGGGTGAAACTGCCGCGAGGCAAGTTTGAAGGGCTGGGTGATGCGTTTGACCATGTCCACGCCGTCCAACACCTCGAAGGTGTCGGTGGACATATCGTGGGTCTCGCCGATGGCGCCGATGAGGGTGGTTTCGATGCCCTGTGAGAGATGGGCGGCGAGTCCTGTTTCTTTGATTTTTTGGATGACGTTCTCGATTTGCTGAGGGGTGGCGCTGGGTTTCATGATGATCAACATGGTGACTCCTTGGGGGTGAAGGATGAAGGATGAATTGAATGGTTGAAGGGCAAAGGTCGTTATTGTGCGGCGAGCAGGTCGGGTCTTAACCGTACCGCATCGCGCAAATAGACGTGAGTGATTTGGTTCTGTGAAATGTCGGTGTTCCAATGCACCAGCACGCGGATGACGCGCGGCAGGCTGTTCGGCACGGGGATTTCGCGGGCGCACAGCATGGGGACGAGGTCCCAGCCCATTTGGCGCGCCGCCTGCGCGGGGAAGGCGGAGGCGAGGTCTTCGGTGACGGTGAAGACGGCGCTGGCGATGTCCTCGGGGTGCATGGTCTCGTTTGCGGCGAGGATTTGCTCCAGCAGTTCGCGCGTGGCGTCGAGGATGAGGTCGGGGTCGTCTGCGGGGACGGTGGTCGCGCCGCGAATTCCACGGATGGGCATAAGTTCTTCTCCTTTGCCCTCACCACCAACCCCGCTCCCATTTTGGGAGAGAGGCGCCGCAGGCGGGGTGAGGGAGAAAATAAAAAGAGCGGGACCGTTGCGGTCTCGCTCTTGTGTGAACAAACGGATTTGCTGTCCGCTTAAGCGCCGCCAACGGTAACCGAGCCTCGGAAACCGTAAAAATAATAGTACGCAAACCAGCGGGCAGACTTAAGCATATTGGGCGCAATTCTATGCGTGAGGGGCGGATGCGTCAAGGGGGAAAATTAAAGGGCTACGCGCCCAAGGTTGTGGTGTGATACACCACCGCCGCAGCGAGGAGCAGAAAAATCACCCCGCCGGTAACCTTTGCCACGGGCTTACGCTCTTCCGCAGGCTTATTGAGTTGAGCCGCGTTCAGGCGGGCTCCCACCGCTCCAGCGGCAGGGATGGATGCACAAATCATACACATACGCTCTCCTTCCTCGTTTCCAAAACTTTTCTTCCAGGCACAAATGCCTCGGACGCAACGGCATTGTAACATTTTCCGTCCAAACTTTACGAATTTGTGGGGAATCCGCCGTCGGGAATGATGTATTATCGCTGCATGCTCAAAAGACTGCTCGGCGACATCCTGACCGACCTGGGTCCCCTCGAAGGCGACTACCGCGCCGCCAACCTGAAACGCGACATTCGCCAGGGCATCCTCTACATGCTGGTCGTCGGCTTGGGCATGCTGACAATGCTCGGTGCAGACGCCGCCCTCTACCAAAACCAGCCCGTCTCATTCGGGCGAATGATCACCTATCGAGCCGTGTACGCGGCAGTCACCGCCGTCTTTGCCGCATCTCTCTACAAAACGACAAAAGTACGCACCTACGACCGCCTGATGAGCGCGTGGCTGATCTTCAGCCTGCTTTCGAACCTGAACCGCTCCGCCGCCGACCCCCCCGCCCTTTTCGACATCATCCTGCTCTTTGTCGTCTACCTGGCTTCCCCCCTTCCATACCGCTACACAGCCGCGCTGGGGATCGGATTCTCCCTCAGCGTGTTCTACATTGACCACTTTATCACGACCGACCGCGAAACTGTCTTTTTCACCGCCCGGCTCTTCGCCCATCTGACGACCCACCTGCTCGGAACGATCGCCTTCCTGCAACTGCAAACCTACCGCCGCAAATCCTTCCAGGCGTTCATAGACGAAAAAGACGCCAAAGAAATGGTGGCGTACCTCGCCAACATGGACCCCCTCACCAAAAGCCTGACACGGCGGCAATTCCTCAACATCGCCGAAAGCGAATTTCGACGCTACCAGCGTTACCAGCGTCCCCTCTCCATTCTGATCCTCGACGCCGACAACTTCAAAAAAATCAACGAAAGGTACGGGCATCACGCCGGCGACCTCGTCCTGCGCAGCCTCTCCCTCGTGGCAATGGAACAAAAACGCGCCCAGGATACCTTCGGCAGGCTGGGCGGCGAAGAATTCGGATTACTGATGCCCGAAACCGCCCTCGACAAGGCGCGCGTCGTTGCAGAACGCATCCGCCTCGTCTGGGAAGCCTCCCCGGTCAAACTGGACGGGGAACTGATTCGCTCCACAATCAGCATTGGTCTCGCCCAAGCCGACTCCACCGACCGCTCGCTCGAAGACCTCCTCCGCCGGGCGGATCAAATGCTCTTCAAAGCCAAAGCCAACGGACGCAACCGCATCGAAGCGTGAGAGCGCCTGCCCTGTGAGCGTTCTCTCACGCCCCCGTTCGCGCCCGAGAACGCAACATACGCAGATTTTGTGTAAGCGTGCAAAAGAGCAAACAGCGTTTCTTATCTCCCCGCATTTTGCAAAAGCAGGAACACAATCAGAGCCGCCGCCGCCAGAATACCGATCTGAACTGACGGGCGCGTAAGCGCCGAACGGCGGCGGTACTCCGAACCGACTCTGCGCCGGCGGCGCGGATAATATCTTCTCGACATGCTGCCTCACTTGAACGTCAAAAGGATTGAAGCGCCTCTTCGAGGTCGCCGAAAATTCTGAAGAACAGGGTCAACTTTGCGTCTTCGAGCGCTTTCTTCACTTCCGCCGCAGGGCTGAGCAGGCGCACATGCTTGCGCGCATTCCCGCTGTGCGTGAAATCGGGGTTTTCGTGCTCCTGCACCCTGTGCGGAACGCCGCTGTAAATCAGCGCAATTTTGTGAATGGCAACCAGCCCCGTACTGCTGACGGCGGGCACTTCGCTCAAATCAAGGATGAGGTTGCGGGCGGGGTTGTTATAAAGTTCGCGCGCCTTGTTCACCACATCCACGAAATTCTCGGCGTTGATTTCGCCCCGCACTTTCATCACCGCCACCGCCTCCGATTTTCCCTGTTCAATGGAAACCTGAATATCCATAGACGCCTCTATCTAAAATTGAACTCCTCGAAATGAATGTTTCGCGCGGGAATGCCCGCCTCCCGCAGCCCTCTCGCAAAAGCCTGAATCATCGGCAGCGGTCCGCACAAATAGACATCCTGTTCCCGGACACTGCCTCCGGCGTTTTCAAGGACGGTATCCAGCCGCAACGGACCGTCCACTGCCGAAAAGCGGACATACACCTTCAGCCGCGGATGCCTTTTTGCCGCGGCTTCGAGTTCATCCAGAAACAACGCCTCCTCGCGGTGACGGACGACATAGTAAAACGCCACATCCTTTTCCAGCGCATCCCTCTCCCGCAAAAAGGACAGGAACGGCGTCAACCCGATGCCGCCCGCAATCCAGATTTGCTTTTGACCGCCGCTCTTGTAATCGAACATGCCATACGCCCCCTCCACCACCGCATCCATGCCGGGCTGAAGATGGGCGAACAAAGCCCGGGTGAAGTCCCCGCTGGCTTTGACGGTCACCCGCAAAACGTCCTCGTGAGGCGCGCTGGAGAGGGTGAAGGGGTGCGATTCGTCCAGCATCCTGTGCGAGGGAAAGCGCACGAAGATGAATTGTCCCGCGCGAGGCGTGGGGATGGAATCCTTTTTGGGGCGCAGGGTCACTTCAGTCGTGGAAGGAGTCGGGTGTTTCACCTCCGTCACAGTGTAGGGCAGGCGCTTTTTGAAGAACCTTCCAAAGACCTCGGCATACAGGTATGAAACCGCGCCAAGGATGAAAAAGAGCTGCACCCAGTTGATGGCAATGAAAGCGTTCAGCGGATGCGGCACGGTCAGCGAATGCAGAAAACCGGCGATGAAAAAGATGCCGATGAACTTTTTCAGCCGCTTCCAGCCCTCATACGTGCCGCCTGTGAGACGGTTCAGAAACGGGATGCGAGGCGAAAGGCTGACCATGGCAATGGCAACGATGCCCGTAAACGCAAACACCGCCAGATAGTTGCCCAGCGCCCAACCCGTCAACGTGATGGGCACGGTCAGCACATGCACAAAGATGAGAAGCAGGGCGGCGGTGGAGGTGTGACGGTGGGTCATGTACATCTTATCCAGCCCGCCAAAGAACGGTTCCGCCCATTTGGGGCGGGCGGAGATGAACAGGGAAAACGCCATCAGCACAATGTTGACCGAACCAATGACCTCCCCGGCATAGGCGCGCAGGAAATTTTCGCGCCCGTCGTTCAGCGGCGGAAAGATCAGCCACACGGCAACGGTCAACAACACACAGAGAATGATAAAGAGATTGCCGGCGTATTTTTTCATGAGCGCTCACCAATCTAAAGCAACGTCAATTCGGGATAACTGCGGAGACGCAGAGAACATAGTAAAAAATCTCCGCGCTCCCGGCGTCTCTGCGGTACATTTCTCCAGCCAGCCTTATCCCAAACTCGGGTTAAAGCAGGAAGCGGCGCGAAACACTTCACACCGCTCCGCCGCTAGAACGATTGGACCGCCGTCTTCACGTCGGAGTGTATCTCAAAGGCGCTGCTAAAGCCCACCATGTCCAGCACGCTTTTGATTTCCTCACGCGGATTGAGCAATTTGACATGCTTCTGCATGCCCGAACTGCCCGCACTTCCCACCGCGCGGATTGCAGACCAGCCGTCATCGGTATCGGGCATTGGCTCGCCGCGCGCCAGCAGGGCAATCGAATGCAGCGCCACCAGACCTGCGCTGCTGATGTACGTCAAATCGCCCAGATCGAGCAGGAAATCACGCGCTCCGCCCGCATAGATTGCCCCGGCTTTGTCAATCAACTCCTGGTAATTTTGACCATCCAATTGCCCATCCAACTTCATGACGGTCACCGGCACTCTCCCCTGTTCCTGCGAAACGGAAATATTCATTTGTCTCTCCTCTGGCTGGGCGGCGGGTCCTGCCGCGCAACGACTCTGCCGCATTGCGGGCAATTATATCCCCGCTTTGCGGTTCAACCGTTCCATCCGATGAGCAATTTCCTCCTGCCAGTGCCTGCGCTCATAGGCGGGCAGGTTGCTCTTTTCCACCTGCTTCAGCGCCGATTTCGTCCACTTCAACGCCTGCTTCACATCCCGCTGCTTGTGTTCATAGAACTTCGCCAGTTCGATGAAGGCATAGAGATGACCACGCCGCGCCGCCTCCTGCCATAACCGCACCGCCTCTTCCAAATCGCCGCGCCTCTTCTGCAGGATGGACAGACGCTTCACCGCCACGCTGAAATCCGATTCACCCAACCCAGCCTCGAGTCCCCGCTCGAACAGCCTCGCCGCCTCCTCCCAGCGTCCCAGGTCTTCGAGCAGTTTGCCGAGCGCCACAAAATCGAGCGCGTGCTGAACCTTCCCGTCATAAGGGTTTTCGAGCATATCGTTCATGTGCGCCAGCAAAGCCGCCATCGCCACCACATCCATGGCGTTGTGATAGAACACCCCTCCCAGCGGACGCGCATCGCCCGTGCGCAGATAATCGAAGTACAGCCAGGGAATTTCATAGCCCGGCACTTCCTCGCTCGAACGGGTGAACCCCAGCACATGCTCTTCGAGGAACTTCAACGCGCGCGACTCGAGCCGGTCGCGCCACAGGCGGCGGGCAAGCGGAAGCAGGTCGAGGTGAGCGTACCCCTGGTAGGGGATGGGAATTTGATGCAGGCGGTAGCGCGTGGAGAGCAGCGGCGCATCGAACGCCTTGCCGTTGAAGGTGACCAGCGCATCGCACGGCGCGAGGAACCCCGCCAACCCTTCGAGCAGGGCAGGCTCTTCGGCAGGATCGCGCATGAAGAACTGCCGCACCACAAAGACATCGTCCACAAAACGCGCCGCGCCGACGAGAAAAGCATACGTCCCCGTGCCGCCGGCGAGTCCGGAAGTTTCGGTGTCGAGAAAGGCAAACTTCGAGAGCGGGCGGTTTGCAATGGCGGGGTCGTTTGCCCAGTGAGCGATCAGGGAAAGAGGGGAGGCAGAGAGAAGGGAAGAGGAGCCGTAGATGTGGCTGGAGGGATAACGCTGTTCGGCGACGAACACCTCGCCGCGCGGGGTGGAGAGAAAGGCTCCAGCCACGACCGAGTCAATGGAGTGCGAATCAGGTTTCGGCGGAGTCGGAAGCGCACGCGCCGTCTTCACGCCGAGCGACTTGAGTTTATCTGCAAGGGAGGGTTTGCCGGTGGTCATTCGATCCTGCAGGCGATTATAACCAGTCGCGTCACTTTTCAGGCGCAGCGACGTTCTATACTATGCTACACTTGCGCAATTCCCATGACACAACCTGCGAAACGGCTTTCCTTCTGGCTCAAACTGCTCTACGGCTCCGGCGACTGGGGCATCTCCAGCATCGGCATGATGCGCTCCATTTTTTACGCCATTTACCTGACCGACGTGGTGGGGCTGGAGCCGCGCCTTGCCTCGTTTGGCGCGCTGGCGGGCATTGTGTGGGACGCCGTCAACGACCCCATCATCGGCATTCTCAGCGACCGTCTGCACACCCGCTGGGGCCGCCGCCGCCCGTTCCTGCTCTGGTTTGCCATTCCTTTTGGGGCGAGTTTTGTCATCCTCTGGTCTGCGCCCAATTGGGAAAGCCAGACGGCGCTGGTGATTTATGTGACGCTCGCCTTCATGCTTTCGGATACGCTGACGACGCTCATCTCCGTGCCGTTTCTTTCTCTGACCCCGGAACTGTCGCCCGACTACGATGAACGCACCTCACTGACGAGTTTTCGCTCGGTCTTTCAACTGCTGGGGGCGCTTTCGATGGTGGTTGCCGCGCCCGCCATCGTGGATATGACGCTGCGCGCCGGCGGCACACAACAGCAGGGATTCATGCTGGTGGGGGCGATCTTCGGCTCCATTGGCGCCATTCCGCTATTGCTGCTGGGGCTGCTGGTGCGCGAAACGTCCACGCCCGAACAGCAGCAAAGCCTGCCCTTCCGCCAGACCCTGCGCGAAGCATGGAAGAACATCCCCTTCCGCTATGCGGTGGGCATTCACATGCTGAACTGGTCGGCAGTGGACATGGTGGCGGTGACTTTTCCTTATTTTCTCCTGTATTGGGTGGCGCAGGGGGACATGCTCGCCTCCATTCGTTTGTTCGGCTTCGATCTGGCGTATGAGTCGGCGTTTTTTGGCATTCTCATGTCGGTCTGCATTCTGTTCGTGCCGTTCTGGCTGTGGGTTTCGAAGGTGCGCAACAAGCGCGAGGCGTATATTCTCGGCATGACCCTGTGGGTGGCGGTGGAAATCATGATCTTCGCCATTCAGCCGGGGCAAACGACTCTTCTGCTGTGGATTGCCGCCCTGGCGGGGGTGGGCGTCTCTGCCGCTTATGTTCTGCCAGACGCCATTTTTGCAGATGTGATCGAATGGGATGAATTACGCACCCGCCGCCGTCAGGAGGGAATTTTCTACGGCATCCGCACGCTCATCCGCAAACTGACCGGGGCGCTGGTTATTTTTGTGACCTTGCAACTGCTCGGCTGGTCGGGGTACGTCGCCCCGCCGCCGCAGGCGACCCAGTTTGCCCAATCCGCTTCGGCGCTGAGAATGATTCGCCTGCTGGTTTCCCCGCTGGGCGCGGCAATGCTTTCCGGCACCATCCTGCTCGCCTGGCTGTTTCCGCTCTCGCGCGAAAAACACGGGCGCATTCAACGCCTGCTGGAATACCGCCGGGAACGTCGGGCAGAAGAGCAATAGTGTTTCGATTGTTAGTGTAAAAGTGGCGCGAGATTAATCTCACGGTACGAATGTACACAACTTTTGGCACATTACCAAAAGAGCGGCAGATTTCGGAAGTCTGATTGCCTGGGGAATAGGCTTTATCTGTACTATGGCTCAGTTCTCTTTTGCATCGAATTTTCACGAATTTCTCGAAGAAAAATTCGCCGCATTTGTGTCATTCGATGCGAAGTTGGCGATTACAAACAATAATGCAGGATTTACGCAAAATCCTGCGTAGAGCGCGTTCTCTAACGCACAGACTAAATAATCAACGTTAGAGAGCGTTGATTACGCGTAAGTCCTGTAATGAATGTTTCTCACAAGACAAAGGCAAGCAGGATTGCCATGCCGCACAGGAACAAATCAACCAGAACAACAACCGCCCACAGGATATTGACGTACCCCGGCGTACCGCGCTCGAGAACTGCATCGGAGGGATTATTCGGGTCGTAATAGACCATCACCTGCGCGCCCACGGGGTAGCGTTCCACCACCTTGTGCGCTCCCGTTCCGCCGACTCTGGGTCCTGGCGCAATGGCGCTTCCTTCATACATCTTCCCCATGAACTGATAGGTATAGTGAACAACAGGGTACGCCACTGACGATCCCCTGCTCCCGCGCCGCCACTCGATGCCCGAATAAGTCACCGTGCCAAGCGTGGAGGACCAGTTTGCCGCTTTTGCCACGCCCCGCCGCGTTGAAAAGATGATGCCCAGTAAAATGCCGTCAACCAACAGGATGGCAAAAAAGATCGAGCCAATCACGATCAAAGTGGGGGTATCCATGCTCGAAGCGCTCCCGAAATAAGATGAACCGATTTTCCCAGAACCGAGAGTAACTCGTCAAGGTAGAAAGTGTATAATTCACTGGTATTATGCCGTTTTCCCGTAGCGCGGCATTCAGGCCGCTTGGAAACGCGAGATGGTTCTCACGCTACCGAGCAAGGTGAGTGATTCAATCATGACAGACACGTCACAAGAGCGGCAAGACTTAACCATTGTGATTCCAATCTACAACGAAGCCCAGTCTCTGCCTCATTTTTTACCAGAATTGGTGAAAACCTGTCGGACAAAAAACTGGGGTTTAATTCTTGTCAACGACGGTTCCAGAGATGAGACTGCCGGAATCCTCGCCAATTTTTCGAGTCAACCCCATGTAAAAGTGCTGCACCATAAGGTTAATCGAGGCTATGGGGGCGCTCTGAAGACCGGGCTCTTATCGGCGCAATCACATTACGTCGTCACCATGGATGGCGACGGTCAGCATGCCGCATCCGATTTGGACGCGATGCTCGAGTTTGCAATTAAGACTGATGCCGACATGGTGATTGGGCAGCGCACTGAAATGGAGCACGTTAACCTCTATCGCGAACTGGGCAAATGGCTCATCCGCACCTTCACGCGAATACTCGTTCCCTTACCGGTCAGAGATCTGAACTCCGGCTTCAAACTTTATCGCACCCCCCTCGTCAAACGCTACCTGCACCTTTGTCCCAATTCAATGGCATTCAGCGATGTCATCACCCTGTTGTTCATCAACCAGGGTCATTTGGTGTTGGAAACACCCATTTCAGTCCGCAAACGAATCGGGGGGACAAGTTCCATCAGCACTCATACTGCATTCCAAACGGTCATGGAGATCCTGGGGCTGACCATGCTGGTCAACCCGCTGAGAATCTTCCTGCCGCTCTCGATATTCTGTATATCCGTTGGTCTGCTTTGGGGGATACCGATTGTCATTGCGGGACGCGGGGTGAGCGTCGGCGCAATGCTGGCGATCGTTTTAGGCGCCCTGTTCTTTTTCCTTGGACTGATCGCCAGCCAGCTTGCTGCCATCCGCCTTCATCTTGCCAGTTTAAACAATCAAGACGATGAAGGATAATTTCAGTAGATCACGAAAACCCTGCGTAACTTGCGCTCTCTAACGCAAATCCGGCGGTAGAGACCGCCAAATACGCGCTTTCGTGAAGCACTGAATTTGTAAATCATCAAGAAGGCTACGCGTAATTGCGTTCTCTGAGACAACTCTGGCATTGGAGAATACACGCTTTCATGAAGTACCGATAACATCTTTCTGATGCAGCGCATGAAATTGGATTTCGCGCCCGCCGCGCTCAAAAAAAGCGCTCTATGTATCCTTACGGTTTATGATCGAATAAGTCATTGTCATGAACAAGCGGTGAAAATCGTGCAGGAGCAAAAGCCACAGGGACTTGGTATACCGCCTGATTACGCGTTTTTCCTCCTCAATATAAGCCTCCATGTGCCCCATGCTGGTCGTTTTTGAAGACGGATGGATCTTGAAAGCCGCCAGATATTCCGAAATGAATATCGGGGAATAATGCGAATACAACCTGAGCCAGTAATCGTAGTCCATGACATAATGCAGGTTTTCATCCAAAAAGCCAACGGTGTCCAGAGCCTCTCTGCGCCAAAATGTGGATGGCTGGGAGATATAGTTTGTCATCACCAATAAAGGAAAACCTCCCATTCTGAGCAAAAGATTCTTATACCTTGTGACCGGCATCCTGATTTCGTTGTTTTTCTCGTCAACGATTTGACACTTGCCAATTGCCCACATTGCATCGGGATGACGGAGAAACGCATCGGCAACTTTCCAGAGCGCGCCGGGCAACAGGGCGTCGTCTGCATTCAGGTAGCCTACAATCGTTCCGTCAGTCAGCCGCAAGCCTTTGTTGATGGCATTGGTCTGTCCTTCATCCGCCTCACTGATCCACCTGATCCTGTCCGAATATTTTTCCAACACCTTGATTGTGTTATCCGAAGAGCCGCCATCCATGACAAGATATTCCAGGTGCGGATAATTTTGCGATAACACTGAAAGAATCGTTTCCTCGATAAATTCGCCTTGATTCAAAGAGGGGGTAACAATGGAGATTTTAGGTGGCTGCATGCTGTGACTATTTGATATATCTGGATTGAACTTCCGAGCCATTATAATTGCCTCATGCGCCCATCGCCCAGTATTTTCCGCCTGAGAGAAGATAAACATCTACTGCTGGCGCTTCTCATAATTCTCGCCTGGCTCGCCTGCTGGTATCTCCCCTGGCAGAAGAGTCTAAATCCCCATCTCTGGTTCAGGCTGGGCATTGCCCTGATTCTTTTTATCGCTCCGGGGATGTGTGTCTTCGGTCTGCTTGCCAGCCGCTCCGCCTTCACTTTCAGCCATATAACATTTGGGTTTGTCATCTCCCACTTGATCCTTGCCATGCTTGGCACAGCGGGGCGATTGTTTCACTATTCATTTGAGACCGTCAAATTCATCATGGCGGCAATCGGAACTGTGTCCCTGATTCTGTATCTGCGCCTTGTTTTGCAGAAGGGAATAAGGTTTCAAATCCAACCGCTTCGCAAAAACGAACTGCTGACGGTAACGCTGATCATCCTTGCCGCGCTGGCTGCTACTTTGATCGTCATCCAGCGTGTCATCACCGACGACGACCTCACCTATCTCGCCTACCTCACAAACTGGCAGCATTCTCCCCGCCTGGATTTCAACGATGTCATCCTTGGGGTGCCGGAACCTGTCCATCCTCGGTTCTGGATTATGAGCGCCCCCTTTGCGCAAGCCCTTCTTGCCAATCTCAGCAACATACCGGGCATCCTCCTGCTGAATGGATATTACGAACCCTTCCTCGTTTTTATTTCCGTTTCGGGTTGGTATGAACTGGCGCGCACGCTGAAATTCTCCCCTCGCGCGGCAGGCGCATCGGTCATCCTCCAACTGGCTTTCCTTCTGCTGCTTTCTGAGTACCTGCACCCTGGCGCGCCCTTCTACACACAACTCAGCGCTGATAAAGCCACTGCCGCATTCATCCTCGCGCCAGTCTTCTTTCAAAGCCTTGTCTGGTCAATAGAACACCCATCAAAGCGTCATTTGATCATCCTCCTGCTTACGGGCGTCAGCCTGACCCTCATGCATCCGGTCATATTGGCGTATTCCGCCTTCATTGCCGGCATGCTTATCCTTCTCAGCGGGAAAAAGACTCCCCCAGCGCGGAAATTCATCCTCATAACCTTCCTGACTGCGCTTCTACTACCCCATGTTGCGCTCCGTTTTGTCAACACACCTTCTCAGGGTGAGATCCCCTATACAGTGCAGGATATTCTCCTTCAAGGCAGACTTGAGAGCATGATTCAAAGATGGGGCGACACTCCATTTTACGGTTTCAATCCCTCCATACTGGACATGAAACTTCCCTTCGCAGAAAAAACACCAATTCCCCAACCGCTTGCGGCGCGGGGCTGGCTTGTATTCCCCTTCCTTGCAGCGGCGTTTGCACTCAAGGAGGTCAAAACAAAACCATCCGCCGCGTTCATCCTGGCTTGCTTTCTTCTGGGCATACTGGTGTGGTTTCCCATCACTGGATGGGGCGTCGGCTATTTCCTCTCTGCCTGGATGCTCGAACGTGCGCTCTGGCTGTTCCCCTTTGGATTGAGCGCCGTGTATGCCCTGTTGAAAATTAGAGACCTCCTCAAAGCCAGATTACTTCTTGACCGGACCACATCCGCTTCTCCCCTCCCCTCAACCTGGCTGCTATTGACCATCGCCTTTCTCACGCTGGGAATCTTCTTCCTCTACATGCGCGAAAACAACCTGCCAGACCTTGAAAAGTTTTCAGCCAAGTCTCAACGATATAGCGGGCTGGCAACCGCAGGTCAGCAATTGGACCGCTTGATAGCCAATCAGGCATACGTGGCTGGCTCAGAACGTTTGAATGATCTCATTCCGGCGGTATCATTCAAATCCAAATTGATTACATTCCGCATCGCACAGCCTTCGAGTATGTCCTACTTTCCCGAAAGCCAGCGGTTGGAAAGAATAGCCGATATGCAAAGGTTGTTTTCAAAAGAGTCTGCCCCACAGGACAAGATGGCAATCATCGAAAAATACGATATTCAGTTTCTACTCATCCAAGGCTCGGATGTAAATTCGTTCAATGACTTGCTTCTCAATTATCCGGAGAGAATAAAAAAAATTGAATTGGGCTGGCTCTCCATCCTTCAAGTGGATGGACGTTGACCTTCACTCTTTCAGCAAAAAATCCCCATCGTTCAAAATCCCGTCCAAAATCGCCTGAATTGCCTGCGACTCGAGCAAAGCCTCCAACGGGAAAGACTTGAGGCGCGTTTGCGTCGTCCGCACGGAGGGTTCGAGAAAATCGCCAAACGGCAGGGAGGTGCGAAACAACTGGTAATACAAAAACCGCCGCGCGTTGCGCCGAAACTCCGCCGGCGCTTCGATGCGCTCTGCGTTCAAAAAATTCTCCAGTTGCGCCCTGTAGGCTTCCACACTTTGAGGGAAGAAAACCGTCGGATATTGCGTGAAGCGCGCCCTGCCCGCACACAACACCGCCGCCCCCATGATGGACGCCTCCAGCCCAATCGTCGAATTGTAGATCATCACAAACTTGGACTTTTGAATCAACTCGTAGGAACTCAACGTCTCGGTGGGGCTTACAAAGACCACATTCGGTTCTTTTTGGACCTCATGCCTGTCCACCCAAGCCTGAACCGTCTCGCGGCTGGATTTGCGCACGCGCAGCTCGTCGGGGTGCGCGCGGATGACGAACAGCGTCTCACGGTGAGCGCGGATGACCTCCAGCGCCAGGTCCAGCCACTCGAACATATCCTCGAAGACCGTGTTGGCGTGCGGCTGGCTGGTATCGAAGATGACGTTGGTAAACAGCGGCACGATTTGTTTGAAGCCGGCCGCCTTTTGCAGAAATGCCTCGTCCAGTCCTTTCATATCCGCCCAGAATTTGATGCCTGCCATCGTAAAGTCACCTTGAAAGCGTTTGGCAAGGTAGGCATCCAGCCGGGCGTTCTGTTCTTCGTTCAAGTCGAATTCGTCGGGGATGCGGATGGGGTAGGCGGTCGCTTCGCCGTCGGTAAAAAAGGCGGAGGCGGGCTGCAGCCCCACCTCATGCGTGATGACGCGGATGCCGCGCTTTTGCGCCACCCAGCGCGCGGTCGCTTCGGGGTAGAACTGCCCGTTGAACACCACCACAGCCCTCGGCTGAGTCTGATCGAGAAAATCCGAAAATTTCTGCGCCACATTCCAGGCGGAGAGGATGTACTCACGCAGGAGGTAACGTGTGTTCTCATCATCCTGCAAGTGATGAATCCGCAGAATCCAGCGCAGGCCGGGCAGGCAGAGAGGTCCAAGCGGAAGATCTCGAAAGTGGAAAGTGGAAAGTTCGGGGACGGATAAATTCTGGATGCGCGATGCCAATTCCTCGTCCCGCCGATACTCAAACCACCCAACCTGCGACCTGTGACCTTCGGCTTTCGTCGCTGCGCCCGTGTACAACGTCCGCGATTGATAGACACACGACCTGCACGGCATCGCCCGATGCGGAGCGTCTCGATTCGTTCCCAGCACACACTTGCTCATGCCGGCATTGCAGGCAAAGTACGCCACAGGGATGCCCTTGAGGCGCAGCGCCCACGAAGCCAGCAGATGAAAACCGCTGTTCCACGAGAGGTCGTCTATGCCCGAAGAAGCCTTGAAGAAGACCACCGGCGCGCCGGCAGGAGGCGGTTCGCGGCGCGCCACCTCCCGCGCCGCGCGCGCAATTTTGAGGTTGTTCAGCCGGCGAACCGCTCCGCGTTTGAGGCGTTGGGTGAAGAACTCGTTCAGCGATTTCATTACCAGTCGTTGTTCTTTTCGTACCCCAGCCGAATCAGCAAATCTCCCGCCACTTCCTTGAACAGGGACTTGTGCTCGTCGGTGAAATATTGCTTCCAGCCGCCGGTCCTGCCCGAACGGAAGGTGTGACTCTTCTTCGGCTGGATGGCTTCGGTCAGCACGGCGAGCGCTTTTTCGCGCGGGGTGGGAATTTTGTAGCCGGTCTTTTCCACTTCGTCGAGCATGGCATGGAGCGCTGCCTCGCGGTTGTTGATCAGGTCTTCGAAGCGCAGGCAAAGCACACCGGGGGTTTCCAGCCATTGAAAGACGCCTTCATACCTTTGCTTCACGCTGACCATCTTCATGCCTTCTCGCTCGATGCCGGTGATTGCCGTTTTGAGCCGCTCGCCCAAATCGGGCAGGGACTGGTAGTAGGCGTGCATGCCGTGTTCTTCATGCATGTCGGTGGCGAAGAAGACGTGTGAGACGAGCATATCGCGGGGGTCGCGGTAAATGAAGTAGTTGACGCGCCCGCTCGAGGCGCTGCCCGGCGCCTGCCGAAGGGTCAGGAAAGAGACGTTTTCGGGGGTGGCGTCCACATAGCCCCAGCCAATGACGCCCGGCGGGATGGCTTTCAAGTCTGCCAGGATCTCTTCCGCCGTGCGCCGTCTGCCGTCTTTGGTGATGGTGCGGATGGGGTCTGCCGCCACGTACTTGTACGGCATGATTTGCGTGAAGCCGTTGAGGATTTGCAGCAGCAGATGAGAGCCGCTCTTGGGTTTGGCGTTGCCGAAGACCGGCGGCGCTTCATCGAAAGACAAACGCTTCCAGCGCAGCACAGCCTGGGCGGTCTTCCCGCAGGGGCGGGCAAGGCGGCGAATGTCTTGCATCAACGCCATGCGTTCTCCGCTCACTCTTCGCCGTTGACGCGGCGCAGTTTCTTCAGCGAGGACATTTCGCTCGCGTACACCTTCTTCACGCCGTCGCCGAGCGAGGCTTCGGTCACGCGGATGTATTTGACGAGGCGCTCGAACCCGCCCGGCTCCACCGAGGCAGCCTGGTCGCTGCCCCACATGGCGCGGTCGAGGGTGAGGTGGCGTTCCACCATGCAGGCGCCGAAGGCAACCGCAATTGCCGAGGGGACCAGCCCCACCTCATGCCCCGAATAGCCGATGGGAACGTTCGGAAATTCGCGGCGCAGGGTTTCGATCATGCGCAGGTTCAACTCTTCCGGCTCGCAGGGGTAGGTGCTGGTGCAGTGCATAAGCACAAGGTTTTCCGTGCCAGCCGCTTCCACGCCGCGGTGAATCTGCTCCATGGTGGACATGCCCGTCGAGAGGATGAGCGGCTTGCCGGTCTGGCGGGCGTACTTCAGCAGGTTGTGGTCGGTGAGCGAGGCGGAGGGAATCTTGTAGGCGGGCGTGTCGAACTTCTCCATGAAGTCCACCGAAGGCTCATCCCACACCGAGACCATCCAGGCGATGCCCTTTTCGCGGCAGTAGCGGTCAATTTCGCGGTACTGTTCCTCGTTGAACTCCACCTTGTAGCGGTACTCGAGGTAGGTGATGTAGCCCCAGGGCGTTTCGCGCATCTGCTTTTGCTGTTCGGGCGGCGTGCAAACCTCCGGCGTGCGCTTCTGGAACTTGACCGCATCCGCACCGGCATGTACCGCCGCGTCAATCATGCGCTTGGCGATTTCCAAATCGCCATTGTGGTTGATGCCAATTTCCGCAATCACATAGGCGGGGTGACCGTCGCCCACCATTCTGTTACCGAGTTTGATTTCACGAGTCATGGGTTCTCCTTGAATTGCGCACATGCGGCGGTTCTCTAACGCCGCCTATGCGGAAAGATGTTTCAAAATGATTTCGCACAACTCCCGCACCGCGCCATGCCCGCCGGGGCGGCTCAGGACGTAATCTGCCGCCCGAATCACTTCGGGGAAGGCGTCTGCCACTGCCACCGCCCAGCCGGCAACCTCAAAACACGGCAGGTCGTTGAGATCATTGCCCACATACACGACGTTCTCCGCTTTGACCTTTTTCTGCTCGAGGACATCGCGAATCACACGCCCCTTATCCTGCAGCCCCACCCCCTGAATGACCTCCACCCCGATCTTTTTCGCGCGCGCTGCCACCACGGGGTTCGGCTCCGAGGAAAGGATGAGCAGTTCGACGCCCTGCGCGCGCAGCTCCCCAAAGCGGATGCTGTCGCTGCGCGACGCCGCCACCGACTCGCGTCCGTCCTGGTCGGTCCACACACGGTTATCGGTGAAGACGCCGTCGAAATCGAAGACAATGAGTTCGACCCGTTGGGGCATGGGGCGGCGGCGTTTCCCATCCGGCGTGACCATGTCCAGCCCGCCCTGATAGACCAGCGCCTCGTACTTCGCCCAGTCGGCAGGGGTGTCAATGTCCACCGTGTAGCGCGGGTCAATGACCAGCGGATAGACCACGTTCCCGGTCAGCGAGTTCTTGCGCGTGATGGTGGCGGTGCGGATGGCGTCAATGTGACCGGTCTGCCAGTAGGCGGGCGGAAGAATCTGGCGCGGCGCGTTGTACGGCTCGGCGATGCCCTCCACTTCCAGCAGAGGCGTCAGCGGTTTATCGGCGCCGTGAAAGCGCCACATCTTGAAAGGGTTCTGGGCGGCAGGCACCACGCCGCGCACGCTGTCGGCATCTGCGTTTTCCAGCAGGATTTTGACCGCGCTGTCCACCATGTCCCTCGGGCGGATGGGCGAGGTGGGGCGCAGTTGCACCACCACATCCGGCACGTAGCCTTCGGTCTCCTTCAGCCGCTTCAGGGCATGTTCAAAGACCGGGAAATCGGGCGTGCGGTCCTGCGCCAGTTCGGGCGGGCGCAAAAAGGGAACCTCCGCGCCCCACTCGCGCGCCGCTGCCGCAATCTCCTCATCATCCGTCGAAACGATGACGCGGGAGACGCTCTTTGCCTGCAATCCCGCCGCGATGCTCCAGGCAATCAGCGGGAAGCCGGCAAACGGTTTGATGTTCTTGCGCGGGATGCCTTTCGAGCCGCCGCGCGCAGGGATGAGGGCGAGGGTTTCGGTCATTGGTGTTGGTGATTGGTGATTACCAACTCGTCCAGCCGCCATCCACCACCAGGTTGCCGCCGGTCATGTAGGAGGAAGCGTCGGAGGCGAGGAAGAGCAAGGCGCCGTTCATCTCGTCCTTGTTTGCCATGCGCCCGAGGATGGTTTTGGCGGAATAGTTGCGGACAAAGTATTCTTCGTGATCGTTGAACACGCCGCCGGGCGTGAGCGCGTTGACGCGAATCTCGGTGCCGGCGTAGTAGGCGGCGAGGTATTTGGTGAAGCCCAGCACGCCTGCTTTGGTCACCGTGTAATAGACCGGCTTGTACGCCACACGCTGACCGTCCTTGATGTAAATCCGCTGGTCGGGACCGTTCAGCCCGTAGGTGGAGCAGATGTTGACAATGCTGCCCCTCTTTCCCTGGGCAAGCATCGGCTGGACGCACGCCTGCGTGACGAGGAACATGCCGGTCAGGTTGACGTTCAGGGCGGCGTTCCATTGGTCCAGCGGATAGTCCTCGAAGGCGCCGGGCGCCATGCCCTTCCTGACAGCGTGCGGGTCGAATTTGGGGTCGAGCGCCGCACTGTTGACGAGGATGTCGAGCCGCCCAAAGGCGGAGAGTACCTTTTCCACCATCGCGCGGACGGACTCCGGCTGGGTGATGTCGGTGGGGACGGCAAGGGCGTGGTATCCGTTTTTCGAGAGCGCGTCAGCCGTCCCGTTGGCAGAGGCGGCGTTCAGGTCCACCACAGCCACCGAGGCGCCCGCTTCCGCGAGGGTGCGGCAAAATTCCGCGCCGAGCAGTCCCGCCCCTCCGGTGACGACCGCTGCGCGCCCGGTCAGGTCGAATTTTTTCTGGATGTGCATACGTGCCTCATGGTTTTGTGTAGATGGCGTCGCCCTGCCCTTTGAAGGCAAGGGTCAAGCCGCTGGTCAGCATGTCCGTGTCGCCAAGGGCGTTCTCTCCGCCGCCGAATAACGCCAGCACTGCTTTGCCCTGTAAAATGTCTGCCTGCATGGCGGCAATAGCGGCTTCGAAGCCGGGGCGTTCGCGGGCGGTTGCCGAGTCGTAGCGGCTGGGCAGGACGCGCGCGCCGCGCCCGGTGTAGAGATAGACCGCGGCGGGTTCGTTGGTGTAAATGCTCACGCCTTCGGGCAGACTGCGCAGATACGCCATTGCCTGCGAGTCGTACCACTGGAAGGAGGCGTATCCCAGCCCGCCCTGCGACCAGTGCGCCAGCGTGACGGATTGTTTGTACACCGAAAGCCCCATCAGCAGGATGACGGCTGCAATCGCCAGCGGGCGGTTCTTTTTACGAAGCCAGATTCCAAACGCCGCCAGCAGGATGAGCAGACCGACGAACACGGGAGACAGAATGCGCAGTTTGAATTTGGTGGCGGCGTCGAAGAGGGTCATGGAAGCGACGATGGAGGCGAGGTAGGCGGCGATGTAGAGCCCTGTGGTGAACGAGATCACCTCGCGCGATTCTTTTCCGCCTCTTTTCAACTCTGCCGCCTGTCTCGGTTTCGAGAGGTGGTGCTTCACCTGAAGCAGTGTCCACGTCAGCGCTGCGCCGAGGACGAGGAGAATCAGCCCCTCGAGCAGATAGGGCTGTTTTGCCAGCGCCCGCCGCCATTCTTCCACAGGGATGAGGAAACTGGAGAAGGTGTACACGCCCCACTGCAGGTTTTCGGCGGTGATGGGGTGCCAGGCAAGGACGCGGTTGGTGGCGTTTTCAGCGACCAGGCGGTTGCGGAGCGCCCATCCCAGCGCAAAGGGCAGGAAGCCCGCCAGGAAGATGGCGATGCTGGTGAACCGCTTGCGCCAGGTGGAGCGCAGGATGAGGATGGCAGCAAGAAACGTGGCAGCCAGCGCCAGCCCGGCGTAGCGCGTGAGGTACGCCATGCCTGCAAAGACTCCGCAGGCGGCAAGCCACCACCATTCGCCGGCGATGCCGCGTCCCACCGAGGAGGGCGGGAGTTCGAAATACAGGTCGAACATCCAAAAAGAGAGCAGGGAGAGGAAGATGAAAAGCGGCTCGCTCATGGCGGCGGCGTGAACCTGGAGCAGGTCGCCGCTGGCGACGAACAGCGCGGCGGCAACGAGCCCGGCGATGAGCGAGGGAGTCATCCGCCAGACGAGGATGCCCAGCAGGGCGGCGTTGAATCCGAAGAGCAGGGCGTTGAGAAAGCGCGCCCCGCGCAGAGGCTCCAGCCCGAACAAGCCGAGGAACGCCAGGGCGGAGGAAAAGCCCGGCGGGAAGTGCGTCACCGGGCGGCTGCTCTCCAGCCAGATCGCACGGTAGCCTTCGCCCGCCAGCAGACTGCGCGCGCCGGCAATGTAGGCAATCGAATCGTCGGAGAGATGCAAGCCTTCGGGGGTGGCTCGAAGGACGAGAAACGTGCCAGTGGCGGCGAGCAGGATCAGGGTCAGGAGCGAAGCGAGGCGGGGAGGGATGCGGAGGGTCATGGAAAGGACAGGGAGGGCGGGGTCGCCCCCGCCCGGTCAGGATGATATTCCAATTTTAGTTGTGGTTCAAATATCCCTTTTCTTCGAGATATTGGATGATGATGCGCGCGTTTTCTTCGGGGGTGGAGCCGTAGCCTTTGAGCGTGATTTCGGGGTCAATGGGCGGCTCGTAGGGATCGTCCACGCCGGTGAAGCCCATGGGTTTGCCTTCCTGCATTGCCTGGCGCGCCTTGGCGTAGAGACCTTTCACGTCGCGCTGTTCGCAGACTTCGACAGGGGTGTCCATGTATACGGTGATGAAGTTTTCGCCGACCATCTTGCGCGCTTCGTTGCGGGTGGCGCGGTAGGGGCTGATGGCGGCGCAAATGACCACTCCGCCCGCGCGGACGATTTCGCCCGCCACAAAGCCGATGCGCAGGATGTTGGTGTCGCGGTCTTCCTTGCTGAAGCCGAGTCCTTTGGAGAGGTGGGTGCGCACTACATCGCCGTCGAGGACGGTGATCTGGCGTCCGCGTTCGAGCAGGAGGGAGGTGAGCACCTGGGTGGTGGCGCTCTTGCCCGAGCCGCTCAAGCCGGTAAACCAGATGCAGAAGCCCTGTTTGTGTCGCGGGGGGTACATTTCGCGCAGGATTTCGGCGGTTTCGGGGCGGGTGAACCATTCGGGCAGGAGTTTGCCCTTGGCAAGATATTCGTCGCGCACCTGCGTACCTGAGATGTTGAGCGTGCGCGCGCCGGGCGGCACGTCTTTCTGCTCCACGTAGCGGTCTTCGTCGGGAAGATAGACGAGTTCCTCGAAGGGAATCATCTTGACGCCGATCTCCGCCTCGTACTTTTGCATGATCTCCTGCGCGTCGTACGGACCGTAGAACGGTTTGCCGGTGGAATCCTTGCCGGGTCCTGCATGGTCGCGCCCGACGATGAAGTGGTTGGCGCCGTGGTTGCGGCGGATGATGGCGTGTAAGAGGGCTTCTTTGGGTCCCGCCATGCGCATGGCAAGGGGGAGCAGGCTGAGCAGGGTGCTTTTCTTGTCGTAGTAGTTCTCGACCAGCGCCTTGTAGATGCGGACGCGGGTGTAGTGATCCACGTCGCCGGGTTTGGTCATGCCGACGACGGGATGGATGAGGAGCGAACCCTGCACCTGGGCGGCGGCGCGCTTGGTGAGTTCCTCGTGGATGCGGTGCAGGGGGTTGCGCGTCTGGAAGGCGACGACGTTGTCGTGTCCCATCTCTTCCAGCATGGCGCGCACCTGGGCGGGCGTGCGCCGCAGTTCGACGAAGTCATAATACTTGGGGAGGTTGACCACCTTGAGCGGTCCCGAAATGCAGACCTTGCCCCAGCGTTCCATTTCGGAAACCATGGGGTGGCGCGGGTCGTTGGAACCGTAGGCAAGGGCGGCTTCGGTGGCGGGGTCCCAGTGATAGACTTCTTCGAGGGTCATGATGGCGATGACGTCGTTGTTGGCGTTGCGCAGGACAATGTCTTCGCCGACGGTGGGCAGTTCCTTTGGGTCTGCCGTCAGTGTGATGGGAAGGGGGAAGAGGGTCCCGTCGGCAAGGCGCATTTCGTGCAGGACGCGTTCGTAATCCGCTTTGCCCATGAAGGTGGCGAGGGGCGAAAAACCGCCGGTGGCAAGCAGTTCGAGGTCGCACAGATTGCGCATGGTGATTTTGATGGAGGAAAGTTTCGGCGCGCGGGCGAGCAGTTCCTCGCGCTCCTTTCCATCGGCAACCAGATTCACCAGTTTTCCCCCGTAGGGGGTGATCAATTTCGCTTTTGACATGAGTTCTCCTTGACATAAGGACTTCGGAAGTCTGTGAGACTTCCGAAATCTGAAATCTTCAGACGCAGACCGCAATTATAACTCAAAATTCAGCGGGTGAATTTTGGGTTGGTTACCGTTCGAAGGTAGGGAACGTCAGTTCGGGATAATGGCAAGCGCCCCGTTTGGCACATCGAAGGAGCGCTTTTTGCGATTGAGATGTCTTGCGGCTGATGGCTGGCAGGATGTCTCGCTGCGTTCGAGATGACAAAGAGGGGTTTACCCCGAATTCGCGGTAAGGAGACATTATTTCTTACAGTAATTGGCGTTGATTACCCCAATGGTTTGCTCATCCAGCCCCTGTATGGAAGCAAGGCTTTGACAAACCTGTAAGAATACAAATGGATCAGCCTTTCGCATGTGCCGTTTTATCTCGATCAAGCGGTCGGTATTGCCATCCCGTGCGTAAGCCTGCAGGAACGGCATCCATTCAATGTAATCCTGTGGAAGGAAACCTTTCTCGAGCGCCTCATTGCCGAGTTTCACTACATCGCCCCATTCTCCTCGCTGACGGGCAAGGCTGGCTTGTTCATAATAATAGCACCAGGTATGCGGCGGCTCTTCACCAAAGACCATCGAGGGGGGAGTGTGAGTTTCGGCGTCCACGATGACATTCCCCGCATCTGAAAATGATGCGACAAGCATGACGCTGTCCCTTTCGAACTCTGATAATTCCGGTTGTGTTCCATCAAGCAGTTGAACACAGGAGGCAGGAGATGGACGGCTCAGGATAAGAATATCTCCATAATCAGCATAGGTAATGATGTTTTTACGGTTATCGTATTCCTCACCGCTGCGAACAAGAATTTTGTTTATGGTTTGGTCATTGAGCACAACCGCAAACAATGCAGGATGTATTCGAGCCTTATCCTCGACTTTGTAGGGATAATAAACAAGGTTGGCCGGTCCCCATACAAAATAATCTTCCTGAATATTGCCCAATGGGTAATTAGCGATTAGTGTTGTTCCTTTTTCGATCTGGGGTACCCGCCAACTGACCTGCCACCAGAATTCGTTCATCATCTTCGTTTGGATGGATGCCTGCAACCCATTGGCATGATGTGTAAGGACGGCGAGGGTTGACAAAACCATAATCAGCGCCCAGCGAAGATGTTTTGACGTAATAAAGTGGAACAGAAAAACGCTCATCAGGAGACAGGCGCCTGCCGCGCCTGCCAATGAATAGCGCGTAAAATTCACAAAATCCACTTCACGGTTCACCAGAATGACGGGGAGCAACCCCGCAACCAACATTCCTGCACCCAAAAAGACCATTTCCTTGTGCCAAACGGTTTTTTCCCCTTCGTCGGTAACATCCGAATGTACGTTCGTCAACTTATATGCGACCCATGTCATGAAAATGGCGACGGCGGAACCCAACAGGATGTGACGCGGCCGCAAAACCCGCAACAAATTCGAAAAAGGGACGCCCCACGCAAGCCACAGCACGTCAACCGCATCTGCCAGCAATTTGACACCCCACCAAAACATCACAAGCAGGGGCGAGTTCGAAAAATTCTCCAGTTGCAAGCCGATATCCGTTGCGCCGCGCTTGCTTTCGAAGAAAAACAGCCTCCAAACCAAAAACACCAGGGGGATGAAAATGTTGGGAAGCCAGGCTTTAACTCCGTTTTGCAGGCGGTGGCGCCAGGAACCATTCTCGCGATTCGTCAGAATCAACAGCGCACCCAAACGAAGAAACTCGAAACCCAGAAAATACTCCACCAATCCCAGATAAAGCCAGCCCAGCAATGTGGCTGCAATCAGCATCAGCGCCTTCTCGGATAATCGGCGGCTGAACCATGCCCTGACAGACAGAGCAATCGAGAGCAAAGCCGCCGCCAGGCTGACCATTTGAGACTGATAGTCAATGCCGTTGACTTGTGAAAGAAAGCCGGGATAAATCAAGTAGAACAAAGCGGCAATGAGCAACACACCCTGTTGACGCGGCCATAACATTCGCAGCAGCCAGAAAAACGCCAAGCCCGAGATCAAGCGGAAGGCATAGGCGCTCAGGTTGTAATACAGCGGGTTGTCTCCAAACAGGGTATAGGCAGTCATCATGACCAATGCGCGCGCCGGGCGGTCCACACTGAAGATGTCAATGAAGACGCGCGGTCCATATACTTTGGCAGAGTACATTAGATACCAGTCATCGTTCATATACCCGATGCGACTGATCACGGGCAGGAACGCGGCTGCTGAAACAAGAAGAAGCAATGCGATGACAAGAATGTTCTTTTTACTCATACCTCTTCTTCCAAATCACTGGAATCTTGTGGTCCAGCGCATTCATTATCTGCAATAATCTGTTATCCTGCACATGACATCGAATTCCGCCGGTGAAATATCGTATATCAGGAAAGTATAGGCAATTGTATCAACCGGCTCAAAATTTTCCCTGAGCCAGGCATATTTGCCAGGATCTATGGTGATACCAACAAGATTATTCACACTGACAATTATCTGCCCGTAGCGGGGTTTTGCAGGTTGATAGATGGCATCCGGGTTGTTGGAAAGATATTCCCGTAGTTCTTTTCGTCCCTGCCCCCAATCAATATTCGAATCGGCGAGATACTTGTAGGCTTGTGTCCTGTCCCATACAATTTCGTTAAAGTAACTGATATTGTAGGGGTAGTATGAGAAAGTCGAAGCCAATAGATATGCAATCAACCCCCAACTAAGTGACTTCTGCACAGCGGAGAAATCCTTCCAGCCTGCAAACAGATTGCCGGAAAAAACGTATAACAAGGGGAAAACAGGCAGGAAATGCCGTATGCCTATCTGCGCATTGTAGAAAAAATTAAGATAGATGGTAAAGACTGCGACGAAAAGCAAAAGAAAAATTTCATTTTTGAAGAAGTCTATCCTTCGATTTTTTCTGGAGCAATACAAGATCAATGCAAGGATCAAGATTACCTGCGTAGCAATTGGAACCTTAAGAAGAGACGCAACAATAAAGTACCCTGGGAACCCTTTTACAGCGCTCAGATGTCCTAACAGATAGATATTTCCATAAGAGGCGCCGGTCTGTTCGTTAAAGCGGATCAGGTCAATGCCCTGCAGATAGGGGTATGGCACCGGCACCGGGAATTGTCCAAGAATTGGTAGACTTTTTTGAATATCCTGGAACAGATACGATCGAAAAGTAAACTCACCGAAAGGCGTAAAAGTGCGATTAAAAAGAAAACCGACATTGATGACAATGATGGAAACCAGGGCAGCAACAAACGTGTATTTCAAATATCGCAGGATAAACTTTCCTGCTGTTTCTTTTTTGCGCATTGCCCTGCCCCATTTCGACAGGTCAAATGCAAGCAGGGCAATCAGGAACAATGGATAGAGCACGATCGCCGTATACTTTGCCAATTGACTGATGCCGAGTGCGAAGGCGCACCATAATCCATTCTGCCAGGTACGGTCATTTGCAAACATCCAAAGGCGAAAGAATGCAAAGGCAATCGCTCCGGTTACATAAAGATCCGTTGTTACCAGTTGTGAATGGGCGATAATGTTCGGGTCGAGGACATATAACAGCAGGGAAAACACAGCTGGTACAAATCCGTATAATTTCCGTGCCCAGTAAAAGACAAGGAAAGCCACAAGGCAGGAAAAGAATATCGTGACGGAGCGGGCAACATAGAACCTGCTTGCAATGCGGATCAGGCGTTCGTTCCCGGTCAGTTCGGCAAGTTTGGCAGGCAGGGCGTTCAAGGCGCTGACAGGCATTTTGCTGTCGTCGAAGCGGGTTGAATTTCCGTTGATGACATTCCATCCATATTGATAATGCTTGTCCTCATCGCGGGTCAGGGAAAATTCTCGGCGCACGCTGACAATGTTGACGAATGCAAACAGCGCAATGACAAGAATAGCCAGTGCGTTTTGTGCTCGGTTTGAGGCGAAAAGATTATTGAAATGTGTCATGGTACAGGAAAAGTTTTGGGGAAGGGAAAGGTCCTTTAAGCGGGATCAGACAAATCGTTGAGAAAGAGGCGGTGAACATCTCTTAATTGGAGCCACAGTAGCATGAGTACTCCTTGAGTATAGACTTCCAACATCTGGACATTCAGACAGAGGGCGCTATTATAATCAAAATTCAGCGGGTGAATTTTGGATTATAGTTTTCGACAGCCTTGAGACGTTATTCTACACAATAATAAGTATCTATTACTCCTCTGGTTTTCTCATCCAAGGTTGATATCGAGTTGAGACTCTTGCAAACCTGCAAAAGCACAAATGGATCAGCCTTTCTCATATATCGCTTTATTTCAATCAAGCGGTCTATATTTCCATTCCGCGCATACGCCTGTAAGAAAGGCATCCATTCAATGTGATCGGTTGGCAAAAACCCTTTCTCGAGCGCTTCATTGCCAAGTTTTAAGACCTCCTGCCAGTTGCCACGCTGGCGTTCATAGGACGCTTTTTCATAGTAGTAGCACCAACCATGCGGCGGCTCGGGACCAAAAAGGAATGCCGGCGGCGTTTTGAATTCCGCGTCCAACGAAATATGTTCGATCTCGGAATAAGGACCGATGACGAGTATCGGGTCAATCTCGTAACGGGAATATTCCGGCTGGGAACCGTCAATCACCTGCACACAAGAAAAGGGGGCGGGCTGGGTGAGAATGACGAAATTGCCATAATTTCTGTAGGTGTCCACGATGATATGTTTGCGGAAGACCTGACCTTCACGATTCAGAATCCTGACCACGGCATCATGGTCAAGCAAAATGGCGGACACTCCCGCTTGAATGCGGTGTGGGTTGACGCGGTAGGGATAGTAAATCTGGTTGGCAGGTCCCCAAACGAAGGAATCTTCGCGGATACCGCTGCCCGGGTAACTTGCAATGAGTGTGGATCCCTCAACAAATTGGGGCACACGCCACGAAACCTGCCACCAAAAGGCGCGCATACTTTGTGACAGGCGGGCATGATAGAGGCCATTCCCATAATGCGTGAAAGCCGCCGAGAAGATGAGGAACCCTATCACTCCCAATCGAAGACGATGCTCGGTCAAAAAAGAAAGCCCGGCGACCAGAGCCATGATTGCGCCTCCCGCACTGACCAGCCCATAACGTGAGTAAATCGGGAACGTAACCGCACGGTTTGCCATGATGACTACTATGAGCCCGACAATCGTCCACAGAAGTCCCATCACCAGCATTTCCCGCTGTTCGTCCGCTCCTGATTCGTCAATCTCAGCGTTTTTTTCACCTGCCCAAGCCATCACCAGCAGAGAAACAAGCGCCAGAATAATCGCAAGGGACATGCCGCGCATCATGTTGGAAATATCCAACCCAAAGGAAAATTGAGTCAGCGGCACTCCCCAGGCAAGCAGGGTAACATTCAGGAAACTCTGGACGGCATCTCCGATCCAAGCATAAAGCGTTGGCAGCGGCGCGTTAATCAATGCTCCCAATTGGAGGCTGACATCCGTTGTGGCGCGTTTGTTGTCAAACAAGAAAATACGCCAGAAAAGATAAAAGCCGGGAACGATTGAATAGGGAAGCCACCTGTACAAGACACCATTAATCATATTTTTCCAGCCGCGATGTTCCCGCCAGACCAGCAATCCAATCAACAAGAGGCGCACCGCTTCAAAGCCGATGTAATATTCCATCTGGCTCAGGTACGCCCAGCCGGTCAAAACAGCCCCACCCCACAAAAGGAGACGCAACGCACGGCTCCCTCCGCGCACCGCCAGGATGCTCAATGCCAATGAAATGAAAGCCAGAGCAATGCCAATCAGATGCGATTGAAAGTCTATAGCATTCGGCATCGAGAGGAACCCCGGGTAAATCAAAAAGAGGAACGCCGTCAGGAATGTTTCATTTTTCCGCCGGGACCATATCATCCGCAGAAGCCACAACAGACAAATGGCTCCCATAACCCGGAACACAAATGCAGAGATGTTGTAATAAAGCGGATGTCCCTGAAAGAGTTCATACAACGGCGCCATGACATACGCACGTCCTGGACGGTCAATACTGTACATTTCATGAAAGGTCTGCGTACCACCCACACGAGCGGCGTACATGGAATACCAATCATCATTGTAATATCCAAACTGAGCAATGAATGGGAGATAAATCGCTGCGGATACAGCCAGCATCAAGGCGATCTCGATCCATATTCGATAATTACGTTTTTGCATTCAACACCTCATGCGTTTTGAAACTTGATGACAGAATTTTCAGCAGATGATTGACGCGCCGCCAACGCCAGACGCAGCGCCATGATGCCGTCTTCGAGCGTGCAGAGCGGTTCAGACTCGCCTCGGGCTGTTTCCACAAAATGACGC
>DAOUBY010000007.1:0-5120 GCA_034432325.1 Anaerolineales bacterium
GAATCTTGAAATTCGATGCAAGATGATTTAAAAAACTTCGTGGTCTTTGTGTTCTTCGTGGTAAGAAAAGGTTTTTTCAGTGCAGTCAAAAATCGCAAATCGTAAATCGCAAATCGAATTACCCTGGTTTGACGCGGTGCGCTTCGATGACGTTGGGCAGGTTTTCGATGCGGCTGAGGATGCGGCTGAGTTGGTCGAGGTTTTTGACTTCGATGGTCAGGTTCAGGTCGGCGAGGGTGCGGTTGACGTTGACGGAAACGTCGGCGATGTTGACGCCTTCGCCGTCGAGCAGGGTGGAGATGTCGCCCATCAAGCCCTGACGGTCGTATGCCTTGACTTTGATGGAGACCGGATAGGTGCGTTCCACTTTGCCCCAGCCCACCTGAAGGAGGCGCTCCTTGTCTTTGAGGCGCAGAATGTTGGGGCAGTCCTGGCGGTGAATGGTGGCGCCGCGCCCGCGCGTGATGTAGCCGACGATCTGGTCGCCGGGCATGGGGGTGCAGCATTTTGCCATTTGCGAAAGCAGACCCTTCAAGCCGACGACTTCGATGGTGTCGGTGCTGGCGCTTTCTTTGGCGGGCGTGCCTGCCACCAGCACATCGGCGCTTTCTTCGGTTTCGGCAAAGCGGCGGATGACGCGGCTGATGGACAGGTCGCCGGTGCCGAGGGCGAGGAAGAGTTCGTCCGGCGTTTTGTAGCCGAGTTCGCGCGCCATGGTCTCGAAGTTCATTTCGGTGATGCCAAGCCGCTGGAGTTCGTGTTCGAGGGCGGCGCGTCCCTGGGCGATGTTTTGTTCGACTTCCTGCTTTTTGAACCAGGCTTTGATTTTGGAACGGGCGCGCTGGGTTTTGACGAGACCCAGGTTGGGGTTGAGCCAGTCGCGGCTGGGACCGCCCCGCTTCGCCGTCAGGATTTCGACCTGGTCGCCGGTTTTCAGTTCCTGGTGCAGGGGGACGAGTTTGCCGTTGACGCGCGCGCCGCGGCAGCGGTGACCGATGTCGGTGTGGACGTGGTAGGCAAAGTCTATGGGGGTGGAGCCGGCGGCGAGGTCAATGATGTCGCCGCGCGGGGTGAAGACGTACACGCGGTCCTGGAAGACGTCGGTCTTCATGCCTTCGACGAATTCCTGGGCGTCGCTCACTTCCGAGCGCCATTCCATCATGCGGCGAAGCCAGTTGATGCGGTCTTCGAATGCCTTGTCGGAGACGCGCCCGCCTTCCTTGTAGCGCCAGTGCGAGGCGATGCCGTATTCCGCGTTCATGTGCATTTCGGGAGTGCGGATTTGCACCTCCAGCGGGCGCTTGTCGTCGTAGATGACGGCGGTGTGCAGGGATTGGTAGAAGTTGTCTTTGGGGGCGGCGATGTAGTCGTCGAATTCGCCGGGGATGGGGCGCCAGTGGGTGTGGATGACGCCCAGCGCGGCGTAGCAGGAGGGGATGTCTGGCACGATGAGGCGCACAGCGCGCACATCGCGCACGAGGTCGAACGGTTTCCCCTTTTGGGTCATTTTTTTGTAGATGGAGTAGATGTGTTTGGGTCTGCCGCTGATTTCGGCGTGGATGTTGTGTTTGGCGAGCAGTTGGCTGAGGTTCTTCTTGATGGCTTCGATTTGGGCTTCGCGGTCGGGGCGTTTTTCGTTGAGCTGGCTGGCGATTTCCTTGTACTTTTCGGGGTTGACGTAGCGAAAACTCAGGTCTTCCAATTCCCACTTGATTTGCCAGATGCCGAGGCGGTTGGCGAGCGGCGCGAAAATGTCGAGGGTCTCTTTGGCGATACGCCTTTGCTTTTCCTCGGGGGCGGCGTAGAGCGTGCGCATGTTGTGCAGGCGGTCTGCCAGTTTGATGAGCACGACGCGCACGTCTTCGCCCATGGCAAGGAAGGTCTTGCGCAGGGTTTCAGATTTCAAGTCCTGTTTGCGGGGTTTGGCATGTTCGGCTTCTTCGGGAGGGTGAGAGCCGTTGCCGCCGTCAGCGGCGTGCTGGTCGCCGCGCGAGACGCGGGGCAGGTTGGTGAGTTTGGTCACGCCGTTGACGAGTTTGGCAACCCCCTCCCCAAAGTCGCGTTCGATGTCGTCCAGGGTGAGGGAGGTGTCTTCGACGGTGTCGTGCAGAAGCCCGGCAGCGATTACTTCCGGCGGCATGCGCAGGTCGGCGAGGATGCTTGCCACGGCTACGCAGTGGTTGATGTAGGGTTCGCCCGAATGGCGCTTTTGTCCGCGATGCGCCTCTTCTGCCACGCGGTAGGCGCGCTGGACCAACTCCCGGTCTGCCAGTGTGTAATGTTCGGGGAGTTGTTCCATCAATTTTTCGAAAGACACAACTTTGATTGTTTCCTGCATGGCAAGTATTTTACTACGCGGATTTAAACAAATCAGCCCTTCTCACGGAAGGCTGATTTGCAAACGGTTTTGCAATGCAGTGGGGGGTTACAGGGTTTTCAACAGCGCCTGACGGCTGTTGCGCAGACGGTCGGAGACGATGGTGGCGATGCGCAGCATGACTTTGAAGCCGTCGGCGGGATGCCCTTCGAGGATTTTCATGAACTTATCTGCGGGGATGGCGACCAGTTCGGAGTCTTCTTCGCACACGGCGGAGGCGGTGTAATGGTGGGGAGCGACCACGCCCGACCAGCCCAGAGTCTGATGCGGGCGGTTGACAAAGGAAACGGTGACAGAATCGGGCCTCGAGGTCAGTTTGACGCGCAGGGCGATGCTTCCGCTGACGAGCAGGTGAAGTTTGTCCGCCCGTTCTCCTTCGCGGAAGACCAGGTCGTCTTTTTTGACTTTGATGGTTTCACTGATGGCGGCGACCTCCTTCAGGGTCTCTTTGGAAACTTCCTTGAACAGGTCGAAATCTGCCAGCATTTCCGGTGTGAGCATAACGTCCTCCAAGGCGGTAAAATTTGGTAAATTCAGTATAACATGGATGCCCGTATGCCCCCTGTGAATAACGTCACCCGTTTTTTGGACTCTCGTAAGATTGCCTACGCGGCCTTTGAGACGCCGCCCGAAAAACTGGGCGCGTTGGAAGTGGCGCATCTTCTCGACGTTGAGCCTGCTTCTGTTTTCAAGACGATTGTCGTCACCCGTGAAAAGCCGAAGAAGCCCGTGCTGGCAGTTGTGCCGGGTCCTGCGAGCGTGGATTTGAAACTGCTCGCCGCGGCGCTGGGCGAAAAGAAGGTTCACCTGCCCACCGAGCGCGAAGCCGAGCAGTTGACCGGTTTGCAGGCAGGCGGCATTTCGCCGCTGGCGCTGATCAACAAGGGCTTTCAGGTGGTGATCGATTCGTCTGCGCAGAATTTTCCGCAAATTCACGTCTCCGGCGGTCAGCGCGGATTGAACATCCGCCTCTCTCCGCACGACCTTGCCAAGTTGACGAACGCGCGTTTTGCGGTCATTGCGCGAAACTTGTAATAGCCAACTCCGCGTCGAATGGCATAAATGGGGCGAATTTTCCTCGAGCAATTCATGAACAGGACTTACGCGTAATCAACGTTCTCTAACGTTGATGATTCAGTCTGCGCATTCGAGAACGCGCTCTCTGCAAGGTTTTGCGTAAGTCCTGAGGAAAATTCGATGGAGAAAAAACTGAGCCGTATTGCAAATAAAGTCTCATTTCAGTAGATCACGAAAACCTTGCGTAACTTGCGCTCTCTGGCGCAAATTCGGCGGTAGAGACCGCCAAGTACGCGCCTTCGTGAAGTACTGCATCTGGCAGATTTCTTTGCTATAATGCGGGACAAGTTACGGAAAGGAGGTGGATGGCAGAGATACGCTTGATCTGGTTTGTACTTTGCGAGCAAGTCAATCAACCAAATTTCTCTAAAGGAGGAGAACATGCGTAAGTTATTTGCAATCGTGGGGGTATTGATTGTTGCGAGCCTTGTGCTTGCCGCCTGCGGCGGAGCCGCGACCACTGCGCCTTCTGGAGGCGGAGAGACCGTCACCGTCAAAGAAACCGTTGTTGTTACCGTTGTTGCCCCGGCAGAACCGGCGGTTGTGGCGCCCACCGGTTACGGCGTGACGCTCGAAACCGTCAAAGCCCGCGGCAAACTGATCTGCGGTTCCAACTCGCAGGTGCCCGGCTTTGGCTACGTGGACGCCAACGGCAACTTTGCCGGTATTGACGTGGACTTCTGCCGCGCCCTTGCCGCCGCCATCTTTGGCGACCCAAGCAAAGTGGAATTCCGTCCCGTCACCGCCGCCGAGCGCTTCACCGCCCTGCAATCCGGCGAAATTGACGTCCTCAGCCGCAACACCACCTGGACCCTCACCCGCGACACCGACAACGGCGGCAACTTCGTCCACACCACCTTCTATGATGGTCAGGGCATGATGGTTCCGAAAGACAGCGGCGTCACCACCCTGCAAGACCTGGCAAACGGCACCATCTGCGTGCAGACCGGCACCACCACCGAACTCAACCTTGCCGATGTGATGGCTTCTCTGGGCATCTCCTACACCCCCGCCGTCTACGAAGACGCCGATTCGACCTTCGCGGCATATTCCGAAGGGCGCTGTGATGCGGTCACCACCGACAAGTCGGGGCTGGTTGCCCGCCGCAGCGTACTCCCAGACCCCTCCGCCCACGTCATCCTCGACGTGACCATGTCCAAGGAGCCGCTTGGACCGATGGTCCGCCACGGCGACGATCAGTGGTTCGACATCGTCCAGTGGACGGTCTTCGCTTTGATCTCCGGCGAAGAATTTGGCATCACCTCCGCCAACGTGGACAGCGTCAAAGCCAGCGCCACCGCACCCGAAGTCAAACGCCTGCTGGGTGTGGAAGGCGAACTGGGGTCGAAACTTGGTCTCAGCAATGATTGGGCGTACAACATCATCAAACTCGTCGGCAACTACGGCGAAATCTACGACCGCAATCTCGGACCCAACACCCCCACCTACATCCCGCGCGGTTTGAACAACCTCTACACCAACGGCGGCCTGCTCTACGCTCCGCCCTTCCGCTAAAACCGAACGGAACCTCTTCGAGGGCGGGGACTTTCCCTGCCCTCGAATTTTAGAATCAGCACTTCACGAAAGCGCGTATTTGGCGGTCTCTACCGCCGAATTTGCGCTAGAGAGCGCAAGTTACGCAGGGTTTTCGTGATCTGCTGAATTT
>DAOUBY010000008.1:0-19011 GCA_034432325.1 Anaerolineales bacterium
TGGAGAACGCGGCGGAACGCGGAATCCAATTGATGACGGGACTCCGCAGGTTGCAGGAGGAATATCCGCAGATCGGCGATGTGCGCGGCAAGGGACTGATGGTCGGCACCGAGTTCGTGGTGGACGGACGCGCCGACAAAGCCAAGCCGCTGGTCAAGGAGATCATCCACAAGGCAGAGGAGAAAGGCTTGCTCCTGCTCTCATGCGGCACCTACGACAACACCCTGCGCTGGATCCCGCCGTTGAATGTAACATCCGAACAGATCAATGACGGCTTGCGTATTTTCGGCGAAGCGTTGAAGGAAACTGTAAAATAGTCCTTGTGGTTACACAGGAATAAAACATCAACATAATCAGAAAAATCCGCGACATCCGCGTTAGAAACCAATATCATGCATCCCACCCTCGACCGAACCAAACTCACCCAACTCCTCCACTCCGAAGAAACCCTCTTCCACAAAACCCACCCCAAATCCTACGAACTCTACCAGCGGGCGCGCAAGTCGCTGCACGGCGGCGTGCCGATGCTGTGGATGATTCGCTGGGCGGGATCGTTCCCCGTCTTCGTCAAAGAGGCAAAAGGCGCGCGTTTCACCGACGTGGACGGCAACTCCTACATTGACTTCTGCCTCGGCGACACGGGCGCGATGACAGGTCACAGCCCCGACGCGACCGTCGAAGCCATCAACGAGCAGATTCAAAAAGGCATCACGCTTATGCTCCCGTATGAGGATGTCATCTGGGTTGGCGAAGAACTCCAGCGCCGTTTTGGTCTGCCCTACTGGCAGTTCGCCCTCACCGCCACCGACGCCAACCGTTTCGCTCTGCGCATGGCGCGCCTCATCACGGGCCGCCCCAAAATCCTCGTCTTCAACTACTGCTATCACGGCTCGGTGGACGAGACCTTCATCACCCTCGACGAAGAAGGCACGCCCATTCCGCGCCCCAACAACATGGGTCCGCAAATTGACCCGCGCCTCACCAGCAAAGTCATCGAATTCAACGACGTTGCCGCGCTCGAAACCGCCCTCTCCGCCCGCGATGTCGCCGCCGTCCTCGCCGAGCCTGCCATGACCAACATCGGCATCATCCACCCCGACCCTGGCTACCACGACGCGCTGCGCGAGATCACCCGCCGCTACGGGACTTACCTCATCATTGACGAGACTCACACCATCTGCACGGGTCCTGGCGGATACACCGCCTCATTCGGACTTCAGCCTGATTTCCTGACCCTCGGCAAACCCCTCGCTGGAGGCGTCCCCGCCGCGGTCTATGGCTTCACCGAGGAAGTGAGCCGCGCCTTCGCCGCCAAACTCGCCGTGGACGACGCCGACGTGGGCGGCATCGGCGGGACGCTGGCAGGCAACGCCCTCTCCATCGCCGCGATGAAAGCCACGCTTCAAAACGTCCTGACCGATGAGTTCTACGCCAAAGCCATTGCCCTGCAGGAAAAATTCACCGCGGGCGTGGAAGGTGTCATCAAAGAATTCAACCTGCCATGGATCGTCAAACGTCTCGGCAACCGCTCTGAATACTGGTTCCGCCCCACGCCGCCGCGCAACGGAGGCGAGGCGCACGCCGCCGTGGATCACGAACTCGACCGCTACATGCACCTCTTCGCCCTCAACCGCGGCATCCTGATGACGCCCTTCCACAACATGGCGCTCATCTCGCCCGACACCACCGAAGCCGATGTGGACTACCACACGAAAGTTTTCCGTGAAGCGGTGCAATCGCTGCTTGAGTAAGGCAAAATATCATATTGCCCATTCAGGTGATGTATAATGTGATGTATAGAGAAAGGATGCTATATGTCCCAGATGGTACGCAAACAGATTTACCTGTATAAAACTCAGGAAACGATGCTTCGGCGGGTGGCAGAAGCGCGGGGCGTGAGCGAGGCTGAAATCATACGCCAGGCATTGGATCAGATACTGGTTTCCAACAATGATTTGGCGTCTGATTCGGCAAAATCACCTCTCGACGAATTTACCGAATTGGCTCGTTCCAACAAAAAACGCGGTCAATCCTACAAATGGAATCGTCAGGATGCCTACGAAGATCGCGAAAACAAAATCTTGAGCAGGTTATCCGGCAATGACCAAACCGATTCTGCTTGATACCAACATCCTGGTTTATACCTGCGATTCGGACGAGCCGGAGCGACAAAATCAGGCGCTGTTCATCCTGCGGCAAGCCTCAACCACCGGGGTAGGTCGGTTGAGTGCGCAAGTGCTGGCTGAGTTTATCAACGTTACAACAAAAGGAAAAAATCCCATTTTGACTCGTGCCGAGGCTTTGCTCCAAGCCACCCGGCTGGCGCAGACCTACCCCATTTTTGATCTCACGCTGCCGGTCGTACTCGAGGCGGCCCGCGCCTCCCGTGATTTTTCTGTCGCCTACTATGACGCCCAAATTTGGGCCTGCGCCAAACTGAATGACGTACCGGTTATCTTCAGCGAAGATTTTCAGGATGGGCTCGTTTTGGAAGGCGTTCGTTTTGTCAACCCGTTTGCCGAAAATTTTGAATTGGAAAAATGGATATGAATGAAATCTGGCGCATCAACACCCGCACGCATGAACTCACACGCGAACCCGTCCCCGCCTCCTGGCAGCGGCTGGGCGGGCGCGGACTGATTGCCCGCATCCTGCTCGACGAAGTGGATGCGAAGACCGACCCCCTCGGCGCGGGGAATAAACTCATCTTTGCGCCCGGCTTGCTCGTCGGTCACATGCTCTCCTCCACCGACCGTATCTCAGTCGGCGGCAAGTCCCCGCTGACGGGCGGCGTCAAGGAAGCCAACGCGGGCGGGCGCACAGGTCTCCACATGGCGACCATGGGCATCCACGCCCTCGTCATCGAAGACATGCCCGTAGATGAGTCGTTCTGGGTGCTGCATCTTTCACTGAACGGCGCAAAATGGGAAAAGGCGGATGACCTCCTCGGTCTCGGCGTGTACGCTTCGGCGGAGAGACTGCTCGAACGCTACGGCGATAAAGTTGCCATTGCGCTCATCGGTCCCGGCGGCGAGATGCGGATGAAAGCAGCAGGGATTCAAAACCTCGACAAGGACAGAATCCCCTCGCGCATTGCCGCCCGCGGCGGACTCGGCGCAGTGATGGGATCGAAGCGGATCAAAGCCATCGTGTTCGATAATGCCGGTGGGCAGAAACCGCCCATCGTGAGTCCCGAAGCGTTCAAGTCCGCGCAGAAGGATTACACCAAAGCCCTGATGGATCATCCGCAGACGAAAACCTATCACGATTACGGCACCGCCGCGATGACGCAGTTGACTCAGCGATTCGCCGCCATCCCCGTCCGCAACTTTTCGCGCGGCACGTTCGAGGATGTGGAAAAAATCGGCGGCGAGACGCTGCGCGAGTTCACGCTGACGCGCGGCAAACCGTCGGACCCGTCTCACGCCTGCATGGCGGGATGCGCCATCAAATGCTCGAACGTCTTCGGCGGCGAGGACGGCAAGGTCATCGTTTCGCCGCTCGAATACGAGACCATCGGCTTGATGGGCTCGAACCTCGAGATCAATTCGCTCGACAGCATCGGGCGGCTGAACTGGCAGGTCAACGACCTGGGACTCGACTCGATTGAAATCGGCGCGGCGCTCGGCGTTGCGGCGGAGGCGGGGTTGATGCAATGGGGGAGCGAAGCCGATGCGTTGAAACTGATTGACGAAATCCGCCGCGGCACGGACGTGGGGCGCACCCTCGGCGACGGGGCGGTGGCAACGGGGAAGAAGTACAACATCGAGCGCGTCCCCGCCGTGAAGGGACAGGCGATGTCTGCCTACGAACCGCGCTCCATCAAAGGCACGGGCGTGACCTACGCCACCACGCCGCAGGGCGCCGACCACACCTGCGGTCTCACCATCCGCGCGCAAATCAACCACCTCGACCCGTCCGTTCAGCGGGATGTGTCGCTGAACGCGCAATTGAACATGGCAGGCTACGACACCCTCGGCGCGTGCATCTTTGCAGGCTTTGGCTACGCCGCCACGCCCGACTTCGCCGTCAAGCGTCTGCTCGCGGCGCGCTACGGCTGGGACGATTTGCCCGATAACATTTTGCAGGAACTCGGCAAGCAGACCATCAAAATGGAGCGCGAGTTCAACCGCCGCGCCGGCTTCACCAAAGAGGACGACCGTTTGCCCGCGTGGATGACCAGGGAACCCATTCCCGAAACAGGTCACGTGTTCGACGTGAGCGAAGAAGTACTCGACCATATTTTCGATGGGATCGAATGAAAAAAAGACTTCCGAAGTCGCGCAGACTTCGGAAGTCTTGTAAATGGAGCCACCGATGGGATTTGAACCCATGACCTGACGATTACGAATCGTCTGCACTGCCAGCTGTGCTACGGTGGCGCGTAGCGCAAAGTTTATTTTGCGTGCCTGATCGCAAATCGAAATTTGCGGTGCGAGCGGCGGGGATTATACAGGATTAAAATATTTCACGCAAGTTTTGAGCCGCTCATGTCGTCTTGTACCACGGTGAACCTTATGCTGCGAATTGCCATGCTCTCCTACCACACCTGCCCGCTCGCCACCCTCGGCGGCAAGGACACAGGCGGCATGAACGTCTATGTCCGCGAACTGACGCGTCAACTCGGCAAAATGGGCATCCATGTGGACGTGTTCACGCGCTCGCAGGATGAGCATGTGCCGCACGTTCTGCACGATCTCGGCTACGGCAACCGCGTCGTCCACGTGCCTGCCGGACCCGAAACCCCGCTTCCCAAAAAGGAACTGGCGGGATTCATCCCTCAATTTGTGGAAGGGGTGGACGCCTTTGCCAAAGAAAAAGGCATCCGCTACGACATCATCCACAGCCATTACTGGATGAGCGGCATCGCCGCCGCCTCTCTTTCTGACCTTTGGGGTGGGACGCCCATCATTCACATGTTCCACACCCTGGGCGAGATGAAGAACCGCATCGCGCGGAGTGAAGAAGAACGCGAGGGCGAGTATCGGCTCGAAGGGGAGAGACAGGTCCTCCGTCGCGCGAACCGGGTCGTCGTCGCCACGCTGGCAGAGTTGACTCAGTTACGCTTCCTTTACAAGGCAGATGCCTCCAAAATGGTCGTCATCCCTCCCGGCGTAGACCTGGGACACTTCTACCCGATTCCGTCCGACGAGGCAAAGATGTATGTGGGGTTGAAACCCGAAGACCGCATGGTGCTGTTTGTGGGGCGCATCGAGCCGCTCAAAGGCGTGGATACGCTCATTCATGCCATGTGCTGTCTCACGTTGAAGGACAGAAGCCGCCCTGTACATTTGGCAATCATCGGCGGCGACCCCTCCGCCAGCCGCGAGAAGATGACGGCGGAAATGAGACGCCTGCAGGCATTGTGCGACGAACTGGCTCTGGGGCAAACGGTTGTTTTTCTCGGAAAGCGCGATCAAGACAAACTGCCCTATTACTATTCAGCGGCAGAGGTGCTGGTGATGCCCTCGCATTATGAGTCATTTGGCATGGTGGCGCTGGAGGCGATGGCGTGCGGCACGCCGGTCATTGCCTCGGAAGTGGGCGGATTGGCGTATCTGGTGCGCGACGGCAAGACAGGTTTCACCATCCCCGCCGAAGAGCCCGAGAAATTGTGCGAGAAAATCTCATGGCTGTTGAACGATAAAGAATTGCATGAGCGCATGAGCGCTCAGGCAGCGGAATACGCGCGGGATTACGCCTGGGAGAAAATCGCCGCGCAAATTGTGGGCGAGTACGAGAAGTTGGCGGAGCAATCGCCGGTCGCTGACCATTCATCCCGAATTGGCGTAAAATAGCGTTCCATTTTGAATTTGGAAAAGGAAAGTTTTGAATGACTGCCGAACGTTTGCAAAAGATACTCGCGCAGGCGGGATACGGATCGCGCCGCGCCTGTGAGGAGTTCATTACCGCGGGCCGCGTGCGCGTCAATGGGAAGATTGCCCAACTCGGTCAAAAAGCCGACCCGAAGACCGATTCGATCAGCGTGGATGGCAAGCCCATTGCCGCGGCGGAGACGCTGATCTATATCGCCCTCCACAAGCCGCGCAATGTCCTTTCCACGGTGGATGCAGAGCCCGGCGACGGACGCCGCACCGTGCGCGACCTGGTGGATGTGCCGGAACATATCCACCCTGTGGGCAGGCTCGATTACGAAAGCGAAGGTCTCGTGCTGATGACCAACGACGGCGACCTGACCAACCGCCTCACACATCCGCGTTACGGGCATGAGAAGGAATACCGCGTTTTGCTGGCAAAGCGCCCCGATCAGGAGCAAATCGAAACGTGGGCGCGAGGCGTTGTCCTCGAAGACGGCTACAAGACCGCGCCGGTGGATGTCCGCCTGGAAACCACTCAGGGGAAGGGCGCCTGGGTGCGGGTCGTCATGCAGGAGGGACGCAAGCGGCAGATTCGCGAGACGTGCAAGCAGTTGGGGCTTCCGGTGGTGCGCATTGTGCGCACCCGCATCGGGACCTTGCGCCTGGGCAATCTCAAACCGCGTCAGTGGCGGTATTTGACGAAGACCGAGGTGGATGAATTGAAAGCAGGCAGGACGTTAAACCAAAGGAACCGCCGTTGAGGCGGTTCCTGTTTTCGTGCGCGGCTGCTTAACTCTGGCGGATATCCCAGAATTTTTTGACGACATCCTTCAGCGCGGCTTTGACATCGTTGGGCTTGACGCCTTCCACTTTGAAGGTCAGGATTTTGGTGCTGGCGTCTTCGCCGGCGAAAAACCCGAACGAAACAAAGTTGCCGCCTGCGTTGGCAATCGCTTTGGTGACCTTGGCAAGTTCGCCGGGCTTGTCTTCGATGGTTGCCGTTACGCGGACGCCTTTGTCGCGGGCGCCCATCAACTCCAAAAAGACCTTGAACAGGTCGGTCTCGGTGATCATGCCGACCACTCTCTCGCCGTCCACCACCGGCAAGCCGCCGATTTTCTTATCTGCCATGATGCGGGCGGCTTCCTCGATGGGCGTGTCGCGGCTGACCGTGACGACCTTCTTGGTCATGACATTCTTGACCTTGACTTTGCTGATCAGGTAGTTCATCTCCCATACGCTCAGCGTGGTGGCGGAGGACGGGGAGGCGTTCAACAAATCCTTTTCCGAGACGATGCCGACCAGTTTGCCGTCCTTCATCACCGGCGCACGGCGGATGTGCTCCTTTTTGAACATCACCAGAGCGTCGCTAATGGGTGTCTCTGGCGAAACCGAGATGACGGGGCGGGACATTCTATCACCGACGAACATGGTTACCTCCTGGTGTGATTAATGGTGGAGTTCACTGTTGGCGATTATACAATGGGTTGTTCGAGCGGGCGTCATAAAATTGGAGTGATTTAGGTCACTTTGCAAACTCTTTGATGACGCGCGCCATGTGACGGGCATGCTTGAGGTACAGGTCAATGCGGATGTTTTCGTTCGGCGCGTGGGCGCGGGTGTCGGGGTAGCCCAAACCTGCGGTTGCCACCGGCAGCCCCAAGTCATGCACGAACGGATAGTTCGGACCGGAGCCGCCCACCATCGGGACCAACTGCATCGGCTGTTCGTACACTTCCTCTGCCGCCTGCACCACGGTTCGGACGAAGGGGTGGTCTGGATCTGTCCGAGCGGCGGGTTCTCCGCCCAGGAATTTGATCTGCACATCCTCGAAGCCGTGAGCGTCGAGATGGGCGCGCAGTTTTTGGAGGATGTCCTCGGGCTTTTGGTCGGGGACGAGGCGGAAATCCACTTTGGCGGAGGCGAAGGCAGGCTGGACGGTCTTGGAGCCGGGTCCCTGGTAGCCGCTGGTCAATCCGCAGATGGTGCAGGTGGGGGTGAAGACCTCTTCCATTTTGAGGTCGGTGCCGCCAGTCAGCCCTTTGATGAATTGTTTGACTCCGTAACGGGTCTTGTATTCTTCCGCCACGTCGGGCAGGGCTTCCATCAATTCGCGGTCGCGTTCGCTGGGCGGGACGATGTCATCGTAGAAGCCGGGGATGCGGATGCGTTCGTCGGGTCCCTTCAGCGTGGACAAAGCCCAAACGAGCCGCCATGCCGCATTCGGGAAGATCGAACCGCCCAGTCCTGAGTGAACGTCAATGCCGAGCGACTCAACGGAGAGTTCCACGTAGCAGATGCCGCGCAGTCCCAGGTATTGCATGGGCACGTCGCGGTGATCCACGCCGCCAAATTCCCAGATGCAGGCATCGGCTTGGAGTTTTTCTTTGTTGGCGCGGATGAAGTCGTGCAGGTGCACGCTGGAGGTTTCCTCCTCGCCCTCGATGATGAATTTGACGTTGCAGGGCAGGTCGCCGTCGGCGGCGAGGATGGCGTCAATGGCGTGCAGGCGCGAGACGATGTGCCCTTTGTCGTCGCTGATGCCGCGTCCGTACATTTTGCCGTTGCGGATGACCGGCTCGAAGGGCGGCGTTTCCCACAGTTCGAGCGGTTCGGGCGGCTGAACGTCGTAGTGATTGTAGAAGAGCAGCGTCTTGTTGCTTTTGCCCTTGCGCTCGGCAAGGACGACGGGCGCGCCTTCGGTCTTGGCGATTTCGGCGGTAAAGCCCCGCGCGCGGAGCATCTCCGCAACGAGAGCGGCGCACTCCTTCAAGCCGACGCCCTGCGCGCTGATGCTGGGCTGCGCCACCAGCCGTCCGAGTTCGGCAAGGCTTTTTTCCAGGTTCGCTTCGAGATACGTGTCAATTTTTTGGTATTCCGACATGTTGTATTCTCCTTGATGCAATAGTCTCCTTACATGCTCTTCGCAATCTTGGCATAGAATGCTTTGCGTAGAATGCTTGGCGTAGAATGCGCTCTCTAGCGCATGGGCGACGTTAGAGAACGTCTGCTACGCCCATTTTCACGATTTTCAAAATATGTTCTTATCGCATGAAACCGGTCAGCCAATCCAGGGAGTAGTAGCCTGCCATGGCAAAGAAAAGCATTTTGATGATTTGTCCAGCCCATGTGAACACCAGAAAAGTCTGCACCGGCATTTTGACCATGCCCGCCGCAATGCCTGCCACGTCGAAAAACGGGTTGGGGATGGCGGAAAGGACGAACACCGCCCAGCCGCCGTATTTTTCCACCCACGGATGGAAGCGCTCGTAGATGTGCGTCTTTTCGACGATGGCTTGCCCGCTGAAGCCTGCCAGGTAGCCGGAGAGTTCGCCCAGCGCGCCGCCCGTCCCTGCCGCAAGCCCAACCCACAACGGGTTGAACACCGCCCCCATGGCGTAAATGATGGCGACGCCCGGCGCCGGCAGAAGCACGGTCGCGTTTGCCATGAGGGCAATGAGAAAAATGCCCGCATAGCCAAACTGCTCGAACTCCTCCACGCGGCTGCGGATGCTGTAAATGTAAGCGGTAATGCCGATGACCGCCAGCAAAGCGAGGACGCGCAATAAACTGGCTGTGAGAGAGGTCTGTCTTTTTTCCGGCTGGATGGAAACGGGGATCGCCGCCGTCATTTCTGCCGGTGCGGCGGCGGGAACCGCCTGCGCCGCCGCTTTGCGGACGCTTCTCTTCGCCCCGGCAGTTGTCTTCTGCGCCCGGGCGGTTTTCTCCGCCTTTACCGGCGTCTTCTTCGCGGCGCGCGAAGAGCGCGCAGAACTTCCTGGTCTCTGCGCGCCGGCGGGTTTCTTCGGTGCTTTATTCGCTTTCTTCGATGGTGACACGGGTAATCTTCACTGCGGGGGCGTTGCGGTTGTTGGGGTCGCGCGGCGGAATGGACATGAGCACGTCCAGTCCCTCCACCACCTGCCCGAAAACGCTGTGCTTGCCGTCCAGCCAGGGGGTTGGGACGTGGGTGATGAAAAATTGCGAGCCATTGGTTCCCGGCCCTGCGTTTGCCATGGAGAGAACGCCTTGTTTGTCGTGGCGCAGGCTGGGATGAAATTCGTCCTCAAAGCGGTAGCCGGGTCCGCCCATGCCGCTGCCGGTCGGGTCGCCGCCCTGCGCCATGAAGTTGGCGATGACGCGGTGGAAGATGACGCCGTCGTAGAAGCCTTCGCGCGAAAGGAAGACGAAGTTGTTGACGGTCTTGGGTGTTTTGTCGGCAAAGAGTTCGATGACCATCGTGCCTTTATCGGTCTCCATGCGAGCCTTGTATTTTTTCTTCGGGTCAATTTGCATTGCGGGCGGTTTGTTCCATTGTTTGGGCATGAGGGGTCTCCTTGAGTGAATGGGTTGGGGCAACAGGCTTCTTTCGTCTTTCTTCTTCCATTGGTGGGAAAGACAAAAGGCAGAGGGAGCAGGTTTATTTCAACAGCGCTTCGATACGCGCCACGACCATGTCCAGCGCGGCGGTGTTATGCCCGCCTTCGGGGATGATCACGTCGGCGTAACGCTTGGACGGTTCGACAAATTCCAGGTGCATCGGGCGGACGGTTGCCTGATATTGCTTGATGACCGATTCGGTGGTGCGCCCGCGTTCGGTCAGGTCTCGTTCGAGGCGGCGGATGAAGCGGATGTCGGAGTCGGTGTCCACGAAGATTTTCACGTCGAACATTTCGCGCAGGGCGGGTTCGGTGAAGATGAGGATGCCCTCCACGAGGATGACGGCGCGCGGCTGGACGGTGTAGGTGCGGTCGGTGCGGCTGTGGGTGGAGAAGTCGTAGATTGGGACCTCGACAGGCTTCCCGTCGCGGAGCGAAGCGATGTGTTGAATCAGCAGTTCGGTTTCGAGGGAGTTGGGGTGGTCGAAGTTGACTTCCGCCCGTTGAGCGGGAGGCAGTCCGCTCAGGTCTTTGTAATATGAGTCGTGTTGGAGAAAGGCGATTCGGTCTGGACCGACGCGCTGGAGAATTTCCTGGGCGACGGTCGTTTTGCCCGAGCCCGACCCGCCTGCGATGCCGATGACCAGCGGATGTGGATGTTTCATGCTCGAATTATACCCGCAATAAAAAGCCCCTCTCCTGTGGGGAGAGGGGCGGGGGTTACATGCCTGCCATGTAGGCAAGCCCCACTGTGCCGGGACCTGCATGGTTGGCAACCACAGGGCTGACTTCTGCAAAGATGCTTTCAACGGGGTTGAGTTGCTGTTCGGCTTTGGCGAGCAGGGCTTTGGCTTCTTCGGCGGCGTTGGCGTGCAGGGTGGCAAGGCGGACGGGCGTTTTGCCTTTGGTGTTTTCGAGCACCAGTTCGATGACGCGTTCATGCGCCTTGGTCTTGGTGCGGATGCGCTCCAAGCCTTCGACTTTTCCGTCGAGGACGGCAAGGATGGGTTTCATGTTGAGCAGGGTGCCCAGGAAGCGCTGAGCGCCGCCAATGCGCCCGCCGCGGTGGAGAAATTCGAGGGTATCCACAGCAAAGAAGACGCCTGTGCTTTCGCGGGCTTTTTCTGCCAGCGCCATGCAGTCTTTGAGGCTGGCTCCGCTTTCGGCGGCGCGCGCCACGGCAAGGACCTGGAAGCCCATCGCCATGGCGGTGGAGGCGCTGTCGAAGACGGTGACTTTGCCGCCTGCCGCGCCCATCAGTTCCCGCGCCTGTGTGGCAGATTGGATGGTGCCCGAAAGTTTGGACGAGATGAAGATGCCGAAGACATCGTAGCCTTTGTCCACCAAGCCTTGAAAGATGGTCTGCATATCTGTCACGGAGACTTGGGAAGTGGTTGCCATGGTTTTGGAGTTTTTCAGGCGGTTGAAGAACTCTTCCGATTGGATGTCCACCCCGTCGCGGTAGGTTTTATCGTCCCAAATGAGCACCTGAGGCGCCACCGTGATGTTATGCTTTTGCACAAGGTCGGCAGGGATGTAGGCGGTGCTGTCGGTCACAACGGCGATTTTTGACATACTTCCTCCTTAAATTGAGATGAAAAGCGGGCGCGTTCTTGCATATCTTTAACCCTTTCCTCAATCCGGGGATACGAATTGTTAGGTATAATATTCCGACAGATTTGATTTGACTTTTCATCGAGGAGCCTGCTTTGGCGTTCAACCCGATTAACTGGCTGTTGGGCTTGTTTTCACTGGACATTGCGATAGACCTGGGGACCGCGAACACACTGGTCAACGTGCGCGGGAAGGGCATCGTTATCAATGAACCTTCGTGGGTGACGATTGACAAGCGGCTGCGCCAGCCTCTTGCCATTGGCTTGGAGGCGAAGGAGATGATGGGGCGTACGCCCGCCAATGTCGCCGTGGTGCGCCCTCTGCGCGACGGCGTCATCTCGGAATTTGATGTCACTCAAATTATGCTGGAATATTTCATCGGCCGGGTCCACGAGCAGAGCGTTGTGCCGCTGCCGCGTCCGAGGGTGGTGGTGGGGATTCCCACCGGCGTGACCGAGGTCGAGAAACGAGCGGTCTATGATGCGGTCATGGCGGCGGGGGCGCGGGCGGCATATATGATCGAAGAGCCGATTGCCGCGGCGCTGGGCGCCGGGCTTCCCATCCGCGATGTGCGCGGGAGCATGGTGGTGGACATTGGCGGCGGGACGACGGAAGTGGCGGTGTTGTCCTCCAGCGGTGTGGTTGCCTCCCGTTCGCTGCGTGTGGCGGGCGATGAAATGGATCAGGATATCGTCCAGTATCTGCGGAACAAGTACAACCTGTTGATCGGCGAAGGGATTGCCGAACAGGTCAAGTGGCAGATCGGCAGCGCCTACCCGCTGCACCCGGAAAAAACGATGGAAGTGCGCGGGCGCAACCTGGTGACCGGTCTGCCGGAGAGCATCGAGATTTCTTCGATTGAAATCCGGGAGGCGCTTTCGGGTTCGGTGCAGGTCATTGTGGACACGATCCGCGATGCGCTGGATGAAGTTCCGCCGGAGATTGTGGCGGATTTGATGGATGTGGGCATCTGCCTGGCAGGCGGGGGCGGATTGCTGCAGGGGCTGGCAGAACGCCTGACCGAAGATTTGAAACTGCGCGTGTGGGTGGCGGAAGACCCGCTCACTTGTGTTGCCCGCGGCGCTGCAATGGTTTTTGAAGATTTCGATGGTTTGAGCCGTTATCTGGTAGGATTGGAGCGCGGCAGTACGCGCCACGGCGCATGAATGTGAAAGCCGCTCCATGCGGCTGTTCACCGGAATTGGCACGCTAACATTAGAGAATGAGGAATCAACTTTCACGCACGATTCAGACGACGATCATTTTTCTGGTCGTGGGGGGTGTGATGGCGCTTGCATTGGGGGGATACTTCAGCAGTGCATCCAATGTCTTTACCGACTCGCTGGTCAACCTTCAGTTCTGGTTTTCTTCGCGCTTCACCGCTCTGCAGGATTTTTTCACTGCGCCCCGCGACATCACCTCGCTGCGCCAGCAGAACGCCGAATTGCAAACCGAAGTCGCCAAACTGCAGGCGCAAGTCATTCAATTACAGCAGCAGGTGGGCGAGACTCAAATCCTTGCCGCGCTGGTGGATTTCTCTCGCGCACGTCCTGAAAACACCTACAAAGCCGCCGCCGTCATCGGGCGCGACCCCAGTCCTTTCCTGCACTACGTCATCATCAACCGCGGCTCGAACGACGGAATTTTGCGCGGGATGCCGGTGGTCACAAGCCAGGGACTGGTCGGGCGCGTGGATGCCGTCATTGCCGACGCGGCTCGTGTCCAACTGATTACCGACCCTGCTTCGACGGTCAACGTGCGCCTTCAAAATACCGATGTGGAGGGAGCGCTGGTCGGTTCGGTGACCGGGGATGTGATTTTGCAAATGATTCCGCAGGACACCAACGTGGAAATCGGCGATCTCGTTCTGACCTCGGGCTTGGGAGGCGGTTATCCGCCTGATTTGATCGTTGGGCAGGTAATCAACGTCCGTTCGCGCGATTTCGACCTGTTTCAGCAGGCGACCGTTCAGCCTGTGGTGGATTTCAACCGCTTGCAAATTGTGCTGGTCATCGTCAATTTCAAGCCGGTGGATATTTCCCCGCTCATTCCATAATTTTGACATGCGGACTTTGATGGCGTTTCCCGTGATTGTTCTGGCAGTGATTCTGCAATCGGCGGTGGTCAGCCGCCTCACCCTGCTCTCCGGCTTTGGCGACCTGCCGATGGTCATGCTGGCGGCGTGGGCGCTGCAGGATAACGTCGACTCTGCGTGGCATTGGGCAATCGCCACCGGCTTGCTCGTCGGGTTTCTCTCCGGCGCTCCCTGGGCGGTGTATGTGCTTGGGTATGGGCTGGTTGTGGCAATGGCAAAAGCCTTGCGGATGCGCGTCTGGCAGGCGCCTTTGCTGGCGATGTTCAGCGTAACGTTTTTGGGAACGGTTTCGATGAGCGTTTTGTCTCTCGCTGTTTTGCGTGTGGCGGGGGTGGCGATCCCGCTTCAGGAGGCGTTCGGTTTGCTGGTTTTGCCGGGCGTCCTGCTGAATTTACTGCTGGCGATTCCAGTGTACGCAGTGATGCGTGACCTGGCGCGCTGGGCTTATCCATCCCTGGAGGTAGAATGAGTTCGGGTACGGTGAACAGGTATCAGGTCCCGCGGTGGCGCGTGTGGGTTGTCTATGGCGTGATGATGGCTTTTGTCGGCGTCATCGTCTTTCGCCTGGTCAATTTGCAGATTCTCACCGCAGAGACCTGGAAGGCTCAGGCGGTGGAGAATTACACCCTCACCATCAGCGACCCTGCCCTGCGCGGCATTATTTATGACCGCAACGGGTATGTGCTGGCGCGCAATATTGCCTCGTATAATGTGGTCATTACTCCCGCCAGTTTGCCGGATGACGACGCCGATGTTCAGCGCATCTACCGCGATCTCTCCGCCCTGACGGGTGTGCCGGCGGGCGGACCGGTCACCGAGGAGACCTTGAACTTTGCCAAGTTGTTCTCCCCTTGTGTGCCGGGTCCCAGCATTGCCGATATGGTTGCGCTGGGCGCTTCGCTGGCGCCTTACACCCCTGTAAAAATTGCCTGTAACATCAGCGAGGAACTTGCCCGCGTCATTGGCGAGCGATCGGTCAACTGGCCTGGCGTGTCCATTGAAATCGAGCCGGTGCGCGATTACCCAACTGGTTCGCTGACGGCGAATGTGGTGGGCTTTTTGGGTCCCATCCCTGCGGCGTTGCAGCAGAGTTACGAGCAGCGCGGCTTTGTCGTCAACCGCGATAAGATCGGCTATGCCGGCGTCGAAGCCTCCTTGGATGATATTCTCATCGGCAAAAACGGATTGCGGGTGGTGCAGCGTGATGTGGCTGGCGCGGTTTTGCGCAATCTCGAGCCGCCCATTCCGCCTGTGCCAGGCAACAATGTGGTGCTGACGATTGACACCCGCCTGCAGAAAGCCGCCGAAAGCGCCCTGCTGGATGAAATTGACTATTGGAACAACCGTTACTACGGTTACATCCGTATTTCGAGCGGCGTGGTCATTGCCATGAATCCGAAGACCGGCGAAATCCTTGCCATGGTCACTTACCCAACCTACGAAAACAACCGCATGGCGCGCTTCATTCCCGGCTATTATTACGAGCAATTGAGTCAAGACCCGCGCCGCCCGCTGGTGAACAACGCCATCTCCGCTGAATTGGCGCCTGGTTCGGTCTACAAACTGACCACTGCCACCGGCGCTTTCAACGAAGGCGTCATCAAACTGGGGCAAATCGTACAAACGCCCGGCAAATTGACGTTGTGCGAGCGTTTCTCGCCGAACGATCCCTGCATCGAGGGCGTCAATGTGCGCCCGTTCGTGGACTGGATCTATGAGCGCAACGGTGTGATCAACGAAACCGGCTTTGGCGCGCTGGATTTTTATCGCTGCATCGCTTATTCCAGCAACGTATGTTTCTACAAATTAGGCGGCGGGTTCGAAGATGAGATTCCCGAAGGGCTGGGGATTTTCCGCCTGGGCGAATATGCCCGCGCTCTGGGGTATGGGGAGCGCTCCGGCATTCAACTCCCCGGTGAAGAAAACGGGCTGGTGCCGTCGCCGCAGTGGAAGCGCATCAACACCGGCGAAAACTGGTCCACCGGCGACACCTACATTGCCAGCGTGGGACAGGGATATGTGTTGGCGACGCCTTTGCAGGTTCTCATGTCTGGCGCGACGATTGCCAACCGCGGCAAACTGATGCAGCCGACCATCGTCCGCGAGGTGCAGGATAGTGAGGGGCGGGTCATTCCCGTTTGGTTCGACCCGAAAACGTTTTCGGTCTATGAAGTGCGGCAGGTGACGGATCGAACGGGCGCGACACGGGAGATGTGGGTGAACCCGGTCAACCCCGCCGAGACGTATTCCTCGCCGCCGGAAGGAAGTTATCAGATCTCGCCGTTCGTCCCCAACATGAAATGGGACATCACCCAGACGCCCATCATCCGCGAATGGAGCTGCGAAGCCGGCTATTGCGACCCGACGGGCAAAATGAAAACCGTTGCCCCCGAAACCATCGAAGCAGTGCGCACCGGCACGCGCATGGCAGTGACGGAAAACCCGCTCGGCACGTTATATCGCGTGTTTAATCGCGACTACCCCCTCGATGTTGCCGTGGCAGGCAAGACCGGCACCGCCGAATACTGCGACGACGTGGCACGTGCGGCGAATCGCTGTCAGTTTGGCGCCTGGCCCACTCACGCCTGGACTCTCGCCTATGCCCCCTACGACGACCCGGAAATCATCGTGGTGGCGTTCGCCTATAACGGCGGCGAGGGCGGTACGGTCGCTGCGCCGATTGTGGCGAGGGTGCTGCAGGCGTATTTTGAACTGAAATCCATTGACATTGCGCAGGGCGCCGGTCAGTGATTGCCGCATGCTTCATGCTATAATCCCGCCAACACCCAGCAGTATGAATGAGACGAATTCACTGATGAGTCTACTGCAAAAAGGTCTTTATCCACGAAGGCACGAAGTACACAAAGGAATTCCAAAAGGCGCTATTCAGAATCTTGAAATTTGGATGCAAGATGATTTAAAAAACTTCGTGGTATTTGTGTTCTTCGTGATAAGAAAAGGTTTTTTCAGTGCAGTCATAATTCGATGCACAAAAAAAAGAGCAGGCGGTCATAAAGACAACTTTGAGAAAGCCATACCTGTCACTCGCTGGTTTCGAGCAGCGTGATGAACACGTTTACCACCTGCGGGTCGAAGTGTTTGCCCGCTTGTTCGCGGATATATGCCAGCGCCTGTTCTTTTGTCCAGGCTTTGCGGTAGTGACGGTCGCTGGTCAGGGCGTCCCACACATCGGCAACGGCGAAGATGCGGGCGGGGAGGGGAATCTCTTCGCCTTTCAAGCCGCGCGGGTAGCCGGAGCCGTCCCATTTTTCGTGATGGCAATAGGGAATGTCGAGCGCGGGGCGCAGAAATTGGATGGGCGCGAGCATCTCGTAGGCAAATTGCGGATGACGGCGCATGATCGCCCATTCTTCGGGCGTGAGCGGACCCTCTTTGAAGAGAATGTAATCCGGCACGCCCATCTTGCCGATGTCGTGCAAGAGCGCGCCGCGGCGGATGTGAACCAGATCGGCGAGGGGAATGCTCATGGCGTGCGCCAGTTTCAAGGTCAGTTCGGTGACGCGCTGGGTGTGTCCTTCGGTTTCTTTGTCGCGCAAGTCGAGGGCGCGCGACCAGCCCTCGATGGTCTCGTCGTATGCCAGGGTCAGTTCGAAGTTGGAGCGTTGGAGGTTTTCGAACAGGCGGGCGTTGTCTATGGCGATGGCGGTTTGCCCAGCCAGGGTCTCGAAGAAATCCAGCCAGTCGGGTGCAGCGGCGAAGGGGGTGCGGAAATAAACTTCCAGCACGCCTTTTAGTTCGCCTTTACCGATGAGCGGATGGGCATAGTAGGCTTTGAAGTATTCGCCTTCCAGCAGGTCGGGTTTGGCAAATCGTTGGGCGGAAACCTCCAAATTTGGGATGGCAATCACTTCCCGTTCCAGCGCGGCGCGTCCTGCCAGGCTTTCGTCCAGACTTAAGCGGGGCGGGGTGTGCAGGGTGTGGAAACCGCGCCCGGCAGCGCGGTAGAGGGTATTGGTCTGCGGGTCGAAGAGCAGGATGTCTGCCGCGTCGGCGTTCAGTTGGGTCAGAACGCCGTTGAGCAGGAAGTTGAACACCAGATTTAGGTCGAAACTGGAGGCGATGGCGCGGTCTATATCGCGCAGGGCGAGGAGGCGTTTCAACTGGCGTTCGGTCTCATCGTGCAGGCGGGCGCGCTGCAGGGCATTGCCAGCCATATCGGCGATGGCGGTGAGCAGGCGTTTTTCGTCGTCGGTGAAGGCGTGGCGCTCCGCGTACCATAGATGCAAAATGCCGAGGATGCGCGCTTCCGTTTTGAGCGGCAGGGAGATACCGCTGGTGAGACGCTGTAAAAGTTCAAGTTCGTGCAGGCGGGGTTGGTTGGTGGGGTCGGCGCGCCAGTCGGTGGTGACGTATAGTTCGCCGCGTTCGCCCACCCAGCCGGTGACGCCCTCGCCGGGACGGTGGCGCAGGTCGGCGGTGTCGGTCAGCCAGCGCCCGTCGGGGTCCATCCAGCCGTGAGAGACCCATTCGCCGCTGGCTTCCTCCCACAGGTAAATGGAGCCGGCTGCGGCATTCACTGCCTGGGCGGCGCGCTGGATGAAGAGCGGCAGCATTTCATCCACGGTGTGCGCCTGGCGCAGGGCGGCGGAGAGGGACTGCAGGATTTCCAGTTTTTGCAGACGCGCTTCAATCTCCTCGAAGAGGCGGGCATTGGAAACCGCCGAGGCAGCCAGCGCAGCGAACGCCTGAAGCAGGTTGAGGTCGGCGGGCTGGAAGGGACGATCCGTGCCGACCCGCCGGATGCTGATGACGCCGATGGCGCGCCCGCCTTCTTTGAGCGGGGCGAACATGATGGCTTCGGGTTCTTCGCTGGTGCCCGGCACCTGCACGGCGCGCGGATCGCGCAGCATGTCGTTGACGATTTCGGCGTTGCCGCTCAGCGCCACCTGCCCGGTCACGCCCTGACCGAGCGGGATGGTGAGGTCGCTAAAGGCAACTTCGCTTTCTGCCAGCGCCAGCGCACAGCGCAGGGTTTGTCCATCGGGTTCGAGGAGGAAGATGCGGCAGCCGTCGGCGGAGAAGAGGTCTTTGGCGCGCTGGCCGATGGTGTGCAGGGTGGTTTCCAGGTCGAGGCTGGAAAGCG
>DAOUBY010000009.1:0-11188 GCA_034432325.1 Anaerolineales bacterium
TTTACAAGGTAACTTCATCCCGTTTTTCTTCAGAATCAGTGTTCATCCGTGTTCATCTACGGTAAACCCCGATTTATAAAACACTCTCTAAGTCCTGGTGGAATGTCTTTACGGGGAGAAAAATCAGGATGCCCAATTGCGCGCGCCGGCGAGGAAGGATTTTCCGCTCATGGGCTTTTTGCCGGGCGGCTGGACTTCATCGAGGACAAGAACCCCGCCTCGCGCTCCGACTGCGGGCTGATTCTGGACGATCAGCCTTTGCCCCGCCGACACATCCCTCACCCCTTGCCCCTCTCCCAAGGGGAGAGGGAGGGTGTGCGCGCGATGGACTTTGAGAATCATCCCGTTGAAGTCCATGAAGGCGCCGGGCCACGGGTTGAAGGCTCGCACTTTGCGTTCCAGTTCGTTCACGTCGGAGGTGAAGTCGAGCAAGCCATCCTGCTTTTTGAGCATGGGGGCGTAGGTGACGCCCTCTGCCGGCTGCGGAGCGGGCGTGAGTTTGCCGGCGAGGTAGCGGGGCAGGGTTTCGAGGAGCAGGTCGGCTCCCAGCGTGGATAAGGTTTGGAAGAGCGAACCAGCCGTCTCGTCGGGTTGGATGCGGAGGGCGCGTTGGGTGAGGATGGGACCGGTGTCCAAGCCTTCGTCCATTTTCATGATGGTGACGCCCGTCTCTTCATCGCCTGCCAGAATTGCGGCTTGAATGGGCGCGGCGCCTCTCCAGCGCGGGAGCAGGGAGGCGTGGACGTTGAGGCAACCAAAACGCGGCAATTGGAGGACTTCGGGGCGCAGGATTTGCCCGAACGCTGCCACCACGATCAGGTCGGGATTCCACTCGCGCAGTTGCTGCATGGCTTCGGGCTGGCGGAGTTTTTCGGGCTGGATGAGGGGGATGCCCAGTTCCTGGGCGAGGCGTTTGACGGGCGGGGGCTTGAGTTCACGCCCGCGCCCGGAGGTTCTGTCGGGCTGGGTGACGACGCCAACGACGTGGTAGTGCGAGGCGAGGGCGCGCAGAGAGGGGAGTGCGAAATCGGGCGAGCCCATGAAGACGATGCGGGTCATGGGGCGATTTTACCAGCCTGGCGGGAGGAAAGGAAAAGCCCCCCGGCAGGCGGGGGGCTTGGCGTGCGGCTGGTTGGACAATTTATGGCAGGGCGATGTTACCGCCTCCGAAGTCATCGAAGAAGGCGTTGGAGGCGTTGATGAACCAGAGTCCGATGTATCCGCCTTTGGGGTTGAAGAATGCCTGGTCGGCGGCGTCGAGGGTGATGTAGCCGATTTCGATGCCGTTTTTGTAGAGGACGACTTCGCCGTTGGAGAGCGCCCGCGCGCCGAATTGGTCGCCGTTGGCAAAGGTGACGGGGATGGAGCCGTAACTCTGCCATGCGAGGGTGTCGGGGCGGAAGGTCCAGACGGTAACGGTGTGCGATGCGGCGTTGTATTGGAGTTCGATGACGCCTTCACCCCAGTTGGGACCGTACTGTCCCTGCACTTTGAGGAGCAGGTCTTGTTCGATGCCGGCGGCATCCACGTTGGTGAGGGTGACGAAGACTTCCTGGTTCACCCCGAAGGGGTTCTTCCAGTAGATGGCGCCGTCGCGCCGCACGTCCACCTGGCTGCCGAGGATGCGGTAGGCGCTGGCAGCGCCCTTCCAGTTGGAGCCGAGGCTGCCGTTGGGACGGTTGAAGTTGTCGAGGATGGCGGCGGCAGGGAAGGGCGGGTCGAGTTCCAGCCCGATGATGATCGGGTCGTGGTCGGAGGAGCGAGAGGCGTTGGGTTCGTAGAGGGCGTCCTGTGAGGGCGGTTTGAAGGAGGTGTCGTAATCGAGGACATCGGGCTCGTCGGAGTTGATGTGCCAGTCTGCCGCGCCGGTGATCTGGCGGAACATGCTGGCGTTTGCGAGGGCGTGGTCGAGGTAGCCGGCCTGTCCGTCGAAGGTGTAGGAGTAGGCGTAGGCGCCCTGGAAGTGGGCGATGAGGTTGGTGAAGTCGTCGGCGGTGCCGGGCAGGTCGTCTGCGCCGGCTTTGATGGCGTCAATGGGGTCTTCCATGGCGTAGGAGTTCAGGTCGCCGATGATGAGGAAGTCGGCGTCGCCGCTGCCGGTTGGGTCGGTTGCGAGCCAGTCCACCAATGCCTGTGCGGCGAGGGTGCGTGTGCCGCTGCAGTTGCCCTGACCGTCGCCGGTGTCGGGGTCGCCGAGGTCGTTGCAGTCGGAGCCTTTGGATTTGAGGTGGTTGACGACGACGGTGAAGACGCCGCCGGTGGAGAGGTCTTGGAAGGTTTGGGCGAGGGAGGGGCGGCTCTTTGTGTCAATGAAGCGCGGGTCAACGCTGGAGTCGAGGATTTTGTAGTCTCCGACAGGCGCGACTTTGGAGGTTTTGTAGATGATGCCCACTTTGATGGCGTCGGTGCCGATGGTGCCGGTGTCAATGTAGGCGTAGCCGGGCAAGCCGGCGACGATGTCGGCAAGGGGTTCGACGCCGGTGGTGTTTTCGAGTTCGTTGAGTCCGACGATGTCGGCATCCAGTCCGGCAAGTGTGGCGAGGAGTTTTGCGCGCTGACGGGTGAGTTCGTCTGGCTGGTCGGAATCCCAGCCGCGGCATTCGACGTTTTGGAGCGGTCCGCATTTGTTATCGAGCGGGTTGCCGGTGGGGTAGTCTGGCGTGAGGAAGTAGTTGAGGGTGTTGAGGGATGCGACGCGCAGGCTGCCGCCGACGGGTTCGGGTGCGGCTGGGCGCGGGTTGACGGGGGTGTAGTCGGCTGGGGCAGTGGGGATGATGCGGTAGAGGTTGAAGTCGTAGCCGAGGATGCCGGTTGCGTTGGTGACGAGGTCGCCGCCGCGGAAGCGGTTGTCGAGCGAGAAGGGCAGCCCGTTGGGGTGGCGAAGGGTGGCGGGGTTCTGGGCGCTTTGTGCGTCGTCGAGGGTGATGCGGCGCAGGCTGTTGGCGAGGGTGCGGGCGTTGGCGGCGGCGCCGGGTTCGTCAATGGCTGTGCCGGTGAAGGGTCGGGTCTCGCCGGGGAGGGGCAAGGCAAGGACGATCTCGCCGAAGCGGTCGTAGTTGAAGTATTCGGCGATGACGAGGTCTTGCGGGAAGCGCACGAGCATGCCTTCGTAGCGCTCGAAGTCGTTGAGGCTGGTGACGGGCAGGGTCACATCCAGCGGGGCAATGGATCCGCTGCCGCATTGGACGATGTTGGCGGCGGGGACTGCGGAGGTGTTGCTGTTGGAGCCGTTGAGGGTGGTCTGGTTGAAGCGTTCGCGGGCGTAACCGGTCACGCGGACGACCTGCCCGGCGCTGACGAGGTTGGCTGAGCCGGTGTAGACGAAGATGCCGTCGGAGGTGGCGGGGTCGCCGTCGCCGGTGGGGTCTTGCAGGTAGAAGCCGGAGGCGCTGGCGGTGCCTTCAAAGTCGCCCACCACCACGCCCTGTGTGGTGACGGTGCCGGTGATGGCGGCGGAGAGTCCGCTGCCTTGAATGGCGTAGATGGGGGTGTAGGCGGTTGTGCAAACGTCGTAGGGGGAGAAGCCAACCGTGAAGTTGACCACCATGTTGTCCGGCGGGTCGTTGGTATCCTGGTCGCTGACCTGGTTTGCCAGGATGGTGAGGGTGCAGGTTTCTCCTCCGACCAGCGATACGGCGGGGTCAATGGTGAAGGTGGCGGGTCCGCCGCTGTAGGAGGCGGCGACTGTTCCGCTGCTCGAACAGGAGAGGTCGAACCAGGGGTCAGTCACGTTGACGGGTTCGCTGAAGGTCACGGTGAGGTTGGCGTCGATGGGGAAGTTCGTCGAGCCGTCAGCGGGGAAGGTGGAGGCGACTTCGGGAGCCGCGTCTTGCGGGGCGCAGTCAGCCACATGGTTGCCGAGTCCGTCGAAGGTGTCTGTGGGGAAGGAGTCCCATTCGAGCGCCGGGTCGAAGGCGTCTGCGCCGTTGGGGTCGCCGGCGCAGATGGTGTTTTTGCGGCGCAGGGTGTTATCGGCGGTGACGCCGCCCCATTCGGTGCCGGGATCGAAGCCGATTTGTCCGATGACATCAATGACGGTTGTGCCTTTGCGAAGCACGACTGCGTCGTCGCCATTGAACCAGCCTGCGCCGCTGGTTTGATCTGCCTGGGCAAGGATGGCAGCGTTGGCGGAAGATTGGGCGATTACGTAGACATCGCCGTCTGCCACTGTGCCGGTCAGGTTGATGGTCAAGCCTGCGGAGGCGCTGCCGTTGAAGAACATCTGGATGTTGTAGCCGCCAGCCGCAAGGTCAATGGCGGCGCCGGTTCCGTTATATATCTCGAGCGCCTTGTTGTTGCTGGTGCCTTCGATATATTCCGAAAAAAATAGCTCTGAAGGCGCCGCGGCAGTTGCAAACGATGCGGGCATCAGAGCCAGTAGCATTGCCAGTATGAGCATACTGGTGAAAAATTTGTGAACTTTCCCAATCATCGGTCACTCTCCTCTTTTGTATGAATGTGATGAAACGATGGACGGCGGGTGCCAGCCGCGCCGCATCGTTCATTCTATGTGAGTCGCATGAAAAGCGCAAGGCGGGTGTAACCTTTTCACAGAGTTTGCCGCTTAAACAACAATGCGGTTCCTCTTTGAAACCACATTTGACCTCTTGCATAAGTCATTCGACGGTAGAGAACGTCTCCTGCGCAAGAGCGTATTGTGCGCTCTCTAGCGCACTTATGCAAGAGGTCTATTGTTGTTTGCGTTCCGGCTAGTCGAGCAGTTCGGCGGGAATGTTGCCGCCGTTTGCCGCGATCTGGCGCAGGACTTCCTTGTGGAGCCAGGTATTCATTTTGGAGTAGTCCCCGCCGATGAATTCCTCAGGGCAGCCAAGTTCTTTGGCGAGCTCGATGCGGGCGGCTTTGCTCGAGTCCAGTTCGAGGAGGGTGAGCAGGTCCACGATGGATGTTTTCCAGTTGAGGTTCTTGCCTTTGCCCATTTCCTCCAGTTTTTTGACCACGTCCACTTCCGAAATGGGGGCGGGTTTTCGGGCGGCGGTTTCCCGTTCCTTGAGTTCCTCGTCCATGAGCGGCTTGGGCTGCGGCGCGGCGGGGGGAGTTGCGGGCTTCGCCGCCGGGGCGGCTGTCGAGACGGGCGCCGCTGGTTTGGCAGGCGCGGGAGCGGGCGCGGCGGCGGGCTTTGCGCCCAGTCCGGCAGAGGCGGCTTGAGGGGTTTCCTCCTTTTTGCCAAGCCCCAACTTCCCTAAAATTTTGCTGAAAAGACTCATGATTTTTTTCCTTTCTTATTGTGATGTCGCCCCAATGACTTGAGACATGATTATTATACCGCCTTGCAAGTTTGCAAAGTCAATGATTTGTGTTCACGCGCCCTGCAATATAATCCGCCCAATGGAAAAACAACGGCATCCCTTCTGGACGCGCGACTCGTCCATCCTCCTCGGCGGATTCTTCCTCACCATCTTTCTCATCGTTTACATCTGGTGGCCCCTCGCCGAAGAAGTTCTTTCCTACGTTGACTGGAGCGGCGAATGGTGGCGCTACATGGATTGGCTCCTGCTGGGCATCTTCGGCTTCATGTCGCTGACCATCGTCGCCCGCGCAGATCTGCGGACGGACGCGCTCATCGTCTTTGTCGGCGTATGCGGCGGGCTTGCCATTGAGAGTTGGGGCACGCAGACGAACCTCTGGCACTACTACACCGCTGAACGCCCCCCGCTGTGGATCATCCCCGCCTGGCCCATCGCAAGTTTGTCCATAGACCGAATTACTCGTTTTGCAAATTGGATGATAAGGAAATTTGAAACGCGCTTCGGTAAAGAAATTCATCTTTCATCATTCATCCTTCTGTATTGGAGCGTCTTCGCTTCTTTCCTGACCTTGATGCTGGTCTTCGTTTCCCCAACCTTCGACAAGCCCTATACCGTTCTTTCCATCCTGTTGTGCGTCCTGCTCATCCTCACGCCCACCGATCACCGCTGCGCCCTGTTGACCTTCCTTGCCGGCGCGGGGCTGGGATATTTCCTCGAACTATGGGGCACCACGCGCGAATGCTGGACGTATTACACGCTGGAGACGCCTCCGCTGTTCGCCGTCCTTGCGCATGGGATGGCGGCAGTCGCGTTTTGGCGGGCGGGATTGGCGCTGAAAAAAGCGGGGAAAGAGTTGTTGAGGGCGGGGAGGGGGGAGTGAACAGTGAGCAGTAATCCGTCCGCTGTCGTGGCAGGAAAGGGACGGAGAAAACAGAATCAGGCTGGGGCGGCGAGTGATGCGAATGTGACATTTTTCCCTTGACACGGGGGGGGATCTCTGTACAATGTGACCTTGTGGTCACATGACCTATTGGTCACATTTGTCGCTCCATTGCCGCGCCTGGCCACAGCGGGGCATTGAAAAGGAAAAAATGATTCGCGTCGAAAACCTCACTTTTACCTATACTGGCACAACTGCGCCTGCCATCAAGGACATCAGTTTTAGCGTCCAGCCAGGCGAGATCTTCGGATTCCTCGGACCGAGCGGTGCGGGCAAATCCACCACGCAGAAGATTCTGTTCCGCTTGCTGCAGGGTTATCGGGGCAAGGTGGAGGTCTTTGACCGCGACCTGCGCGAATGGGGCTATGACTATTTCGAGCAGGTCGGCGTGAGTTTCGAAATGCCCAACCATTACAGCAAGTTGACCGCGCGCGAGAACCTGCGTTACTTCGGCGCGCTCTATCAGGGAAAGGTGAAAAACCCCGATGAACTGTTGGAGATGGTTGGCTTGCTCGATGACGCCGATATGCTCGTCTCGCAATATTCCAAAGGGATGAAGAACCGTCTTAGCGTGGCGCGCTCGCTGGTGAACAACCCAAAACTGCTCTTCCTGGACGAACCGACCGCGGGACTCGACCCCGTCAACGCGCGCAAAATCAAAGACCTGATTAAGGCACAGAAGGATGCGGGCAAAACCGTCTTCCTCACCACCCACGACATGCACATCGCCGACGAACTGTGCGACCGCGTCGCCTTCATCGTGGACGGGCAGATCAGCCTGATCGATTCGCCGCGTGAACTGAAACTGCGCTACGGCAAGCCCGAAGTGCGGGTGGAGTTCGGCTTAAACGGCAAAACCGAACAGCGCGACTTTGCGCTGGCGGGTCTCGCGGATAATGCCGAGTTTTTGAAATTGCTCCGTGAAGGCAGCGTCCGCACCCTGCACACGCAGGAGGCGACACTGGAGAACATCTTCATCCAGATGACGGGAAGGAGCCTCGAATGACGCGCCTGCTTTCAGCCGCCCGCTGGGATGTCAGCCTGCAATTCCGCAACGGTTTCTATTATGTGTCGTTGTTTTCGGCGGTCGTCATGATCGTCCTGCTGAAGCAGTTCGAAGTCACCGACTTCGGCTACTGGTGGCCCGCCATCATCACAGGCAACCTGACCATCAATTCCTTCTATTTCATGGCGGGCATCGTCCTGCTCGAAAAGGGCGAAGGGACGCTCGAAGCGCAGATCGTCACGCCGCTGCGCCCATGGGAGATTCTCGGCTCGAAGGCGCTCACACTCGGTCTGCTCTCTCTGTTCGAGACGCTCGCCATCATCGTCATCCTGCAAGGCGTGAACTTCAACTGGATTCTGCTGGTGACGGGCATCGTGTTGTACATCGCCATGCTTTCGCTGTACGGCTTCATCGTCGTTGCCCGTTACGACTCGATCAGCGAATTCCTCCTGCCGTCCGCGCTGTGGACGATGGGTTTCTCCCTGCCGCTGTTGTATTACTTCGACATCTGGCGCAGTTGGATCATGTTCCTGCATCCGTTACAGGCGATCATCATCCTGCTTCAAGCGGCGTTCACGTCCGTGCCGGCGTGGCAGATCGTGTATGGCTTTGCCTACGCCATTCTATGGACAGGCATCGTTATGTGGCTCAGCCTGCGCGCGTTCCACCGTTTCGTGGTGACGAAGGAAGGAGTGCGTAAAAAATGAATCTCAATACCGTCTTTCGGTCACTCGGTCCAATTGACGTTCGCAGCGTGCGCCGCGACAGCCTGACCTCGTGGATGATCTTCCTGCCGATCCTGCTGGCGTTGGTGATGCGTTGGGGTGTCCCGCCGATTACCGCGCGGCTGATGGAGCAATACGACTTCGACCTGACCGCCTACTATCCCCTCCTGCTGGCGTACTTTTTCATTGGTATGTGCCCGATGGTCTTTGGCGCGTTGATCGGTTTCCTTTTGCTGGATGAAAAGGACGACCGCACCCTGACCGCCCTCCAAGTGACGCCTCTGCCATTGAACAGTTACATCCTCTATCGGGTGACGGTTCCGATCCTCCTGACCTTTGGGCTGATGTTCGTTCTCTTTCCTTTAGCCAACCTGACACCGTTCGACCTGCGGACGGTCCTGCTCTCGGCGATCGCCGCCGCGCCCATGGCGCCGATGCTCGCTTTGCTCTTCGGCTCCGTCGCGCAGAACAAGGTGCAGGGCTTCGCGCTGATGAAACTGACGGGCTTCATCTTTATCGCCCCTGTCGCTGCCTACTTCGCGCCCGCAGGCTGGGAACTGGCGTTCGGCATCGTCCCCACCTACTGGCCCATGAAAGTCTACTGGCTGTTGTATGCAGGTGAGACGAACGTGTGGCTGTATGTGGTCATCGCCGTTGTGTACCAACTGCTCGTCGCCGCCTTTTTTGCAAGAAGGTTTTACAAGGTTTTGCATCAGTAAATTTCTCCCCCATCCCCAGCCCCTCTCCCTGTGGGAGAGAGGTAGGGTGAGGGCGCAACCACACAGGAGAAACCCTTATGGACACACTCACCATCATCGCATACGCCCTCATCCTCTACGGCGTCTTCACGCTTTATATCGCCTACGCCAAACCCAAAGCCATCTGGAGCCTCGGCAAGATTCAGGGCTTTGTGCAACTGCTCTCTGAAAAAGGGACGGTTATCTTCTTCAACGTTGTCGCTATCGCAGTTATTCTCGCCGGGGCATGGATTTTGATGCGATAAAGGCTGGGGTGTGTGAGTCTGCCTTGGATGCGAGGCAGACTCGAGGTCAGGAGCGAAGCGGACTTTTCATCCCAGACGTGGAACAGGAAGATATGCCAAAGCAAACCTTTTTCAACCTCCCCGAAGAAAAACGCGAAAAGATCGTCAACGCGGCGATTGACGAGTTTGCGGAGTATGGCTTGGAGAACGCCTCCACCAACCGCATCGTCGCCAACAGCGGAATTGCCAAGGGCAGTTTCTATCAATACTTCGAAGATAAGCAGGATGTGTTCATGTACCTGCTTTCGGTGCTGGAGCAGGAGAAGATGGAATACTTTCAGGGAAGGCGCCCGCCAAACATGAACATGGACACGTTCCAGTATTTCCGCTGGATGATCAAGACGGGCATGGAGTTCAACTCATCCAACCCGCGCTTGATTCAAGCAGTGAGCCGCGTGCTTCTCAACGAAGGAATGTATTACGGCAAGACCTTCGAGGAACAGCGGCGCAAAGCCAACGATGCGCTCCGTATGATGATTCGCCAGGCAATTCAGAACGGCGAAGTGGACCCCAGCGTGGACGTGGACCTGGCGGTGATGATCATGGAGACGTGGAGCAACGCCATCAGTTCCTACATCTTGAACGAGGGCATGAAGCAAAAGGACATCATGAAATGGGTGCGCTCGGCAAAGACGCAGGAAATGATTGACAAGTTGCTGTACGTGATGGAATATGGCTTGCGCAAGACCGAATCGGATTTCGAAAAGAACTTTCAGGAAAGGACAACACCATGACCCTCTATCTGCGCCTGGCATGGCGCAACGTGTGGAGACAGCGCCGCCGAACGTTCCTCATCGCCATTGGCATGGGCGTGACGATGGCGATGCTCGTCTTCTACGACGGGATGATCGGCGGGTTCGAACAAGCCATCTACGGCAACGCCATCCAACTGCTGGGCGGCAACATTCAGGTCCATGCGGCGGGGTACAGTGAAAAGATCGGGCGCAAACCTCTGCTCCCGCTGGCAGACCCCGACGCGGTGGTGCAGGCGGCGGAGGCGCGCCCGGAGGTGGTCGCCGCTTCGAAGCGCATCGTGACCGGCGGGCTGGTCACCAACCGCGAGGGTGCGTTTGCCGTCTCGATCATCGGCATCGAAACCGACAAAGAAGCCGGCATCACGCCCGTCGCCGCCAACATCTCGAAGGGACGTTATCTCAATTCCCACGACGGCGACCTGATCGTCATTGGGCAGGGGCTTGCCGCCGCCATGAACGTGGACGTGGGCGACCGCATCACGATGGTCGGCAACGCCGTTCACGAGCAGACGCGCCAGCGCACCATGACCATCGTCGGCATTTACGACGTGGGCGTGCCCTCGGTGGAAAAAGCCATGATCTACCTCTCGCTGAAGGAAGCGCAGGACCTCTTCGGGCTGGAAGGGCAGGTGACCGAAGTGGTGGTTTCGCTCAGGCAAATTGGGCAGGAGCCGCCGGTGGTGGAAGCCATCCGCCGCGCCGCGCCGGGCTACGAAGTGGACACCTGGGAAAACTCCTTCCCCGACTTGAAGCAGACGATGGAGATGAAGACCGGCGTCATGAATTACCTGGGCATCTTCCTGCTCGGCATCGTCGCCATCGGCATCCTCAACCTGCTGATGATGGCGGTCTTCGAGCGCACGCGCGAAATCGGCGTCATCGGCGCGCTGGGATTAAAGCCCCATCAGATCACCTTCCTGTTTTTGCTCGAAGGGATTTTGATTGGCTTGATGGGCGCAGTCTTCGGCGCGGTTCTCGGCACGCTTCTCAACGGGACCTTGAGCGTGGTCGGTCTCGATTACAGTCAGTTCGCCAGCCTGACCGAATACACCGCCCTCATCAGCGGGCGGATTTATCCGCAAGTCGCGCCGCTCAAGGTGATCCAGCACGCCGTCACGATTGCGATCATCTCCGCGCTGGCGGCGTTGTACCCCGCCTTGCAAGCCTCCCAGCGTGAGCCCGCCGAGGCGCTGCATTATGTGTGACGGACTGTTGCCCAACCGCCGCATTTTGCGAACTCGGCGTATTTTGCGTACTCGGCGTATTTTGCGTACTCGGCGTTCTCTAACGCCGCTCGCCTGCGCGTTAGAGAACGCGCCTTACGCAGCCACATCGCTCACGCCGCTCGCCTGCGCGTTAGAGAGTGTTTTGAAATTCATGTTCCAACCACAGATGAACACAGATAAATTGGATTTACAAGGTAATTTCATCCCGTTTTTCTTCAGAATCAGTG
>DAOUBY010000010.1:0-28703 GCA_034432325.1 Anaerolineales bacterium
GCGGGAGTCGGGTCCGCATGATGTGGAGGTGTTGGGGTGATCTCGTTCCCCACCCCCGACCCCTCCCCGACGAGCGGGGAAGGAGCGACCCCACCCCCGACCCCTCCCCGATAAACAGGGAGGGGAGTAGAGTAAGAAAATGAAAAACGATTTTCCGCGACTTGGTGTTTCTCCTGAAATTCGCCGCAAGATGGTTGAGATTGCGCGTCAGTTCCGCAAGGAGCCGACCAGGAGCGAGCATATCCTTTGGCAGGCTTTGCGCGGGAAACAACTGGATGGAATAAAATTTCGACGGCAACAGCCGATTGGTCCATTTATCGTGGATTTTTATAATTCGGTGTATCGGCTTGTCGTGGAAGTGGACGGTTCTGTTCACGACAACCAGGTTGAGTTGGATCGCGAAAGACAAAATCTTCTCGAACAACTCGGATTGAATGTTTTACGGGTCAAGTCGGAGGATGTGGAGAAGAGCCTTCCATCTGTTCTTGAAGCGATACGCTCAAAAGTTTATGAACTCAAAATGAAAACCAGCACGTTCCCCTCTCAGCCTGTCGGAGAGGGGGTAGGGGAGAGGCTGGAAGAAGAATAAAGATTGGAGAAACCATGACCAACAACACGCAACAATGGATCGAGAAAGATAAAAAGCAACTGCATCCCGTGTATCATCCCAAGTCGCATGCCAACCCGCTGGTGATTGAGCGCGGGGAGGGCGTGTGGCTCTATACCACCGACGGGCAGAAGATTCTCGACGGCATGGCGGGGCTGTGGAACGTCAACGCGGGGTATGGACGCGAGGAACTCGCCCAAGCCGCCTATGAGCAGATGAAGGAACTGGCGTTCACCTCCAATTTTTCGGGGATGACGAATCTTCCCTCCATTCGGCTGGCGGACAAACTCGCGGGCTTTGCCTACCCTGGGCTGAACACCACCTTCTTCACCTCGGGCGGCTCCGAGGCGAACGACTCGGCGTTCAAGACGGCGCGCTACTATTGGAAGCGCAAGGGCAAACCGACCAAGTACAAGGTCATCGCGCGCAAAGGCTCCTATCACGGCGTGACGCTTTCCGCCACGTTTGCAACAGGGCTGGAGAAATATCACGCAATGTTCGGTCCCGCGCCCGAGGGATTTGTCCACATTCCCGCGCCGAATCCGTACCGCTACGAGGGAGACTTGAAAGCAGGCGAGACGGTCGGTCAGGCGGCGGCGCGGGCGCTCGAAGAAGCGATTCTGCGCGAAGGGGCGGATACGGTCGCGGCGTTCATCGCCGAACCGATCATGGGCGTCGGCGGCGTGATCGTCCCGCCCGATGACTACTTCCCGCTCGTCCGCCAGATTTGCGACAAGTACGAAGTGCTGTTCATCGCGGATGAAGTCATCACGGGCTTCGGGCGCACGGGCGAATGGTTCGCGCTCAAGCACTGGAACGTCAAGCCCGACATCCTTTCGTTCGCCAAAGCCATCACCAGCGGATACGCCCAACTCGGCGGCATCCAAATCTCGGATGAGATTCGCGAGACGATGGAATCGGCGGCGGAATCCGAAGCGTACATGCACGGCTTCACCTATTCGGGTCATGCCATGGCATGCGCGGTCGGCTTGAAGAATCTCGAAATCATGGAAAAGGAAAACTATCCCGCCCGCGCGAAGGAACTCGGCAAACGTCTGCTCGAAGGCTTGAAGTCGCTGCTGGAATTCCCGTTCGTCGGCGATGTGCGCGGACTGGGTCTGGTGTGCGGCGTGGAAATCGTCTCGAACAAGGAGACCAAAGCCGCCGATCCCGCGCTGGCGATGAAAATCTTCAAAGCCGCGCAGGAACGCGGTCTGCGCTCGCGTCCGCTGGGGAACACGCTGGCGTTCTCGCCTCCGCTGATGATCAACGAAGAGGAAGTGGACGAAATCGTCAAACGGCTGGGCGCAGCGATGGATAGCGTTGGTGGTTAGCAATTGGTAATTGGCAATTGGTAATTGGTAATTGGTAAATTACCATTTACCAATTACCAAACCAAAATCGCAAATCGAAATGTCCGTCTACCTCCACGACATTCCCCTTGCTCAAGCCCAAGCCCGCCTCCAGCAGGCGCTTCAAAGCGCGGACCTGTGGCGGATTCTTGGGCCCGAGACCATCCCCCTCGACGAAAACGCGCTGGGGCGCGTCACCGCCGAGCCGATCTGGGCGAAGGTTTCCTCGCCGCATTACCACGCCTCCGCCATGGACGGGTTTGCCGTCCGCGCCGAAGATACGAGCGGCGCGCAGCCGACGACGCCTGTCCAATTACCAGTTGCCAATTACCCATCGCCAGTAAAGGGTGATCAGTTATCAGTCATCAGTGGCGGGCGGGCGCAGTATGTGGATACAGGCGACCCGCTTCCAGAGTGGGCGAATGCGGTCATCCCCATCGAAAACACCGAGCCGCTGGATGAGAACGGGCAAATCACCTCCGCCGTCCGCCAGCCTGCCGCCATCCGCATCCGCGCCGCCGTCGCGCCGTGGACTCACGTCCGCCCGCTGGGGGAAGACATCGTCGCCACGCAGCTGGTCCTGCCTGCAGGGCATGTGCTTCGCCCCGCCGACCTGGGCGCCATCGCCGCGGCGGGACATCAGGAAATCGTCGTGGCGCGCAAGCCGAAGGTGGCGATCCTGCCCACAGGCACCGAACTCGTCCCCATCGGCAGCAAACTCAAAGCGGGCGACATCCTCGAATACAACTCGCTGGTCATCGCTGCGCAGGTCAAAGCGATGGGCGGCGAACCGACGCGTTACCCCATCACCAAAGACGACTTCGACCTCATCTGCCAGCGCGTCGCCGAAGCCGCGCAAACGCACGACCTGGTGCTGCTCAACGCGGGCTCCTCGGCGGGCGCGGAAGATTTCTCTGCCAGAGTGGTCGAAAAACTCGGCACGCTTTTGGTGCATGGCGTGGCGGTGCGACCAGGTCACCCGGTCATCCTCGGTTTGCTCAGCTCCCCAATTACCAATCGCCAATTACCTGTTATCGGCGTCCCCGGCTACCCCGTCTCCGCCGCGCTGACGGTAGACATCTTCGTCGAACCCATCCTTGCCAAATGGCTGGGGCGGCGTCCGCTGGAGTTGCCAACCGAAGAAGCCACCCTCACCCGCAAGATCGTATCCCCTGCCGGCGATGACGACTTTGTCCGCGTGGCGGTGGGGAAGGTGGGAGGAAAACTCCTCGCCGCGCCGCTTTCGCGCGGGGCGGGCGTCATCACCTCGCTGGTGCAGGCGGATGGGATTGCCGTCATCCCCAGCGGCGTGCAGGGCATGGAAGCGGGCGAGAAGGTGCAGGTGCGCCTTTACCGCAGCAAAGCCGAAATCGAAAAGACCATCCTCTCCATCGGCTCGCATGACCTGACCCTCGACCTGATGGCGCAATTCCTCGCCGGGCATGACCGCCGCCTCGCCTCCGCCAACGTCGGTTCGCAGGGCGGGCTGGTGGCGCTGCGGCGCGGCGAGGCGCACTTCGCCGGGTCGCATTTGCTCAACCCCGAAACGGGCGAATACAACGTCTCCTACATCCGCCAGTACATGCCGGGGATACCGGTCAAATTGGTTGCGCTGGTGGGGCGTGAGCAGGGTTTGCTGGTGAGGAGGGGAAACCCAAAGGGAATCAAAAGCCTGGAAGACCTCACCAGGCGCGGCGTCCGATTTGTGAACCGTCAGCGCGGCGCCGGCACGCGCGTCCTGCTCGACTATCATTTGAATTTGATGACAATCCCCCCAGGTTCCATTGAAGGCTACCAGCAGGAAGAGTATACTCATCTTGGCGTTGCGGCGGCTGTCGCTTCGGGACGCGCCGACTGCGGGCTGGGAATTGCCGCCGCCGCACAAGCGCTGGATTTGGACTTCGTCCCGCTCTTTCAGGAACGTTACGATCTGGTGATTCCCAAACAATTTGCGGCGGACGACCTGCTGGCGCCTCTTTTCGGACTTTTGGCTGATTCTGCCTTCCGAAAAGCCGTTTCTCAACTGCCCGGCTACGACGTGTCTGTGATGGGCACGGTCATTCTGGAGGATTAGATGACGGAAGGTTTGATCATTGACGACAACCGCCAGACGGCGGATGCGCTGGCGCAAATGCTGGATGTGTTGGGGTTCAAAATGCGCGTGGCATACGGCTCCACGCAGGCGATGGAAGCGCTGGGGAAGGGATTTGTCCCGCGCTTCATCTGCCTGGACATCAACATGCCCGGCGCAGACGGAACGGAGGTGCTGGCGTTCCTCAAACGCGAGCCGCAGTTGCTGAAGATACCGGTGATTGTGATTACCTCCGACGACCAGCCCGAAACGCGGAACAAGGTGATGAAACTGGGGGCGGCGGCGATGATCATCAAGCCCGCCACCATTGACGCCCTCGAAGCCGCGCTCAGGCAAATCAAACTGCTGGCGTGATCTCTCCTGCCTCCAGCCGCCGCATCCAACGCGGCGGTTTTTTGTTCCGCGCCCGGGTTGGGAGTATAATAGCCGCCCGAAGGAGAGAAAACATGCCCATTTCATCAGGTATCCCTGCGCCAGAGTTTGCGCTCTACGACGACACCAACACCCTCCGTAAACTGTCCGATTTTCGCGGGAAAAACGTGGTTTTGTACTTCTACCCCAAGGATGACACCCCCGGCTGTACCACCGAAGCCTGTAACTTCCGCGACGATTACTCCGCCTACGAAAAGGCGGGCGTCGTCATCCTCGGCGTCAGCCCGGATAGCGTCAAGTCGCATGTCAAGTTCAAGCAAAAGTTCAACCTGCCCTTCCCCCTGCTGGCAGATGAAGACCACAAGGTCTGCGATTTGTATGGGGTGTGGGGACCCAAGAAGTTCATGGGTAAGTCCTACGAAGGGGTCTTGCGGACGACCTTCCTGATTGACGGCAACGGAACGATCCTCAAGGTGTTTGAGAATGTGCGTCCTGCCGACCATAGCGCAGAAGTGCTGTCAGCGTTGGGAGAGGTCTCTTGAGAAGAATCAACCATCGGTCGGGCGGGAAGCGTTTTTTGTTTTCTCGATTCGTGACAAATAGTGGAAAATTTGGTAAATTAGAACGGTTGTGGACCGGGGAGGTCTGCGTTCGATTTTGTAACAGGAGAGAGTCTGTATGCGACATTTTGTGATTGTGGGAATTCTGGTCATTGCGCTGGCGGTTCTCACCTATGTGGGGCTGAATTCGGCGGGGTTGATGCCTGTGGAAGCCAGCGCTCAGGCGGCGCCAATTGACTGGCTGTGGGATTTGCAAGTCAAAGCGATGTCGTTTCTATTCGCCCTGATCGTTGTGCCAATGTTATACAGTCTGCTGGTCTTCCGCCGCAAGAAAGGCGATACCAGCGATGCCGCCCACGTGGAGGGGAACACCACGCTGGAGGTGGTCTGGACGGTCATCCCGCTGGTGATGGTGCTGGGGATGGCGTACATCGGCGCGCAGAACCTGGGCGAAACCCGCCGCGTTGATCCCGATGCGATGGTGGTCAACGTGACGGGTTTTCAGTGGGGCTGGTCTTTCGAATACCCCGATTATGGCATCACCTCCAAGGAATTGTACCTGCCGGTCAACAAGCAGGTGCTTTTGAAGATGACCTCGCGGGATGTCATCCACTCCTTTTGGGTTCCCGAATTCCGCGTCAAACAGGACCTGGTGCCTGGGCGCGTGACCGAACTGCGCATCACGCCGACAATGCTCGGCGACACGTACAAGGTGCGCTGTTCCGAAATTTGCGGCACGTCGCACGCCTACATGGAAAACCCGGTGATCGTGGTGGAAAAGGTCGCTTTCGATGCCTGGGTGTCGGAACAGCAGGCGCTGGCGGCGCAAGCCGGGCAAACCCCTGAGGGGCGCGGTTTGGCGCTGGTGACGGCGAACGGATGCCGCGCCTGCCACTCGATTGACGGTTCGGCGGGCGTGGGTCCCACCTGGTTCCAACTGGCTGGCTCCGAAGTGCCGCTCAGCGGCGGCGGGACGGTCGTTGCCGACGACGCCTACCTTCTCGAATCCATCCTTAAGCCTCAGGCGAAGATCGTGGCTGGCTTCGAGACTCAACAGATGCCCGTCTATAACTTCACCGAAGAGCAGGCTGCGGACATCATTGCATATATCAAGACGCTGAAATAATTGGCGGAGGAAATCAGAATGAAAAGGAAATACACTGTAGGAAGCGGTTTGCTGTTCCTGCTGATTGCCGGGGTGGTGGGATACTTCATCGGTCTGGGAATTGACGCCCTCATCATGAAGAATGTTCGCTGGACAGCCCCCGTGCCGTCGGCGTTTACGCTTCTGTTTGCCTTTACGGCATTCTTCTTTGGCGTGTATGGCTATCGCGGTATCACCCGCGGGCTGGTCTATCAGGTGGTGTGGACGCTGATCGGCGGCTTCATCGTGACCGGCATCCGCGCTGCGATGGGGCTTTCGGTGTTTGGCGGCTTTTTCTTCACCGAGCCTGCCTGGGTGTTCGGCGCGCTGACGGGCGCAGTCGCTTTCCTGTTCGGCGTGGGTGTGATGGACGACTGGGTCAAATGGGCGCGCGGCGTGGATACGCCCGACCATCATGAGGACGAACCGGGCTGGGAAAAATACCTCGGCGTTTCGCTCGATCACAAAGTCATCGGCATTCAGTACACGGTCACTGCGTTGTTCTTGATTTCAGTGGGCGGCACGTTCGCCCTCATCTTCCGCACCGAATTGGCGGCTTCCGGCTTGCAGTTCCTGAATGTGGGGATGAGTCTCTTCGGTCAGAACGGACCGCAGCTCTACAACACGCTGATGTCTCTGCACGGCATGATCATGATCGTTTCCATCCTGCTGGGCATCTCCGGCATCATCAACTATGTGGTGCCTCTGCTGGTCGGCGCGCACGACATGGCGTTCCCGCGCCTGAATGCTTTCGCCTATTGGGTCTCCGTCCCTGCGGCGGTGCTTTTGCTGATGAGCCTGGTGCTGGGCGGCTTCGACACCGGCTGGACCGGCTATCCCCCGCTTTCGGTCAAGGCGCCGGTCGGTCAGCAGATGTTTTTCCTGGGCGTGTTCATCGCCGGCTGGTCGTCCATCCTCGGCGCGTTGAACGTGATTGCCACGGTCGTCCGCATGCGCGCCAAAGGCATGACCGCCATGCGCATGCCCATCCTCGTTTGGGCGTCGGTTGCCACCTCCATCATTGCCCTCACCGCCACCCAGTTGATCGGTCTCTCGTTCCAGTTGGTCATGTTCCAGCGTCTGTTCGGCATGGGCTTCTTTGACCCAGCCAAGGGCGGCAACCCGGTGCTCTTCCAGCATCTCTTCTGGTTCTACTCGCATCCGGCGGTGTACGTGTTCGTTCTGCCGGGGTTGGGCGTCATCTCCGAACTCCTGCCGGTGTTTGTCCGCAAGCCGCTGTTCGGCTACCGCTGGGTTGCCATGTCCTCGCTCGGCATTGCGCTGGTCGGCTTCCTTGTGTGGGCGCATCACATGTTCACTTCCGGCATGAACGAATATCTGCGCGTGCCGTTCATGTACAGCACCCTGCTGGTTGCCGTGCCGACCGGCGTGAAGTTCTTCTCCTGGGTGGCGACCATCTGGGGCGGCAAGATCGAAACGCCCACCCCGATGTTGTTCGTGCTTGGCGCCATCGTCGTCTTCCTGATGGGCGGTCTTTCGGGACCTCCGAACGCCACCGTCTCCGTGGACCTGCACCTGCACGACACCTACTTCATCGTCGGTCACTTCCACGACACCATCTTTGGCGGGTTCGTCTTCCCATTCTTTGCCGCCATCTATTACTGGTTCCCCAAAGCGACGGGACGCCGCATGAACGAATTTTGGGGCAAGGTGCACTTCTGGCTGATGACCCCCTCGTTCTTCTTCCTGACCTTCGGCATGATGCGCGTGGGTCTGCTCGGCATGCGCCGCCGCATCGCGGACTATGACCCGGCGCAGGGCTTCGATGGCACCCATCTCATTATGACCATTGCCGCCTTTGCCATTGCGCTCTCGGTGCTGATCTTCCTCATCAACTTCTTCCACAGCATCAAGCATGGCGAGAAAGCCGAAGGCAACGTCTGGAATTCGCGCTCACCCGAGTGGCAGGTTCCCTCGCCGATGCCCGCGCACAACTACGAGACCCCCTTCGAGGTGGTGGGCGAACCGTATGACTACGGTCTGCCCGGCTCGAAATACATCGAATTCATTCCCGCCCAGGGCGGAAAACACTAAAAGGGGAGGAAGAGAACAATGGCACATAAACAAGACAAAGCCTCCATGCTCAGCCAGGGCGTTTACATCTTCGTCTATCTGGCGATTCTGACCGTCCTGGAATTTCTCGTGGCGGCTTCCTTCAATTCCACCGCCGTTCTGATTGCAGTGGCGTTCGTCAAAGGGGCGCTGGTGGTGTACTACTACATGCACGTCTATAAACTGAACGCCGACCATGAAGGCGACCACGACTCCTACGAATACAAATCCGGGACGAACCGCCTGGGTCTCTGGCTGTTCCTGATTTCGGATGCGTTCGTCTTCGGCGGTTTGCTGGTGATGCGCATGAACCTGCTCGGGCTCACCCGCCCCAACCTTAACCAGTTCCTCGGTCTGGGTGTGACCTCGGTCCTGCTCATCTCGTCCTTCTTCATGAACCGCGGCGAGACGATGATCGCTCACGGCGACCGCAAGGGCTTTCTCAACAACACCCTCATCACCTTCCTGCTGGGACTGGGCTTTCTCATTGGCGTGGTCTTTGTGGAGTGGCGGCTGGCGGCTCATGAGGGACTTACTCCCTCCTCGGGTCCGGCGGGCGCGGCGTTCTACATGATGACCGGTATGCACGCCTTCCACGTGCTGACCGGGCTGATCTTCCTCGCCATCGTCTGGATCAACGGCCGGCGCGGGTTGTACGACGAACTGCATTACCCGGTCGAAGCGGCGGCGGTGTACTGGCACTTCGTGGACGTGGTCTGGATTGTGTTCTACCCCGCCCTCTACCTGGTGGGAACTGCCATTATCTAACCTGCATGTGCATGAGAACTCGATTAGAGTTTGCACGGCGTCGGGGCGATCCGCAGGGGTCGCCCCGATTTTTCGGAGTATCATTAGACTTACGCAAAACCCTGCGTAGAGCGCGTTCTCTAACGCGCAGACTGGATCATCAACGTTAGAGAACGTTGATTACGCGTACGTCCTAATTAACTCACCTATACCGAACACACGTGAACTTATCTTTTACAGATGAGGCGACACCATGAATCGAAAAATACTCTTCGTTGGAATTGGCTCGTTCCTGTTGATTGGCATCGTCGCCGCGTGGACAATCCTGTTCGGCGCGCCGGCGCGCTTCCGCGGGACGACCTACGCCGAACCTTATCCCAAGGCTCCAGATTTCGTACTGCTGCGGAGCGACGGCTCCGCCCTTCGCTTGAGCGGCATGAAGGGCAAGACCGTCCTGCTTTTCTTTGGCTACACCTCCTGCCCCGACGTTTGCCCCACCACGCTGGCGGAATTGAATCAGGCGATGAAACAACTGGGCGAAGACGCCAGCCGCGTCCAGGTGCTCTTTGTTTCGGTGGACCCCCAGCGCGACACGCCCGAACGCGTGCAGGAATACGTCAATCACTTCAACCCCAACTTCATCGGGTTGAGCGGCACCGAAACCGCACTGACAAAGATTTGGAAGGACTACGGCGTCTTCCGTGAAATCGTCGAAGGGACGTCCGCCCTGGGCTACATCGTCAACCACACGGCGCGCGTCACGCTCATTGACGCCGACGGCAACCTGCGCATCTCCTTCAGTTTCGAAACGCCCGTCGAAGACATCGTCCACGACTTGAAATTGATTCTCGCGGAGGAAAAGTAATGCCTGCCCGTCAGGTTCTCATCAAGCGGCTCATCGTTTCGCTGCTTCTCGGCTTGCTGCTTGGAGCGGCGATCAGCGAAATCCCCTTTCTCTTTCTGCGCGAGACGGCGCGCCCTCCGCAGGAAATCGTGCTTACCATCCCGCGCGGCACTGCCGAACAAGTGGCGCGCGGCGAACAACCGCCCACCCTGCCCACCGACATGGTCTTCGTGGTGGGCGATACGCTCGTCATCAAAAACGAGGATGTGGTGGATCACAAACTGGGTCCGCTCTGGATACCCGCCAACGCCTCGGCGCGCCTGCCGCTCGGACAGCAGGAAAACCTCGCCTACGAATGCAGTTTCCAGCCGGGCAATTACTTTGGGCTGGATGTGCGCGAAGCGCTGACAACCGGCACCCGCATCTTTGGCATCCTCTTCGCCGGGCTGCCCATGGGCGTTCTCATTGCGCTGTATAGTTTCATCATGCCTGTCAAGAAAAACGAAAATGCTTCTGCGTAAAATGTTCAGCCGCAAGTGGCTGGCGACGACTGTGCTTGTCTTTCTGGGTACGGCGGTGTGCATCCGTTTGGGCGTCTGGCAGTTGGACCGCCTCGATCAGCGGCGCGCCTTCAACGCGCAGGTGACCTCCATGCGCGCCCTGCCTCCGCTGGATTTGAACGCCAACCCCTCCGCCGCCCTCGCGACGATGGAATGGCGCGCCGTGACGGTGACGGGGGAATACGACTTCGCCAATCAGATTGCGCTGCGGAATCAATATCACCAAAATCAATACGGCTACCACCTCCTCACCCCGCTTCGCTTCGACGGGGGAACTGTTCTGGTGGACCGCGGCTGGATCCCCGCTGACGGCAATGCCGCGCCCGCCGACTGGCGCAAATACGACGAGCCCGGCGCGGTCACCGTGCGAGGGCAGATTCGGCTTGGGCAGGGCAAACCAGCCTTCGGCGGAGTCGCCGATGCGCTGCCTGCGGACGGGAGTCCGCTTTGGTTGTGGAACAATGCCGATGTCGAGAAGATCGCGCGTCAGATGCCGTATCCCATTCTGAAGGTTTACATTCAACCGAACGTTGACCCTGCGGACGAGACGCCGCCCATCCCTTACCAGCCCGAAGTTGAATTGACGGAGGGACCGCATTTTGGGTATGCTTTGCAGTGGTTCACGTTTGCGACGATTTTGTTTGCGGGCTACCCGTTCTATTTGAGGAAACAGGAAGCATGAAGTATTCGCTCAAGTCTTCTTTTTCGAGGTACGTGCTTGCCCTGCTGTTTGCCGTGATTTTGCTCACGGCTGCCGGGCGGCTTGTGACGCTCACCACTGCCGAAGCGTTTTGCAAGGGCTGGCCCCTCTGTGTGCCGACGGCGCCCATCGGCTGGCTGACGAACGTTCACATGGCGCTGGTGGGGCTGACCTCGCTTTTGATGCTGGCGGTCTTCCGCAAGGCGTGGAGGGAACAGCGCGGCGAGCGTGTGCTTTTGCCGCTGACCACGATTCTAACGGTGATGTACTTTGGGCAGGCGCTGGTGGGGGCGGTGCAGGTGACGGCGCCCGGCGCGTGGCATTTGATTTTCCTGCACCGCCTGACGGTTTGGGCGTTGTGGGTTTCGCTTCTTTTGCTGGTGTACGCTTCGGGCGTGCTGGCAAAGGATGCCGAGCCGCTCACGTTCGACCGCAGACAACGCCTGAAGGATTTTTTTGCACTCGCCAAGCCGCTGATCGTCGGTCTGCTCTTGATTACCACCTACGGCGGGCTGGTCATTGGCGGGAAGCAATTCCCCTCTTTTTCGCTGACGTTGTGGACGCTTTTGGGCGGCGCGCTGGCGGCAGGCGGATCGAGCGCGCTCAACCAGTACATTGACCGCGAACTCGACCGTACCATGCAGCGCACGGCGAAACGCCCGCTGGCGGAGGGGCGGCTGACGGATGCCGAAGGGCTGGCGTTCGGGCTGGGCTTGTCGCTGACGAGTTATTACATCCTGGCGGTGTTTGTGAATGAGTTGGCGGCTTTGCTTTCGCTGGCGGGGATTGTGTACTACGTCATCCTGTACAGCATCTGGCTGAAGAAGGCGACGGTGCAGAACATCGTCATCGGCGGCGGGGCGGGCGCGATTCCGCCGATGGTGGGCTATGCCGCCGCCACCGGCAGGCTGGATTGGACGGCGTGGATTCTCTTTCTCATCATCTTTCTCTGGACGCCTCCGCATTTTTGGGCGCTGGCAATCGTCCGCATGAAGGATTATGAGCGGGCGGGAGTTCCCATGATGCCGGTGGTGCGCGGCGAGTTGGAAACGCGCCGGCAGATTCTGGTTTACACGATTGAACTGGTCATCGTCACTTTGCTGCTCCCCCTGCTGAATCTCGCCGGGACGATTTATCTGGTTTCGGCGCTTCTGCTGGGCGCGGCGCTGCTTTATGCCGCCTGGGAGGTCTGGCGGCGCGGCGGGAACAAGGTCGCCTGGCGGATGTATAAGTGGTCGAGTTCGTATCTGGTGTTCATCTTTGTGGCGATCATGCTGGATGCGGTGTGGTAAAGCGCCGCTGAACTGTCTGACGTGAAGCGGCAAAAGTTGAATGTGCGCCGAATTCTGACCGCTGCGGCAATTGTGTCGCTTGCGCTTTACTATGCGTTGACGTGGAACAATATGCTGGGGGACCTTTACGAGCGGACGGGTTCGGACTTTATGGGGTTCTACACGTTTGGACGCATTTCTCAAACGCAGGGCTACCCTTCCATTTACAAAATCGAGGAACAGCAAAAATTACAGGAGGAGGTCGTCGGGCACGCGGTGACCCCCATCTTTTATACGCACCTGCCCTTTATTGCGCCATTGGCAAGAATGCTGGTCGCCGAGGACTACATCGTCTCGTTCAAACGCTGGTCGCTTGTTTTGTTGTTTCTCAATGTCTTCAACGTCTATTTTCTGGTGAATTTGCTTCCGGTTTCGCAATTGACCAAATGGAACCTGGTCGTTTTGGCTTTGGGGGCGTATCTGTTCGACCCGACGTTCAGCGGCTTCATGAACGGGCAGGATACGGCAATTCTATTGAGCGGCGCGGTTCTTTGGGCGTATGGTCTGTTTTCGGGCAGCGATTTTTATGCCGGGCTGGGTTTAAGTCTGACCACCGTCCGCCCGCAGATGGCGTTGTTTCTTGCCATCCCGTTTTTGTTTCACCGCCGCCGGGTCTTTTGGGGATTTGTGCTGGGAGGTTCGGCGCTGGCGCTCATCAGTTTGGGACTGCTTGGAAAAGACGGAACGCTGCGCTTCATCGAGAGCATCCGCTACATCGAGGGGACTGTCTGGCGGGAGAACCATGCCCTGGATATGCCCACCATCTCCGGCATCATCCGCCGGAATTTTTCCATCGTCAATTATGAACCGCTTCGGCAGGTGGTGTGGCTTTGTTATCTGCTGGGGATTGCCGCCTTTGCCCTTTGGTGGAAAAAGGCGTCCTCGCTCGACGAACGACACATCGGGCTGTTAACCCTCTCCGCGATCTTTTTCGTGCCATATGCTCACTATCACGATTTGATTTTGCTGCTCATCCCCATCTTTTGTCTGATCCGCTTCCATCAACGCCTTGGGCTGATTCGGCAACATTACCTTTCCCTTCTCCCTCTGGCTGTTTCCTGGCTGCTGACCGTCGGTTTTGCCGGGGCGGGACAGTTGAAATTTCCGATTGTTTACACGGTGATGGCGCTGTTGGCGTATGTTCTCATTCGGGCTGAAAAAATCGGTCGTATGCTGAAAGTTGTGTAAATTCGTACTGCGAGATTAATCTCGCGCCACTTTTACACAAAAATCGAGATACTATCCCCAACTCACACCAAGCCGGCGTTAGAGAACATCCGCCGGCATCATGGCTTGCGCAGGATGACGGCTGTCTTATCCCAATAGAGGGGCGCCCAGCCGTTTTCTTCCAACTTTTGAGCGAGCGGCGTTTGTGGGCGGACGATTGCCCATTGAATCTGGTATTTCTCCAGAATTTTTTCCCACCCCTCTCCCAGCGACATGACGGTTTCGTACTCGCGCGTAAGCGTCTCTCCGTAAATGTGGGTGTGACCATCCATGAAGATTTGCTGCGGGGGGTACAGGCGCAGGAGGAGATAACCGCCCCAGTCGAACTCGTTGAGCATGTGTCCACTTTGAGGATGAGTCTCGAGCCAATCCACAGCCTGCACGGGGAAGAAGCGGCTGTCGAAGGCGTTGCCTTTGTTTTCGGGGTCGAGCCTGACGCCCTGCTGGAGCAGGAAGGCGGTTCCAAGAACGACGAGGGCGAGCCAAATCCAGCCGCTGGCAGATTCGTTGGTCAGTGTGAGCCGCTCCTCGAACCCTGCCAGGCGGCTGGCGGGGTACTCCTCCCGCATCCAATCGGCGAGCGCTTTCGCCGCGACTGGCGTAATCACAACGGCAAATACGGGAATCATCCTGCTGGTGTAAAGCGCCAGAAACGTAAATGTGACCGTCAGCAGGAGGGGCGTCCAGCCAATTTGCCTGGAGCGGGCGAAACCTGCGATGACGAGAAGCAGGAGCGCAAGAAAGAGCCACGTTTCGGGCAGATGGAAGTTTGCGGATTGATATTCTGTAATCTTCGATGTGATGTAGGAATTGCTTCCCAGAGCGATGATCGTTTCCCAAATGTGGATGCCAGAGGGGGAAAAGAAGGTTGCCAGCAGAGAAAATGCCCCGGCGAGAGCCATTGCCTTTGTTTTCGCTTCGGTGAACCAGGCTTTCGAGGGGCGCTCGAGAAAACTTCCCGTCAGGTAAATGCCCCACAAGATGACGCCAAGTACGAACATGCCGTGCAGGTTTACCCAAATCAGCATGGTCAGCGGCAGGAGCCACCACTTGCGGGGGGAGGCTTTTTCGATTTGTTCGAGCAAAGCCACCCAGATGGCGCTCAGGAGGTAGGTGAAAAGATGCGGACGCGGCAGGACATGAATTTGAGCCGCTGCCGCCGCCAGCGCAACCAGAAACAGCGAAATCAACAAACTGCGCGAGCGGGCGTACGCTTCGCGGAAGACGAGCATCCACACTGCCGTCATCAGGGCGGCGGTGAGCAGGACAACGCCGTTTAGCCCCATCCATGCGTACGCGCCCGCCAGCGCTGCCTGTGACAACCATTCGTGCGGAATGGAGGGAAAGCCCGTGGTGCGGAAGGAGAAGATGTCAACGGTGGGAACGCTGCGGGTTTGTAGAATCAGCCGTCCCATTAAGAGATGACGCGGCAGGTCGCCGTCGAAGTTCAATATTTTGGGTCCGCTGGCGATGACGCTCCAGAAAAGCGCCATGAATAGAACATATTCGATGCGGGGGATGAAGAAACGAGTCAGTTTCATGTTATGCCACCCAGCCCCAAAGAAAAAATTGACCGCTCAGGTACAGGTTCAACAGAATGGACAGGTAGATAATTGCCCGCCGTAAAAGCGGCTGTTTCCCTGCCAGGCTCAGGATGTAAAAAGACGGAAAGAGGGTCAAAGCGTAGCGGGACATGGAGACCAAAGGCTGGGTCTCCACCACCCGGCTCAATATGACCATGAGGCTGATGGCTGTAAAGAGGCTGTATTCGCAGGGAATTTTTTTCCAGCCTGCGGCGAGCAAAACGAGAAACAGGGTGGCAATTGCCCAGTTGAGAAAATCAACGAATGAAGCGTTCCCCGTGAAGATGGTTTTGACGGCATAGATATAGGATTGCCAGGGGAAAACCAGACGGGCATGCAGGTCTTCCTCTACGAGAGGCAGGGCGTTTTGCAAGGCGGTCATCGAGCGCAGGGAAAGGTAGGTTGAGCCCGCAATTCCGATGATGAGTAAACCGCCCCAATGCGAGAGCCTTCCCAGAAACGGACGGTCGCGCCACATGAGGACCAGCATGGGCGCCAGTAAAGCCACGCCCTGCAGGCGGATGAGAAAGGCGCAAAAGACCCAAAATCCTGCCCACAGCCAGGAACGTTTTTGCATCGCTTTGAACGCCAGGAGTGCGGCAGCGAGGAACAAGGGTTCCGAATAGGCGCTGAAAAGGAAGAAAAAGGTGGGAAAGATGGCAAAGAAGAGAAAGGCGCGTCTGCCTGTTTCCTTGTCGCCCCAGGCAATGAAAAGTTCATAGAGATATTTCAATGCCAGTAGCGTTCCCAAATGCGCAAGGAACAGCCCAGCCAAAAACGAACTTCCGAAGACGGGCTGCAGGGCGCGCATGAGCAGGGGGAACAGGGGCGGAAAGTGGATATCGCCCGGAATACTGCCATATCCCTTTTCGGCAATGGAGATGTACCAGTTGGCGTCGAAGCGCTGCCACAGGGCAAGCCAAGCGCCGGAGTACGGCATTGCGCCATGATAGGGGAAAAGCCGCGAAGCGGGAGTCTTTGACGGGTGGAGTGAAATGCCCTTGTATGCTCCCTGCACGGCTGTGCCGTTCGAGATGTTCCAGACGCTCCCCGTTTGGCGGTCGGTGAGGTGGTCTGCGTCTGCCGGCGCAAAGGTTAGAACGTCTCCGTTCACTTCGCGGGAATAGGCGTACGCCTGGCTGTCTCTCAGTCTGAAAATCGAAAGGATGGGCTCGCCTGCGAACTCAAAGTTTTGAACGGCAACCGGCTGGACGGTCAGAACGATCCACGACCAGCCGGCGTACAGAAGTCTCAAGAGGAGGAACGCGGCGATGGCGTACCGCCAGGATTCGCCGAGGTTTTGCCAGGATTGAAAGAGCGTTTCTTTGAGTTTCGACATGGAAAGCGCGGTTGAATTTTAAAGCAAAACGGGACGTTTTGGATGCGTCCCGTTGCTGAGTTTACTCTCCCAGATAATCCCGCAATTTTCTGCGGATGGTGGGGTGGCGGAGGCGGCTCAACGCCTGCGCTTCGATCTGTCTCACGCGTTCGCGCGTGACGCCCATCTTGCGCCCGACCTCCTCGAGGGTGTATGCCTGCCCGTCGAGCAGACCGTAGCGCAGTTGCAAAATGCGCACTTCGCGCGGGGGCAAGCCGTTCAACACCTCGCCGAGATGTTCCTTGAGCAGGTTGTAGGTGGCGGTGTCGTCGGGCGGGGGCGCTTCGTCGTCCTCGATGAAGTCGCCGAGGACGGAGTCTTCTTCGTCGTCGGTCGGCGTTTCGAGCGAAAGCGGACGGCGCGCCACCTGGATCATGTTTTCCACTTTTTTGGGCGGCACGTCCAGCGCTTCTGCCAATTCCTCCACGCTCGGTTCGCGCCCGAGGCGCTGGGTCAACTGGTGCTGTACGCGCAGGAGTTTGTTGATCTGGTCGCCCATGTGAACCGGCACGCGGATGGTGCGTCCCTGGTCGGCGATGGCGCGGGTGACCGCCTGGCGGATCCACCAGGTGGCGTAGGTGGAGAACTTGTGACCGCGGCGGTAGTCGAACTTTTTGGTTGCGCGGATGAGACCGATGTTGCCTTCCTGAATCAGGTCGAGGAAGGGCACGCCGCGCCCCATGTATTTTTTGGCGACCGAAATCACCAGGCGGGAGTTGGCGGTGATGAGATGTTCGCGCGCCGCCCAGCCGTCTTCAATGAGTTTGCGCAGTTCGGCGCGGCGGCGCGGGCTGACGTTGCCTTTTGCCAGTTCTTCGCGCGCCAGACGCCCGCGTTCGATGCGCTGGGCAAGCGCCACTTCCTCTTCGGCGGTCAGCAGGGGGACGCGGCTGACCTCCTTGAGGTACAGACCAATCGTGTCGTCTGTGTCTATGTTGGCGAGATAGTCGTCCAGCGAGGGGTCAATTTCGGGTTCGGCTTCTTCGATTGCCTCCACCGCCACCAGTTCGTCTTCACTGGGTTCGGCAAGGTTGGCGTCTTCTACAAAAGGAATGCCGGCGCTCAACAGCGCAGAGAAAGCCTCCTCCAGCTGTTCAACATCCTGTTCTGCTTCGGGGAAAAAGTGGATGATGTCATCCAGCGTGATATAGCCCTTTTGCCGCCCCAGTTCCACCAGCCGGGCAATCGCGGGAAATTCATCCTCTTCGTCCGCCATCAAAATCTTATCTACATCCATTCTTTACTCAGTCACTTTCCTTTTTTTATCAGAATACGCTTTTTTGGGTCAAATTGCAATACTGTTTCATTGCTCTTTATAGACGCTTCTTTGTGCGAAATGTTACGTTTCCAGCGTGAGCAATGTTGCGGGTTTGGCGAATCCGCCTAAGGCGCGGCAGGAGGCGTCGTTTCGGCGGGGGCGGCGCTTGTGGGCGTCGGCGCGTAGGGCGGGGTGGTCAGCAATCCCAGCAGGGCGTCCACGGCGCTGCGGCTGATAATCAAAATTTCGCCCTGGTCGGTGCGCACGTAATATCCGCTCTCTGTGGGAGTTAGAACCCCAACTTCCACTGTGCGTTCTCCGCTGGGGAACTCAAACGTGAACTTGTATTCGGGAACGTCCAGACCGACCGCTTCGGGAGGGAGGGTGGGGACGCGGTCCACGATGCGCATGGTGGTGACCTGGGTTGCCGCCGCTTCGGACGACGCCTGGTCTGCTTCTGCCTTTTCGGGCAGGGTCAACGCCCAGGCGTTTTCCTCGTTACGCGCCACCTCGACGACTTCTCCCGTTTTCGACTCGACGCGGATGCGTGTGGGGAAACCCTCCGCCGGCGGGAAGAGGTATTCGATGGGGGGCAGGGTTGCCTGGGGGGTGGCTTCGGCTTCGGCGGTTTTGGCGCGGTTGTTGAAGTAATATGCCGCGCCGAGAACCAGCAGAAAGAGAATCAGGGTGAAGAGTGTGGAACGCCGCATGGATTTATCCCTGCCGCCTGCGTGCCAGCCAGGAGGAAATGCCCGCGAACACCACCAGCCCCGGCAGGACCAGCACCGAGCCGAGCAGGATGATCAGCATTTGAATCTGGCTGGGCGGGATGAAGGTGCGCTGGGTGGGGGTGTTGGGTGTGATGTTGATGAGGTTTTCCTGCTCCGCTGCCCAGTCCACCGAGTTGATGAAGAAGTTGCCGTTGCCGTACACATCGAACATTTTGTCGGTGGCGAAGAAGGAGTTGCCAAAGACGACCACACGTCCTTTGGTGGTCGAGTTTTCGGCGGCAGCCGCCATGGTGAGGGGACCCGGCAGGTCTTCGGGGTCGAAGGAGATTTGTTCGCCCTGCGCGTTGGTGAATTTGGTTTCGCCCCAGGAGTTGGGGGAGGTGAAGAGCAGGGCGGTTTGGGTAATATCGGCCGGCGGGGTGTTGAGGGTGATGGAGCGCGCCTGCGGCATGACGATGAGGTAGTTGGCGCTCAGGTTTCGCGTGATGGGATGTTCGCTGGCAGAGGCGGAGATGGCGTTCAGCAGCTGCTGGCTGTTCAGGTCAATGATGATGTCGTTGTTGAGCAGGATGCCCCAGTCTGCGGCGAGGTAGTTGGCGAGGGGGTCGGGCGAATCGCCAAATTCGGTCAGCAGGAGCGGGTCTTCCATGACGATGAGCGAGCCGCCGTCGTCCACATACTGTTTGAGGAGTTGAACTTCATAGTCCGAAACCTGTTTGAGGGGACCGGCGATGATGACGGCGAGGGCGTCTTCGGGGATTTTGTTTTCTGCCAGCAGGTTGAGGCTGTTGACCGTGTAATTTTTGCTTTCGAGGGTGCGTTTGGCGGTGGCGAGGCTGGCGTCGCCGGTTGCTTCGAGCGACGGTTCGCCGTGACCGGTCAGGAAGTACACGGCGCGGGTTTCGGGGTTGATGAGTTTGATGAGCGCGCGGGTCAGTTCGGTTTCGGAGGCGAAGTTGGCAATCTCTTTGCGGTCGCCCATTTGAAGCAGGATTTTGCCGTCGCCGGTGATGCCGGCGTCGCGGGCGGCAATCGGGTCGGTGTCGGGGTTGACGAAGCGGTAGGTGAATTTGCCGTTGCTGTTGGCTTTGAATTTGTCCAGCAGGTCGGAGGCGCTTTGTGTGGAGAGGCTGGCATAGAAGGCAACCGCTTCGACGGGCTGCGGCAGGGTTTCGAGCGCCTGAATGGTCTCAGGGGCGAGGGTGTTGGATTTGTCCTGGGTGACGTCCCAGTTTTTGGGGTTGTTATAGACAAACCAGTTGACGACGAAGAGAATGCCCAGGAAGGCAATGGTGGTAATGGTAATGTTGCTCCCATACCTTGCCTGCCGTCCGGTGAAGGTCTGCCGAATTTTGTCGGGTTCGAGGATGGCGTAGAGCGCCGCGGCAAGGATGGTCACGCCGAGGCTGATGAAGGTGCCGCGGTTGAGGGTCTCTGTGGTCGCACCGCTGAACATGCCGATGTTGAGCAGTCCTCTTGTGATGAGGAACAGTACCGTGCTGAGCAATGCAAGCCCGGCGGCGATGAGGGCGATGAAGGTATAGCGGCGCCAGGCGGGTTGTTGTTTCTTTGTCATTATTTCCATCTCCTCATTTCGACGGCGGCGGTGCCTGTGAACAAGCCCAGGGCAATCAGGCTGAGGTAATAGACGATGTCGGACAGGTTGATGATGCCCGAGTCCAGCGCGCCGTAGAAGTGTGTTTTCATGTCAAGATATTCGAAGAGGCGGGCGCTGTCGCCGCTGATGACCTGCCCCGGAAAACCGACCAGCCACCACAGTGTGATGAACAGCGCCAGCGTCACAAAGAAGGCTGTGACCTGGTTGGTGAACATGGCTGATGTGGCTGTGCCGAGGGCAAGGAAGACGCCTGCCACCAAAATCATGCCGAGGTAGGAGGTCAGCACCACGTTCCAGTCAATGCCTGGGGTGACGAAGCGGCTGGTCACGATGGGGTAGACGAGGGTGATGACCAGCAGGGAGAGGATGTAGAGCATGGCGCCCAGCCATTTGCCGATGACCAGTTCGTGGTCGCGGATGGGGGCGGTGAGGAGCAGTTCCAGCGTGCCCATCCGCGCTTCGTCGGAGATGAGTCTCATGGTCAGGGCGGGAGCCGAGAGCACGAGCAGGAAGACGAAAGTCCCTGCAATGGGGGTGAAGTCCGGCGCGCCTGCCCCAAATCCCTGGAAGGCGTTCTGGGCGTAGTAGTAGAAGTTGATGGCGAACAGTACGCCGGTGGTCAGAAGGATGGCGAATGCCACCACGTAGGCAACCGGGCTGATGAAGTATTGGTCGTATTCGCGTTTTGCTATGGTCCAGATGTTTCGCATGGTTTGCCTCACGAGCGTTTTGCCGCTGGTTTTTCGTCGGTCAGTTCGAGGAAGATTTCCTCGAGGCTCATTCCCACCGGGCGCATTTCGAGGAGTTCGTAACCGGCCTCCACGACAGATTTGGCAACCTGCGGGCGGACGTCCTGCCCGGCGGCGAGTTCGAATTCCACCGCCGCCTCGTCTTTGACTGTCACTTTGCGCGTGCCGCGCACTTCTTTGATGACTTTGTCCAGCCCGTCGGCGTCGCCGCGCACACGCACGAGGATGCGCTCGGCGCCCAGGACGCGGGATTGCAGGTTTTCGGGGGTGTCTTCGGCGACGATTTTGCCTTTGTTGATGATGAGCACGCGGTCGCAGATTTGCTGGGCTTCGGAAAGGATGTGGGTGGAGAACAGGACGGTGCGGTCTCTGCCGATTTCCCGAATCAGGCTGCGGACCTCGACCACCTGCGCCGGGTCCAGACCAATGGTCGGCTCGTCCAGGATGATGACCTCGGGGCGGTGCAGAAGCGCCTGCGCCAGCCCCACGCGCTGACGCATGCCTTTGGAAAAGTTGCCGATGTAACTGTTGGCGCGTTCGTCCAGGTCAACCAGTTCGAGGGTTTCCCAAGCGCGATCCTGGGCGTTGGGGATTTTACGGAGTTCCGCCATGAAGGTGAGGTAATCGAGGGCGGTCATGTCGTTGTAGAGCGGAACGGTTTCCGGCAGGTAGCCGACGCGCTTGCGGACTTCCAGCGATTCTTCCACCACGTCATATCCCGCCACAATGGCTTCCCCTCCGCTGGGGGGCATGTAGCCCGTCAGGATGCGCATGGTGGTGGTTTTGCCTGCGCCGTTCGGACCCAGAAAGCCGACGATTTCACCCTGGTTTGCGTCGAAGGTGATGTTGTCGAGGGCGCGGCGGGCTCCATAGTCTTTGATCAGACCATTGACTTGGATCATGAGTTCTCCTCAATCAAAGGGTTTGGTGATATGCGAAACAAAAGGCACGCCTGCCGGTGGGCAATCCGTGCCAGATGGTGCTCCAAATTACTATACAGAAATTCAAAGTCAAAGTCAAGCGGGCAAGTGATTTCTAATCAAACGCTAATTTTGTTAGACAATTCACAAACGCCGGTTCTTCACCGCAGGAAGAAGTACCAGACAGCAACCGCCGTTGCCAGACAAAGCATCAGCAGTAAGCCAACCAGCAGAATCAGCATCACGCCGCTGGAGGTGTCGGGGGAAATACTTGGCGAGGCAGGCTGCGGTGCGCGCGAAGCGGGGCGGGAGGGGGAGGTCGCCGGCGGGGCGGGCTGAGCGGGCGTTTGAAATATCACGCCCGGCATTCCCTCCAGAAAGTCTGGCATGCCGTTTTGGTTTTTATCCAGCATCGCCATTGCCTGCTCGTATTTTGCGCGGGCTTCGGGCGGCAGGTCTTCGAGACGGTGGTATTCCTGCCCGTCCACGATGAATTTCATGCCGCTGGTCAGGACGGAGGCGGAAGGCTGGGAGGTCTGCGGTATTTTCTGCCGCAGTGAAGCCGCCTGTTCGTAGCGCGCACGGACATCTGCGGGCATTTCGTCCACGCTTTTGTACACCTTGCCGTCAATTACGATGTGGGTGGGATTCATGCGCCCTATTGTATCGCGGCTCGCGGATTTTGGCGTGAGACTTTATCTGCAGTGTGTATGCAAAGGTTGTCATCTATCCGACGCTACACCTGCCCTGGCGGGCGGCGTCAAATGGGGATTGACCGCAGATGAACACGGATGAACACTGATTCTGAAGAAAAACGAGATGAAATTACTTGTAAATCCAATTTCAGTAGATCACGAAAGCCCTGCGTAACTTGCGCTCTCTAGCGCAAATTCGGCGGTAGAGACCGCCAAATACGCGCTTTCGTGAAGTACTGAATTTATCGGTGTTCATCTGTGGTTGGAACATGAATTTCAAAACGCTCTCTTACCCCTGCCTTCGGCATGTCGCCCGCATCAATCTCATGACTGAATCAGAATGGCGCGGGCGGGCGCGCCGTCGGAGCCGGCAATTTTGAGCGGCAGACAGTACAGGTCGTAGAAGCCGCGCATCACGTTCGAGAGGTTCAACCCCTCCACAATGACAATCCCGGCGCCCAGCAAAATTTTGTGCGTCGGTTCGGCATCGCCAAACGGGGCAACCGAGAGATAGTCCACGCCCACCAGCTGCACACCATGATCCACCAGCCATTGCGCGCCGTCTTCTGTGATGGCAACGAAATCGGTCTGGAATTCCTTTACGCCCTTTGCCCAGAGGTGTGAGTTGCTCGTCCCAAACAGGATGCGCTTCATCTCGGACGTGATTTCGGAGCGTTCCAGCACTTCGGCGGTGATGGCGTCCACGCCGTCTGGCAGTTGCAGCACATAGCAGGGACCGGTCAGCACGTCGAGCGGCAGCGCCTCAACTGTGCGCCCATCGTTGAGGAAGTGATGCGGCGCATCCACATGAGTGCCAATATGCACGGCGGCGCTGATGCGGGTGACGTTGGCGCTGGCGCCCTTATCCATGGAGGCGATTTGCTCGAGTTCAATGCGCGGGTCGCCGGGCCAGGTTGGGAGGTCGGGGGTGATCGTCAGGGAAATGTCGCGGATGGTCATTATGAGGCTCCTTTGTAATCACAGATGAGTCTACTGCAAAAAGGTCTTTATTCACGAAGGACACGAAGTACACAAAGGAATTCCAAAAGGCGCTATTTAGAATCTTGAAATTCGATGCAAGATGATTTAAAAAAACTTCGTGGTCTTTGTGTTCTTCGTGGTAAGAAAAGGTTTTTTTTTTCAGTGCAGTCAGAATTGCTCTTGAAAAACTATCACAACCGCGAAGATTTTGTGGCGCGACATTCATGTCGCTTTAGGTTGCGGAATGAATTCCGCGCCACGGAATTCCTTTGTGTACTTCGTGCCCTTCGTGGATAAAGACCTTTTTGCAGTAGACTCAAAGACATTATTTTACTGCTTCCTGCGTGAACAACTGAACTGATGCAGCCCAAACAGGGAGAAGCCGACGATTTTCGTTCAAATATTTACGCAGTACTCTGTAAGAATCAGCGCTGCAGCGCATGGCACGAATGCGGCGAAGTTTCTTCGAGACATTCTTGAACATTCGACACAAAAGAGAACCGAATATTGCAAATTACGAGACCTTTGAGTTTTTGGCGGATAACAAAGTATTTGCATGGCGGTTCAACACGTAGTAGGTGAACGGAAGCCCAAAGAGGATGATGGCAGAGGCAGGCTGGCTGCCAGCGCTCCACGCGGAGGCGAGGCGCAGGGCAACCAGCGTAAGGACGATGTACATGACGCTGACTTGCGAATGGGAATAGCCGCCAATCACGAGACGTTGATAGAGATGCGTGCGGTGCGCGGCAAAGACATTTTCACCTTTGAGCGCGCGGCGGATGAATGTGACGCCGGCATCCATGATGAACGTCCACAACAGCAGCGTGCCGAGCATGAGCGCATCGCCTTCCTGGTTGGAGGCGAGCATGGGCATGACCGCAAAACTGTAACCGAGAAAAGTGCTGGAAACGTCGCCCATGAAGATTTTGGCGGGATGCCAGTTGTGGAAGAGAAATCCGAGACTGCTCGCGGCAATCGCCAGGGCAATCCAAAACACGAACGAGTTTGCCAGGTAGGAAATGTTCGCCGTGAGCAGCGCCCATCCCAGCCCCGCGGCAAACGCCACGCCGCCCGCCATGCCGTCAATGCCGTCCATGAAGTTGTAGGCGTTGGTCAGCCCGATGATCCACAGGAACGTGATGACGACTCCAACCGCGCCCAGTTGCAGTTTGCCGAACAACGGAATGGTGACCGACTCGAAATATCCCAGCCCCCAAATGGACGCGGCGGCGACCAATCCCTGCACCGCAAAGCGGACGCGCGGCGAAAGCGAATGGAGATCATCGCGCCAGCCGAGGAAGGCGATGACCAGCCCGCAGAGGATGTAAACCAGGCTGCGCTTCAAATCCGCTTCATTCATGGACCATAAGCCTGCTCCCGTTACGAGGAGCACAATCGCCAGTCCCCCGCCGCGCGGCGTGGGCATGGAATGGGAACTGCGCTCGTTGGGATGGTCGAGGATTTGGCGGCGTTCCGCGTAGCGGCGGATGATCCACACCCCGAGATAGGAGAGGAAGACAAGGAGAAAAAAGAAGAGGATGGGAAACATTGGACTCATTTTAAACGAGAATACGCTCCAAAGGATGACAGGCAAAAACCAGACATTTCCCGTTCACTCCGGCTTGCTCTGCGTGAGCGCCTGAACCACCTCCCTCACTTCCACCCCCTTGTCCAGGTCGAACACCTGCCCTTCGGCGGCGCGGAAGAGGCGATCCCAAATGGTGAGTCCCAGTCCTTCCTGCAGCGGCGCGCGGACGAGGATGACATCCACGCGCAGGCTGTCGAGGCGGCGCATTTGGGCAAAGAGGCGGCGTCCCATTTGCGGCAGGTCGGCGGCGGAACCCAGGTCGGCGATTTCAAGATTCAAGCCTGCAAAATGAACGGCGTCTTCCGCCGTCATCATGACTCCAACGCGATACCCCATCCCCGCCAGCGCAGAAGCCAGCCCGCGCAGGCGGGCGAGGGCGGCGTCTGTCTGCCCGCTGAAGAGCAGGAGACGGGCTTTCGGCGAGTAATGTTTGGCAAGCATCCCCGGCGCAGAGACGGGGAGTCCCTCCCCGGTTTTGATGTAGCGCCGCGCGACCTGCAGGTTTGGGATTCGCTCGCGGAGCAGGTCGAGCGAGAGACCGCCCGGCCGCAAAACGGTCGGGAGAGAGGCGGTCAGGTCCAGGATGGTGGATTCGAGCCCGATGGGGCAGTCGCCGCCGTCGAGGATGACATCCACGTGACCGTCGAGATCCTCCAGCACGTGGCGGGCAGAAGTAGGGCTGGGACGGGTAAACAGGTTGGCGCTGGGCGCGGCAACAGGCAGACTGGAAGTTTCCACCAGCGCAAGCGGGATGCGGTGATTGGGCATGCGCACCGCAACCGTATCCATGCCCGCCGAAACGTTGGAGGCAACCTGCGCGCCTTTTTTCAGCACGAGCGTCAACGGACCCGGCCAGTGTTCCTGCGCCAGTTCGTACGCCAGGGCAGGGACCTCGCGCGCGACACGCTCGATCTGTTCGATGGCGGAGATGTGTACGATGACCGGATCGTAGGAAGGGCGCTTTTTGACCTCGAAGATGCGTCCCACCGCCAGCGGGCTGAAGGCATTTGCACCCAATCCATAAACTGTCTCGGTTGGGAAGGCAACCAGCCCGTCGGCGCGCAAACGTTCCACCGCCTGGGCAATGACAGCCGGGTCGGGGTTTTGCGGGTCGAGCGTGAAGGTTCGGGTTTTGACGGAATACACGGCTCAACCCTCCGCCAGCCAGACCAGCAGGTTCAGCGTTTCATTCAACCTGTCGCGGCGGTCGAGATGCCGGACGAGATATTCGCGGGCGCTGCGTCCCATTTGCTGCAGGCGCTGCGGGTTCTTCGAAAGTTCGAGTACGGTCTCTGCCAGCATGGCGTCATCGCCCGGGCGGACGAACACCCCCCCGCCCGACTCTTCGATGAGCCGCCGCGAGACGCCGTCAATGACCAGGATGGTGGCGCGTCCCGCCGCCATGTAATCGAAAACCTTGTTCGGGTACGTGGTGCGGAACATGGGAATATCCTGCAGGATGGCAAGGCAGGCATCGGCGGCGGCGACCACGCGCGGCATGTCTTTTTTGGCGCGCACCCCGGCAAAGATGACGTTGGGAAGACCCATCCCCCGCGCTTCAGCCTCCAAACGCGGACGCTCCTTCCCGTCGCCGAACAAAACGAAGCGAATCTTCTCCTCGACCTTCAGCCGCTTCGCCGCGCGCAGGAGCGTGTCAATATCGTTTGCCTGCCCCAGCGCGCCGGCGTACAACACGACGAACTTATCCTGCACTCCCAACTCCGCACGGATGGACGAGCCATCCACCTGCGGATTGAACATGTCCACATCCGTGCCATAGGGGATGTACGTCACCTTCCTTTCCGGCACGCCTTTGGAAATCATATACTCGCGGTAGGCTGGCGAATTGACCAGGATGTGCGTTGCACGCGCGTACAAAAAGCGTTCCAGCCAGCGAGCCAGCGCAATCACCAGCGGGTTCTTCAACACGCCCATACTCACCCCAAATTCGGGCCACAGGTCGCGCACTTCGAGCAAAAAGGGCTTGCGCCGAAGCAAAGCCACGAACCACGCCGAAACCGCCTGAAAAATGGGGGGCGTGGTGCCCATCACCAAATCCACCTCGCGCACTTGCAGCGCAGTCCATACCGAACTGAACATAAAACTAAAAAAAGAAATCACCCGCCAAAAATAACTGCGGTGCAGGGCGGGATAAATATACGAGCGCAACACCCGCACGCCGTCGAAATTCTGCTCGGCGAATACCCCCTTGCGCGCCGCCGTGCGCTGACCGGTCTGATAGTTCAGGTCGCTGGCGACGATGACCAGTTCATGTCCGCGCGATTGGAGGAATTTCGCCATCTCGAAGTGGCGGGTATGCCCGGGCTCCTCAGGGGAAACAAAGGCTTGATTGATGAGCAGGATTCGCATCGGGGGAGGATTATAGCATTGGGAGGAGAATCCGCTTCGGGCTTAAGCGGGAGGCGGATTCGTCTCCAAAAGCCTTTGTCCACGCTGAAACCGATTCTGGTCGCCTGACACCTTTAGGGGTTCGGGTGTCATGTCATTGCGAGGGGCGTTTTTTCCCCGAAGCAATCCCCCATAAACCAGAATGCCCTGTTGGACAGGAGATTGCTTCAGTCGCTGTGCTCCTTCGCAATGACATTTTGCAAACTGTCAGGTGGCTAGAAACCGATTCAACGTCCATCCTTCCAGCGTTAGAGAACGTCTCCTGCGCCGGCGCCCCTTTTTTCCTACGCGCAAATCGAATATCAAAAACTCTCAGCCTTCCTCGCAATTCCGCAAGGATGTCATCCTGATAGTCTTTGAGAGTCGGAGCGGATAGAATTACGCTCGCAGAAAGGAACTTACGACTATGGAAATCCCACGACACTGGAGACTCAAGAAACAACGCTATGGGCTGGTTGGCGAAGTCTGCCCGCACTGCGATTACAAAATCTTCCCGCCGCGCGATGTCTGCCCGAACTGCGGCGACGAAGCCAAAGAGCTTTACACCTTCAGCGGCAAAGGCGAGGTGTATTCGTACACAACTGTCTATGAAGCGCCTGCCGGCTACGACACTGCCGCACCCTACACGGTTGCCCTCATCAAACTCGAAGAGGGTCCCTTGGTCACTGCCCAGTTGACGGATGTGGACAATAATGAAGTGCAAATCGGCATGCCCGTCGAGATGGTCACCCGCAAGATGAGGAATGATGGGGATGAGAGAGGGCTGATCGTGTACGGGTATAAGTTCAGACCGGCGGCACTATAAAACTTATCGTCTCATTAACTACTACTCCCCTGCCTGTTCAAGGCAGGGGAGTTTTATTTTCTTTGGGAGTTATGAGTCTACTGCAAAAAGGTCTTTATCCACGAAGGACAGGAAGTACACAAAGGAATTCCAAAAGGCGCTATTCAGAATTTTGAAATTTGATGCAAGATGATTTAAAAAAACTTCGTGGTATTTGTGTTCTTCGTGGTAAGAAAAGGTTTTTTCAGTGCAGTCAATTATTCAACAATTCGCTTAAAGGCACTTTCGATCGTCTCAGATTTTACCGTTCTTTTGAGTTCTTTCACACCAACCTTCCGTTCAATGGCGGCTTGCAACTTCTCCGCCTGTTGTTTGGTCTCCATCGTGCCAGCGGGGTGAC
>DAOUBY010000011.1:0-2595 GCA_034432325.1 Anaerolineales bacterium
AGAATCTTGAAATTCGATGCAAGATGATTTAAAAAACTTCGTGGTCTTTGTGTTCTTCGTGGTAAGAAAAGGTTTTTTCAGTGCAGTCAAACATCTTTGCGACAGAGCAAGTCAAAAGCCATTGGAAGCGCAGGACACGTTTTCTCCCATGTTCATAACGCCTGCTCTGACAGCGTCAAGGGAGAACGCCGGGGCAGGCGCAAGAATCTTTTGAGGCGTTAGATGGGGCGCAGGACGCGGTCGGCGCGGAGTTGTTTGAAGAATAGCGCCGAGCCTTTGGGCATGGATTCGAGGGCGGCGTCGGTCCAGGCTTGTACGCCGAGGCTTTCGGGGGTGCGGCGTTCGTAGCCGGTTTGTTTCCACACGGCGTCGAAGCCGACCAGTTCGATGGGCGGGAAGACGAGCGAGGCTTCGCATTGCAGTTCGCCGGAGGCGCGTTCGATTTCGCTGAGCAGGAGGGGCAGGGCGCGATCGGCGGGGGCTTTGGGGTCGAGGTAGAGGTCGGTGGTGCGGGCGACGAGGTTTTCCACCTGCCAGCCTGCCACGCCCACCAGTTCGCCGCCCATGGTGAGGAGCAGGAAGGCTTTGTCGCCGAAGTCGTTCATGATTTGTTCGCGGGTGGCGGGACGTTTGCCGCGGCTCAGGCGGGTGATGAGCTCGGCGATTTTTTGGGCGTCGCGCGGTTTGCCGCGCTGGAGGGCGAACGCTTCGGGACCCGCTTCGGGCTGGGTGAGGGTTCGGGCGGCAGGTTCCGCTTGCGGGGCGGGGACGAGGCGTTTCCAGGCGGCGTCCACCTGTTTCCACAGGTCTTCGATGGAGCCGTTGTTTTTGAGGACGACGGTGGCGGCGGCGGTCTTTTCATGCTGGGAGGATTGGGCGTGGATGCGCTGGAGGGCGTCTTCAGCGCTCATGCCGCGTTTTTGGACCAGGCGTTCCATCTGGACCTTGGGGTCTGCTTCGGTGACCCAGATGCTGTCGCACTTGTTGCGCAGGTCGGTTTCGAGGAGTTTGATGGCTTCGATGACGATGACGTTTTGGGTGGCGCGGCGGATGAGCAGGTCTATTGCCTGACCGACGAAGGGGTGGATGATGTCTTCAAGTTGGGCGAGCGCCTGGCTGTCTGAGAAGACGAGGCGTCCGAGGCGGGCGCGGTTGATTTGCCCGTCGGGGTCAAGCAGCCATTTGCCGAATTTGTCCAGCACGGGTTGGTAGCCGGGGGCGCCTTTGGCGATGACGCGGTGGGCGAGGGCGTCGGCGTCAATGGTGTAGGCGCCGAGGTGTTCGAGCATGCGCCGGACGACGCTTTTGCCGGTGGCGATGTTGCCGGTGAGTCCGATGATGGTTTTGCCTTGCCAGTTGCTCAAGTTGACTCCATGAGGGTATGGTGGGTTTTTCTTATTCTAATGTCTTTTTGGGGATTCTCCAATGTTTGCTTCTTTTCAAGTGTGTCAGTCTGCCGGTTGACTTGCGTCTCTCATGCGTGTATGATGATGTTGCCTCAGGCTGGTTGGGCGATCGCGGTCCTGCGTTGATGGGATCGAGGAAAGTCCGCACTCCATAGAGCACGACGTCGGGCAGCACCCGGGGCGGGGAACCCTCCGTGAGGAGCTAACCTGCCGGATGAGGGCCACAGAAACAGACTGCCTCCCTCACTTTTGTTTCCCTTTCCCATTGGGAGAGGGGCGGGGTGAGGGGGGTGAGGGTGAAAAGGTGGTGTAAAAGACCACCGGCATCCGTAGTAATACGGATGGCCAGGTAACCCCCGTCGGGAGCAAGACCAAGCAGGGACGAAGCCATCGGTTGATGGCGGGAGGCTGCTCGCCTTCTTATGTGCCTTCCCATGCGATGGGAGGGTCAGTCCCGGGTAGGTCGCATCGAGCGGCGCGGTAACGTGCCGCCCAGAGAGATGATCGCCCAGTGGCGCTCCGGCGCCATGGACAGAATGCGGCTTATAGACCGGCCTGAGGCGCCTTCGAGGCAGGGTGGCTTTACCGAATATGTGAACGATGAGACGACCCGTCCCTGGGGAGATTCGCCCAGGCGGATACGGTTGTCCCTGGCGGGGCGCAAGGGATGTTTTACTTCCTCACGGCTGATAGACCCTCGTCTCAGGCTTGAACGCCGCCCACGAAAACCAGAAGTGATTGATGGATACCACAGGCGCAAGTTGCCTGCCCTGCAATGGACCCGCCACTGCCAGCCCGAAGATGTTCCATTCACTGCCTGTCTGCGCGTCGAGAATCTTTCCGTCCCTGAATTCAAAATCGAGCGGTTTGCCATCGAGCAGGCGCGAGTACGCAACCGCCGAGCCGACTTCGCGTCCTTCGGGGATGTTGCTTGTGTCCAGGGCGGAGGCGGCGCCTTCCGTCCAGAAGACGACAATCTCGTTTCCACCAACGGCATCATTGACGACATTCAGTGTACGCAACACCTCATACGGGTAGGCAACCGCTTCGTTATTCAAATCAACGGTCAGCACGCGCGCCATCGGCGGGAGTTGAGCGGGCGTTGCGCCGTTGAACAAAAACGGCGTCTGGTTGATGTCGTCGTAGCCGTAATACGGATTCCTGCCGTAGTTGCGGACATGACCTGTAT
>DAOUBY010000012.1:0-5530 GCA_034432325.1 Anaerolineales bacterium
GCGCGGAATTCATTCCGCAACCTAAAGCGACATGAATGTCGCGCCACAAAATCTTCGCGGTTGTGATAGTTTTTCAAGAGCAATTCTATAGTGAGTTCCACCAGATCTTCTATCAGTCAATCCTTTTTACAAAATCATTCAAGACCAAAACCGAAAGCCAAAAACCACAACCATCATTCAACCAACCTTCGTGCTCTTGGTGCCCTTCGTGGTTAAAGCTCCTTTGCCTTTGCAACCACGTTCTCGACCGTAAACCCGAACTTCTCGAAGATGATCTTATACGGAGCGGATGCGCCGTAATGGTCAATGCCGAGGACGGAACTGGCGTATCGTTCCCAGCCGAGGCTGGCTCCCGCTTCGACAGCGAGCCGCTTCTGAATGCGCTTCGGCAAAACGGACTCCTTGTACGCCTCATCCTGTTCCTCGAACAATTCCCAACTCGGGAAGGACACCACGCGCACGCCCCTGCCTTCCTCGTGGAGTTTCTGCGCCGCATCCAGAATGAGGCTGACCTCCGAACCAGACGCCATGAGGATAATTTCAGGTTCGCCGAAATCCTTCAGTACATAGGCGCCTTTGGACAAACTGGAAGTTTGCCCTGCATCGAGAGTCGGCACCGCCTGACGGGTGAGCGCCAGCGCCGTCGGTCCATTGCGGCGGGAGATTGCCACCTTCCACGCTTCGCGCACTTCGTTCGCATCGGCAGGGCGGATGACGACCAAGTTCGGCGTCGCCCGCAGCGCGGCAAGATGCTCGATGGGCTGATGGGTGGGACCATCTTCGCCAAGCCCGACCGAATCGTGGGTGAAGATGAAAATCGTCGGGATGTGCGAAATGGCGGCGATGCGGATGGCGGGCTTCATGTAATCTGAAAAGACGAGGAACGTGCCGCCATAGGCTCTCACGCCGCCGAACAGGTTCATGCCGTTGAGCGCCGCGCCCATGGCATGTTCGCGCACGCCAAAATGAAAGTTGCGCCCTTCGCGCGAATCCTTCTGGAAGGCAGGACTGCCGTCAATTTTGGTGTTGTTGGAGGGAGCCAGGTCTGCCGAGCCGCCGATGAGTTCGGGCAGAATCGGCGCAAGCGCGTTGATGATCTTGCCCGAAGCGGCGCGCGTTGCCATCCCTTTGGGGTCGGCGGGGAAGGTTGGGAGTTCGGCGTCCCAGCCTGCGGGGAGTTTGCCCGCGAGGCGGCGGTTCAACTCCGCGCCCAGTTGCGGATACAACCGCCCGTAGGCTTCGAGTCTCATCTTCCAGTCCGCTTCGAGTTCGCGCCCGCGATCCACAGCCCGGCGGAAGAACGCCAGCACGTCATCGGGGATGTAAAAGCGCGGTTCGAGGGTCCAGCCCAGGTTCTGTTTTGCGGCGTTGAGTTCTTCGTCGCCGAGCGGCTCGCCGTGCGCTTTCGACGTTCCCTGCCGCTTCGGCGCGCCGTACCCAATGATGGTGCGGCACATGATGATGGACGGACGCGGGTCGCGTTTGGCTTCCTGAACTGCCCGGTCTATGGCTTCCACGTTGTTGCCGTCGTCCACTTTTTGAACGTGCCAGCCGTACGCTTCGAAGCGTTTGGCGCGGTCTTCGGTGAAGGCGAGGTCGGTGGAGCCGTCAATCGAGATGTGGTTGTCGTCGTAGAGGTAGATGAGGCGCCCAAGTTGGAGATGCCCCGCCAGCGAGGCGGCTTCGGAGGCGACGCCCTCCATCAGGTCGCCGTCGGTGACGATGGCATAGATGTACGATTGGATGAGTTCGTGCCCGGGTTTGTTGAAGAGCGCGGCGAGGTGCGCCTGGGCAATCGCCATGCCCACGCCGGCGGCAAACCCCTGCCCCAGCGGACCGGTGGTCATTTCCACGCCGGGGGTGAGACCGTACTCCGGGTGTCCGGGCGTAATGCTCCCCCACTGGCGGAAGTTCTTCAGGTCGTCGAGGCTGACGTCGTACCCCGTGAGGTGGAGCAAAGAGTAGAGGAGCATCGAACCATGCCCGCCCGAAAGGATGAAGCGGTCGCGTCCGTGCCATTTGGGGTTGCGGGGATTGTGGCGCAGGTGACGCGTCCACAAAGTAAAAGCCATGGCTGCCGCGCCCATCGGAAGCCCGGGGTGACCCGAGTTGGCTTGCTGGACGGCATCTGCCGAAAGGAAACGCAATGTGTTGATCGCGCGGGCTTGAAGGTCTGCGCTGACTGCCCGACTGGGCGTGTTGAAAGTAGCGTCTGTCATGATTTTTGCCTGAAAATTGAGATGTTTGATTTTACCATCGGTGGAGGGTTTATAATCTCGAAGAAAACCCGATGCGTTTTCTTACGCGGCGAAATCCATTACCGCCGTAAGAGAGTGTTTTGAAATTCATGTTCCAGCCATAGATGAACACAGATAAATTGGATTTACAAAGTAATTTCATCCCGTTTTTCTTCAGAATCAGTGTTCATCCGGGTTCATCTACGGTAAACCCCGATTTATAAAACACTCTCTTAACTCACCTTGTGCAGCAGCGCGAGATTCTCGCCCTGCCTGCGCCAGTGCCGCAGGCACAGGTGAGCCTGTCGAAGGGTATCTCGCCCTTCTGTGGCATCCAAAATAGGGTGCGACATAAACGTCGCGGTACGCAAGCCCATATCTGGATTGCTGGAATAATTCGGAAAAGTGCAAAATGTCGCGGCACGAATAAACTGCGTAACATCAGTTGGTTGGCAGGTTGACAAGTTTTCAGGCTGTCCCTTTCAACATGTCAACCTTCAATTTTTACACATTCAAACTTACAAGAGGTACTCTATATGTCAGTTCAGGAAATCAAGAAACGTGTGGAAGAGAACCGCGAAAACATCATTCGGTTTTTGCGCGAAATCGTCGCCATTCCAAGCATGAACGGGCAGTTGAAGGAAGTGGGCGACCGCGTCATCGCCGAAATGAACAAACTCGGCTTCGAGGAGACGCGCTTCGACAAGATGGGCAATGTGCTGGGACGCATCGGCAGCGGGCCGAAAGTCATCGTCTTCGATTCGCACATTGACACGGTCGGCATCGGCGACGCCGCCGAATGGCCATGGGACCCGTTCAAAGGCAAAATCGAGAACGGGCGGTTGTATGCGCGCGGCGCCTGCGACGAAAAAGGCTCCACGCCGGGCATGGTGTATGGTCTCGCCATTGCGCGCGACCTCGGTCTGCTCGACGGGTACACCGCCTACTACTTCGGCAATATGGAGGAATGGTGCGACGGCATCGCCCCCAACGCCTTCGTGGAAGCCGACCCCAAGGTGAAGCCCGATTTTGTCGTCATCGGCGAGCCGACGAAAATGCGCGTCTATCGCGGGCACAAGGGACGCATCGAGTTGAAGATTACGGCGTTCGGCAAATCGGCGCATGCGGCGTCGCACTACCTGGGCGACAATGCGGTGTATAAGATGATGGCGGTCATCACCCAAATCCGCGAGTTGGACCGCCGCTTCCGGCTGGGGATGGGCGCGCATCCCGTTCAGGGCAACCCCTCGGTGGCGGTTACCGACGTTTCGGCGCGCACGGCTTCGATCAACGCTGTGCCGGATCAGTTCACCATCTATCTCGACCGCCGCATCACCTCGAACGAACCGCGCGAGGAGGTGATCGCTCAAATCAAGGGCTTGATCCCCGATTATTTGCAAAACGAGATTCACGTGGAAGAATTGTTCTACGATGAACCGTCGTACACGGGCTTTGTTTTCCCGGTCTCGAAATATTACCCCGCCTGGCTGTTGGACGATGCCCACCCGCTGACGCAAGCCGGGCAGGCGACCATCGAGGCGCTGTGGGGCGAGAAACGTCCGCTGGGAACGTGGGATTTTTCGACCAACGGGACGTATTGGGCGGGCAAGGCGGGCATTCCGTCCATCGGGTTCGGTCCCGGTGACGAGAAGACCGCTCACATGCAGGATGAAAACGTTCCGCTCGACGAGGTGGTCGCCGCGACGGAGTTCTATGCGCTGCTGCCGAAGATTTTGAAAGACGGCGGAGTGAAGTAAAAGGCGATAGTATCCCGATTTTTGTGTAAACGTGGCGCGAGATTAATTTCGCGGTGCGAATTTACACAACACTCGGCATACGGCGCCGTAAAGGCTTATCGGTCAGAGTCAATTTTCGGCAAAGAGGGAACCGCCAGGGAGAGTCGCTTGGAGCAATCGGAGGCGTGAAGTTGCCGCCGCCATTTCCAATTCCACAAGGAGGTTCGTATGCGTAGTTTTGCCGGTCGTGACATATTGTCGCTCAAGGAATTCGAGCGCAACGAGTTTTTCCACGTGTTCGATGTGGCTCAGAAAATGGAACCCATCGCCAGGTCCAGAAAGAACGTGGATTTGCTCAAGGAGAAGACGCTGGTGACGGCGTTCTATCAACCGTCCACGCGCACGCGTCTGGCGCATGAAGCGGCGATGCACCGCCTCGGCGGTCACGTGTGCGGGTTTGCCGATCCGAAGATGACGCGCGCGGGCGACTTCTATCAGGAGTCGATCAAGGACACGGTCAAAATGCTGGAGTTCTACGGCGACGTGATCGTGATGCGTCACTTTCAGCAGGGCGCGCCGCACGAAGCCGCCAAATGGGCGAGCGTGCCGGTCATCAACGGCGGCGACGGCTGGGGCGAACACCCCACGCAAATTCTCACCGACCTCTACACCGTGCTGCGCGAGAAGGGCCGCATTGACGGACTCAAATGGCTGGCGGTTGGCGATATGCGCATGCGCACGATGCACTCGCTGGGCTATGCCCTCAGTCAGTTCGACTGCCCGATTACGTTCGTCGCGCCGCCCGCTATGAGCCTGACCGAGGAGTTCAAGGCGGAACTTCGGCAGTACAGCGTGAACTTCAAAGAGGAAGATCATGTGGAGAAGGCAATCGCCGATGCCGATGTGATTCTGGTGGAGCCTGTCGTCCAGCCCGATTACACCAAGAGCCGTGATGAACGCGCCGGCAAGGATGTGGGGCTGACGCCCGCCAATTACAAAATCACGCGCGAACTGCTGGAGTCCAAAGCCAAGCCCGACGCAATCCTGCTTCATTCCCTGCCGCGCATGGACGAAATCCCCACCGATGTGGACATCACCCGCTGGTCGCGGTACTGGCAGGAGGCGTTCAACGGGGTGGTGATGCGCATGGCGCTGCTGGCGCTGGTGCTGGGAGCGATGGAGTAGGAGTCAAAGAGTCTAGAGTCTCATAGTCGAATAGTTTGACAGCAGGTGTCATCAGACTGTGAAACTATCAGCCCGACGACCATCAGACCATCAGACTATCGGACTATAAGACAGGAGACTTCATGACGAAAATCCGCCGTTTCGAGGATTTGGTTTGCTGGCAGAAGGCGCGTGTGTTGGCAAATACGATTCACTGCCTGACCCTTCACCCGAACTTTTCGAAGGACTTCAAATTGTGCGACAGATTCTGGATGCGGCGGGTTCCATCATGCACAATATCGCCGAAGGACAAGACGATTACCTCGTGGATTCCGACGAAAACTTAGCCGATTTGGAGGACGATCTATTCAACAACGCTGACTAACAACCATT
>DAOUBY010000013.1:0-3239 GCA_034432325.1 Anaerolineales bacterium
GGACTTACGCGTAATCAACGTTCTCTAACGTTGATTATCCAGTCTGCGCGTAAGAGAACGCGCTCTACGCAGGGTTTTGCGTAAGTCCTGTATTTGACTAGCGACAAGCAGACTCACCAATCCATCGGTGGTGTATTCTTTTGCAGCAACAACATTCTCGAAACCTGCCTCCCGCGCGGCTTGAGCGGTGATCGGTCCAATGCAGGCGATGAGGGGGCGGTTGGGCAGATTCAGCGGGTCGAGTTTGTGCTGCCGGCAGAGGGCGACAAAATTTTCGACGGTGGACGCGCTGGTGAAGGCAATTGCATCCACGCCTGCCTTGAGGGCGTTCAATCCTTGCGGGTCAACGGTTGCGGGCAGCGTTCGATACACAATAATTTCGTGCGGAATGCCGCCTGCTCTGGCAATCGCTTCGGGCAGGTCGGCGCGGGCAATCTCGGCGCGCGGGAGCAGAATCCATTTGCCCGTCACATCACCCAAACCGGGCAAAACGGCTTCGGCAATATACTCTTCGGGGATGAAATCGGGTTCGACGCCATGTTTGCGCAGAGCCTCTGCGGTTTTGGGACCGATGGCGGCAATTTTCACCCCGGAGAACACGGAGTTCACGGAGTTTCTTTTTTCTGTGTTCTCTGTGGTAAATCCCTCAACTACCACAGCCACTGCGTTGACTGATGTAAAAATCACCCACGCGTAGTTTTCGAGATGTTCAATTGTTCGAACCAGCGCCGCGTTGTCTTTCACAGGGCGAATTTCGATGACGGGGAAGAGAATCGGCTCAAAGCCTGCGGCGCGCAGTTTGTCTGCAAAGTCATCGGCTTGGGCGCGGGGACGGGTGATGAGGACTTTCATGGTGAGCAGTGAGTGATCAGTTTGAGGATTTCATTTGCGCCGTTGCGAATGGCTTGTTGGGCAAGTTCGTTTCCAAGCCGCAGCGTGTCAGTATCCTGACCTGTAACTTTCACGACGTTTTTTCCATCTTCCGAAATGACCAACCCCGTCAATTTGATGGCGGGCGCCGCGTCGCTGGCTGCTTCGGCGTAGGCGGCGACTGGCACGGCGCAGCCTCCCCCCAACCCCTGCAAAAACGTCCGTTCGGCTGTGACGGCTTTGCGTGTGGCTTCATCTTCGAGCGCGGAGAGGATTTCGAGCGTGGCGGCATCATCGGCGCGGCATTGCACGGCGAGCGCGCCCTGTCCTGGCGCAGGGAGCATGACTTCGAGCGAAAGCCATTCGGTGACGTGATTGTCCAAGCCCAAACGGGTCAGCCCTGCGCCTGCGAGCACGATGGCGTCGTATTGACCGTCGAGGGCTTTGCGCAGGCGCGTGTCCACGTTGCCGCGCAGGGGAAGGAGGCGAAGGTCGGGGCGGAGGGAAAGGAGTTGGGCGGCGCGGCGCAGGCTCGAGGTCCCGACGGATGCGTTGGGCGGGAGTTGCGCAAGTTTGAGACTTGCGCTACTAACCAGCGCGTCACGCACTTCGGCGCGGGCGGGGATGCATCCAATCGTGAGCCCGGCGGGGGGTTCGACGGGCAGGTCCTTGAGAGAATGTACGGCGCAATGAACGCGTCCGTCGAGGAGTTCGCTTTCGAGTTCCTGCGTGAAGAGGCCTTTGCCGCCGATTTCAGGCAGAGGCTTGTCGAGTATTTTGTCGCCCTGGGTGGTGATGATTTTTTCTTCGCATTCGAGATGCGGGTGAATCTTTTGCAGGGCATGGATGACCCACTGGGTTTGCCAGCGGGCGAGGACGGAGGGGCGGGTGGCGAAGGTGAGTTTCATGGTCTGGAGTCTGATAGTCGGCGGTCGCTAGTCGAGGAAAGGTTGTGGATTTTGCGGCTATAAACCATGAGACTATTTGCCCATGTGGCTAGTTCAAACCGAACAAAGTGCGTACAACGGCGGCGTATTCGGAGGCGCGGGGAGAGGACGCCTCGGCGCGCAGACGCTGGGTGGGGGCGTGCAAAATTTGTTTGACCAGCGCCTGAGTCATGGCTTCGATGCGGGTGCGTTCTTCGTCGGTCAGGTCGGGGAGGCGGCGCAGGGTTTTCTCGAGCATTTCTCTGCGGATGCTTTCAGCGCGCTGGCGGATGCCTGCAATGAGCGGAAGCATTTCCATTGATTTGAGGTGGCTGGCAAATTCGGCAAGTTCTTCGTCGAGGATGGCGCGGACCTTGGGTGTCTCTGCCAGGCGTTCGGCGAGGGCGTCTTCGAGTTGCGCGTTGAGGTGGTCAATGTCGTAGAGGGTGACGTGAGGGATGCGCGCCGCTTTGGGGTCAATATCGCGGGGGACGGCGATGTCAATCAGGGCGAGGGGGCGGTGAGGGCGGGCGGTCATCGTCTGGCGCACCATGTCTTCGGTCAGGATGAGATGCGGCGCGCCCGTGGATGAGAGGAGAATATCGGCGGAGAGGAGGGCGTCTTTCAGGTTTTCGAAGGTGGCGGCTTGCGCGTTCCAACGATCGGCAAGGGTGCGGGCGCGCTCCAGTGTGCGGTTGACGACGAGAATTTTCTGCGCGCCGCGCTTGCGCAGCGCCTCGACAGCGAGTTCCGCCATTTCGCCCGCGCCGATGATCACCACCTGCGCTTCGGCAATGGGATGAACGACATGTTCCGCCAGGGAGGCGGCAAGCGACGAAACCGATGCGGGGTTGCGGCTGATGTGCGTCTCGGTGCGGGCGCGCTTCCCTGCGTGGATGGCGGCTTGGAAGAGACGGTTGAGGAGGGGTCCTGCCATGTTCTGTCCACGGGCAAGTTCCAGCGCCCGGACAATTTGCCCTAAAATCTGCGGCTCGCCGATGACGAGCGAATCCAGCCCGGCAGCCACATCGAAGAGATGGCGGGCGGCGTCCATGTCGCGGCGGCGGTACAGATGCGGGTGAAAGTCGCTGAGGGGGACGCCGCAAATGTCGGATAGAAAACTCTCCAGTTCGGCAAAAGCGGGTTGACTGGAGACGGCATAGAGTTCGGTGCGATTGCAGGTGGAGAGGATGATGAGTTCCGCGAGAGCGGAGGCGGTTTGTCCGCAGGTGAGGCGGGAGAGCGCAGAACGGATTGCGTCTTCATTGAGCGATAGTTTTTCGCGAAGGGCAATGGAAGCGGTGGTGTGGTTGAGTCCGAGTGCGATGATGTGCATGGGCGCTCTGCTTTTGAAATGAACGCCCCAACTTTATTTTCAAAAGGCAGTCTTTGCCAGTGAAGTTTGTGAAGATTTTCTTTAATGGGAAGTTAGCATTTGCATAA
>DAOUBY010000014.1:0-5639 GCA_034432325.1 Anaerolineales bacterium
AGCGGGTCAATGCGTATGCCATGTTGTGATTTCTCCTTTTTTTGTTTCGAGAGTGTTTTATAAATCGGGATTTACCGCAGATGAACACGGATGAACGCTGATTCTGAAGAAAAACGGGATGAAATTACCCTGTAAATTCAATTTATCTGTGTTCACCTGTGGTTGGAACATGAATTTCAAAACGCTCTCGTTTCGTCATTGCGAGGGGATAGTATTTCGATTTTTGTGTAAACGTGGCGCGAGATTTATCTCGCCTTTGGCGCGACATAAATGTCTCGGTACGGGCAGTACGAATTTACACAACTTTCGGCATACCACCTTGCGAGGGCGTCAGCCCGAAGCAATGACGGGATGTTGATTTACAAACTGGAACGGATGTGGACGATGTCCCCATCCTTGACGATGTATTCCTTGCCCTCCAGCCTGAGTTTACCCTTTGCCTTCGCCTCCGCCATGGACCCGAGGCTGATGAGGTCATCGTAAGCCACCACCTCCGCCCGCACGAATCCGCGCATCAGGTCGGTATGAATCTCGCCGGCGGCTTCCTGCGCCGTCGCGCCGATTTTCGTCTCCCACGCGCGGACTTCGTCCTCGCCCACCGTGAAGAACACCTGCACCCGCAACAAATCATACGAAAGCTTGATCATTTTGTTCAGGCTGAGTTCCTTGATGCCGTACTCCTCCATGAACATGGCGGCGTCTTCGGGAGAAAGCTGCGCCATCTCCATCTCCAGTTTGCCCATCAGCGCCACCGACGGCACGTCCAGTTCCATCTGCGGCGCAGACTGTCCCTCCCCCAGGTTGAAGACCACCAGCACCGGCTTGCGCGTCAGCAGACCGTAAGAGGCGAGTTCCTTCTGTTCTTCAGGCGTATAGTCCAGTTTGCGCAGCGGAATGTTATTGTTCAGCGCCTCGTGCAGGCGGTTGAACAAAACGGTCTGGCGTTCGTTCAGGGCTTTATCGGTGCCGCCCTTGCGCCGCTCGTCTTGCAGCCGCTCGAGTTTGCGCTCCACAGCCACCAGGTCATTGAGCAGCAACTCGCCCAGCATGGATTCGACATCCCGTTTCGGGTCCACGCTCCCGTTGGGGTGCATCACCAAATCACTCTCGAAACAGCGGACGACCAGGATGAACCCGTCCATTTGGGCGAGTTGATTCAGGAGTTGACCCGAAATGCCGCTTTTGGCAGCCCCAGCCTCCAGTCCCGCAATGTCCGCATACGTCACTTTGGCGTAAATCGTCTTGCGCGGCTTGAACATCTCCGAGAGTCGGGTCACGCGCTCGTCAGGCACGTCCACCACAGCGGTATGGACTTCGAAGCGTCCCGCCGAGGCGGTGGTCGGCGCGTTTCCGCGCGTCAGGGCGTTGAAAATGGTTGTCTTCCCCGATTGGGGCAGTCCGATGATTCCAAGTTTCATCTATCTTGACCTTCTATTTTAGAGTGGTATACTTGCGAACGCTAACCGAAAAGCCGAAGTGGCGGAATAGGCAGACGCGCACGACTCAAAATCGTGTTCCCTACGGGAATGAGGGTTCGATTCCCTCCTTCGGCACAGCGATTATACCAACGCCCTCACTTTGGAGGGCGTTTTCGTTTTCCCTTTGATAAAGGTATAATGCGGAAATTTTATTACAGGAACCCGCCATGCGTCTCAACCAGCAATTCGACCTCGTTCGTCAATCCGCCACCGTCTCCCTCTCCGACCGCATCAACGCCCTCAAAGCCAGCGGGCGCGCGCTCATCGGCTTGCAGGTCGGCGACCCCGACTTCGGAACGCACCCTGCCATCATCGAAACCGCCCTCCGAGCCATGCAAGACGGGTTGACCCACTACGCCCCCGCCATCGGCACGCTCGAACTGCGCAAAGCCATCGCCGCCAAACTCCAGCGCGACGAAGGCGTGGCATACGACCCCGCCTCCGAAATCATCGTCACACACGGCGGCATCCACGCCTACTACCTGGCAATGCAATCCATCCTCAACCCCGGCGATGACGTTCTGATTCCCGACCCCTCCTGGGCAACTCACGAAAACATGGCAACCATGCTGCGCGGGAACGTCATCCGCGTCCCTGCTCCGCCCGAGGCTGGATTCATCCCCCCATTCGACTCCTGGCTGAAAGCGTTGACTCCCAAAACAAAAGCCATCGTCCTGAACTACCCCTCCAACCCAACGGGCGCATATCCCTCTCGCGAATACCTGCAAAAATTACAAGACTTCGCCCGCGAACACGACCTGTGGATCGTCAGCGACGAGGTGTACGGAAGCCTGTACTACGGCGAACGCCCAACCTGCGCCGCCGCATTCGACGGCGCCAAAGAACGGACGCTCCTCGTCAACAGCCTCTCCAAATCCTACGCGATGACCGGGTGGCGGGTGGGCTTCCTCGCCGCGCCGGCGCGCGTCATCGAAAACGCTTTGAAAGCGGGGCAAAACTCCATCACCTGCGTCGCGCCCTTCATCCAGAAAGCCGCCGCCTTCGCCCTGACCGACCCGCAGATTCAACAGGTCACGGCAGAGATGCGCGCCGCCTACGCCCGCCGCCGCGACCTCGTCCTGCGCCTTGCCCATGAACTGGAGTGTGAGAAAATCCTCGTCACCCCGCCGCAGGGAGCGTTCTATTTCTTCCTCGACATCCGCCCCTTGCAGATGACCTCGGCGGAAGTCTGCGAACGACTGCTCGAAGAGGCAGGCGTGGCGCTCGTCCCCGGCTCGGCGTTTGGCGGCTATGGCGAGGGCTTCGTCCGCATGACGATTGCCGCCTCGGACGCAGACGTGGAGGCCGGCTTCAGGAAGATTGTGGAATGGGCGGAAGGGCGATAATTACCAATTACTATTTGCAGCAAAAGCGGAGCAATGATGAAAGTATCCTTTCAGGGCGAACCGGGCGCTTACAGCGAGCAGGCAATCTTCGAATATTACGGCAAGGCGGAAACCGTTCCCTGCGAATCGTTCGATGCGATGTTCGACTCGGTCGCGTCTGGCAAAAGCGACTTCGCCCTCGTTCCCATCGAAAACTCGCTGGCGGGGAGCATCCACCAGAACTACGACCTGCTCCTGCGCCATGACCTGCACATCGTGGGCGAGTATCTCCTCCGCGTGCGCCACTGCCTGATTGCCCTGCCCGGCGTGAAAAAGGAGGAAATCAGGAAAGCCATCAGCCATCCGCAGGCGCTGGGGCAGTGCGCCGGCTACCTGCGAAGTCACGGCATCAAGCCGGAGCAGGTCTACGATACGGCGGGGAGCGTGAAGATGCTCAAAGAGTGGGGCGCGCGGGATGTGGCGGCAATCGCTTCGCGGCGGGCGGCAGAATTGTATGGGTTGCAAATCCTTGAAGAGGGCATTGAAGACAACGCCGAAAACTATACGCGCTTCCTCGCCGTCGGACGGGAAGCCGTCATCCCGCAGGGGGAGGCGAAAACATCCATCGTGTTCACGTTGAAAAACCAGCCGGGGGCGTTGTTCAAAGCATTGAGCGTATTCGCCCTGCGCGACATTGACCTGACGAAGATCGAGTCGCGCCCATTGCAGGGCAAGCCGTGGGAATATCTTTTCTACGTGGATTTCATCGGTTCGGTGCAGGATGATGGTACAAAACGCGCGCTCGACCACTTGGGGGAATATGCGCTGACTCTGCGGGTGCTGGGATCGTATCCGCGCTTCAAGAGATGAGCTTGTCAGATTTCGCTGTTGACAAAAGAGAACACACGTTCTAAAATACGACAGTCGTTATCCGAATTGGGGGCAAACGCATGCGCCAGAGGAGCATCCATGGCAAGGACGAATTTCCAATCCATTGACGAGTACATTGCCGCCTGCCCGCCACAATCGCGTGAGCCGCTGCAAACGGTGCGCGAGGTCATCAAACGCATCGCGCCCGATGCAACGGAGAAGATCAGTTACCAGATTGCAGCGTTCGAACTGAACGGCAGGAGCCTGGTCTATTTTGCGGGGTGGAAAAAGCATATTTCGTTGTATCCGCTTCCGGCGGGGGACGAAGCGTTCTACGAGGAGATCGCGCCGTACATGGACGGAAAGGGCACGTTGAAATTTCCGCTCGATGAACCGCTTCCAATCAAATTGATCGAAAGAGTGATCAAATTGCATGTGAAAGCAAACAAGAAGAAAGCCAAAGGAGAATCAAAATGAAAAAGATCACCCCGTTTTTATGGTTCGATACGCAAGCCGAAGAGGCAATGAACTATTACGTGGATACGTTCAACGGCGCGCCGAGCAAAACACAAGAGTCCAGAATTATCAGCATCATGCGCTACGAAAAAGGCATGGAGGCGCCCGGCGCGGAAGCGCTGGACGGCAAGGTCATCACCGCTGTTTTCGAACTTGCCGGTCAACGCTTTATGGCGCTCGATGGCGGACCGGTCTTCCAATTCAACGGGGCAATTTCTCTCTACGTGGAATGTGAAGACCAGAATGAGGTGGATTACTTCTGGAGCAAACTTTCCGCCGTTCCCGAAGCCGAGCAATGCGGCTGGTGCATGGACAGGTTCGGCTTGTCGTGGCAGATCATTCCAAAACAGTTGGGCGAGTGGATGGGCGACCCGGACCCGACGAAATCGGGACGGGTGATGAACGCCATGCTCAAGATGAAGAAGATCATCGTGGCTGATTTACAGAAGGCGCACGAGGGAGGCGCAGGATGAGAAAAGTTGTCGTGCTCGAACATATCTCCCTCGATGGCGTCGTCCAAGCCCCGGGCGGGCCGGACGAAGATACCAGCGGCGGATTCGCGCATGGCGGGTGGATAGCGCCTTTTGCCGACGAGATTTTGGGAACCGCCCTGAGAAAGCAAATGAATTCGTCCTTCGATCTGTTGTTGGGACGCAAAACCTTCGAGATTTGGGAGCCGTACTGGACCCAACATGCAGACGCATGGACCCGCGTCATGGCGGCGACCAAATACGTCGCCTCGAACACCAGAATATCCAGCGAATGGCAGCCGTCCGTGTTTTTGAGCGGGGACATTCCGGCAAAAGTTGCCGAAATCAAACAGGGGCAGGGTCCCGATTTGCACGTTTGGGGAAGCAGTGATCTCCTGCAGACGCTTCTCAAGCATGATTTGGTGGATGCATTCTGGCTGATGATCTATCCGATCACGTTGGGCGGCGGGAAGCGATTGTTTGGAGATGGCGCGATCCCTGCAGCGTTCAAGGCGACGGAAAGCATAGTCTCTTCGAAAGGCGTTATTGTTGTGAACTACGAGCGTGCGGGCGCGAGTACCGCCGGCGGGCGATAGTATCATCGAAGCGCTGCTTGCAGTGAAAAAGGTCATTGCCCGCAACCTGCAAAAAGCGTATGATGGGAAATAATCCAACACTGACCGGAAAGAGGTTTCCATGACCCCCAAAAAATCCACCCCCGCTGAGGGACTTTCCGCCGAGGAGAAAGCCGCTCTGAAAGAGACCCTCAAGGAAAGAAAAATCGCCGCCAACAAAGAAGAAATGGAAAAAGCCGCGCTGGAGGCGATTGCAAAAATGAAGGAACCCGACCGCTCCATGGCAAGACGAATCCATGAGATCGTCAAAGCCGCCGCGCCGGAGCTCACACCCAAAACCTGGTATGGAATGCCTGCCTATGCAGACAAGAACGGCAAGGTCATTTGCTTCTTTCAGGCGGCGAG
>DAOUBY010000015.1:0-10696 GCA_034432325.1 Anaerolineales bacterium
ATGGCAGGTTAACCAAAATAAGGCGTCACGCCTATCTGCAACGTAACGCCAGTGCGCAAGAGCAATTTTTATGGCAGACCCGATCATTTAAGGGGTATATCTTTCCAAACGGGGTCGCTGAAGTGTGCCACCAATTGATGGATCATTTGGATCGGTAACCACGGTGCAGCTCAGGAGGGCACAAAGACCCATCTCCATTGCTTTGTACCGCTTACACGAACATTCCTAATACCTCCCCCTCTTCACCTCCACCTCAGGATTCGCCAACTCCTCCTCCCTCGCCGGGAACACCTGCACCGCGCACGCCTTGAACTCGGGGATTTTCGCTTCGGGATCGAGCGCATCGTTCGTCAGCAGGTTCGCGGCGGCTTCATGGAAATGCCACGGGATGAACACCACCCCCACCGTCGTCTTCTCAGTCACAGTGGCGCGCAGGACAATCTCGCCGCGGCGTGAAGTCACGCGCACGGGCATGTCGTTCGTGATGCCGTGCATCTCCGCATCGGCAGGGTGGATTTCGACGCGCGCTTCGGGGTACGCCTCGTTCAGCGCCGAATGCCGCGTCATCGTCCCGCCGTGCCAGTGTTCGAGCAAACGTCCCGTCGTCAGAATGAACGGATACTCATCATCCGCTTGCTCCATCACCGGCACATAATCCAGCGGAATAAACCTGCCGCGCCCGCTGGGGAACGTCTCTTTGAACAGCGTCGGCGTACCGGGATGATCCATGTCCGGCACGGGATATTGCAAACCAACCTCCTCGATGCGCTGATAGGTGATGCCCGCGTAATCGCTGTTGACGGACGCCATCTCCCGCAGGATTTCCTCCGGCGACGCATACTCCCACTTCGCAGAGCGTTCGCGTCCCAATCGGACCTCGAGCCTGACCGCCAAATCACAGAGAATTTCCCAGTCTGGACGCGCCTGCCCGCGCGGCGCGATAGCCGCCCGCACACGTTGGACTCTCCTGTCGGTGTTGGTGAACGTCCCGTCCTTTTCCGCAAACGAAGCGGCGGGCAGGAAGACATCTGCAAACGCGCCCGACTCGTTGATGAACAAATCCTGTGCAACGAGAAATTCCAATTGCTCCATGTGCTTGCGCGTCTCGTTGAGATTCGGCTCCGACATCATCGGATTCTCGCCCATGATGTACAACGCCCGCACACCGCCGGGATGCGCATGAGACAAAATCTCGGTGGTGGTGAGACCCAACTTGCGCGAAAGACCGCCCGGTTCGATGTTCCATGCCTGCTCCCATTTGCGGGCGTTGTCTTCGTTGTCCACGCGCATGTAGCCGGGATAATGGAACGGCATCGCGCCCATATCGCTCGCGCCCTGCACGTTGTTCTGCCCGCGCAGCGGATTCAAGCCCGTGCCGTCGCGTCCCACGTGACCCGTGAGAAACGCCAGATGAATGAGCGCCAAAGCAGAGGCGGTGCCGTGCGAAAGCTGCGAAATGCCCATGCCCCAGTAAATCGCGCCGTTCTTCGCGGCGGCATACATCCGCGCCGCTTTGCGAATATCCTCGGCCGGGACGCCGCTGATTTCCTCGGCATATTCGGGCGTGAACTTCTCCAGCGACTCGACGAATTCTTGAAAGCCCTCAGTTCTCCGATTGACGAAATCCCAATTGATCAGATTCTCTTTCACAATCACATGCGCCATCGCCGAAAAGACAGGCACATTCGTCCCCGGCTTGAGCGGCAGCCACAACTCGGCAAAGTCCACCAGGTCAATGCGGCGCGGATCCACCACGATCATCTTTGCGCCATGTTTTTTCACCGCTTCCTTCATCTGCAACGCAATGATGGGATGATTCTCGCCCGTGTTGGAGCCGGTCACAATGAACACATCGTTCATGATGACCTGCGAGGCGGTGTTGCTCATCGCCGAAGAGCCAATGGCTTTTTGCAGCGCAACCACCGACCCGGCGTGACACAAGCGCGTGCAATGATCCACGTTGTTCGTGCGGAACAGGGCGCGCCACATTTTTTGAAGCAGATAATTGTCTTCGTTGGTGGCTTTCGCGCAGCAGTAGACCGCCATCGCGTCCGAGCCGTCGCGCTGGTAGATGCGGACAAGGTTATCGGCGACGATGTCCAGCGCGGTGTCCCAATCCGTTTCCACCCAATCCCAGGGGGAAGTTGATGAGTGATCAGTCGTCAGTGAGCGGCTGCCCAACTCAGGCGCGTCACTTCGACTCTTCCACTGCTCGCTGTTCACTGCCAACCGATTACTCCCCTCAAGCAAATATCGCCGCACGAGAGGAGTTGTCACACGCTTGGGATGGTAGATAAAGTCATACCCAAAGCGCCCTTTGACGCACAAATTCCCCTTGTTGACCGGCGAATCGAACGGCGAGGTAACCTTGAAGATGAAATCGTCCTTGACGTGCAACTCCAGATTGCATCCCACTCCGCAGTAGGAACAAACCGTTTTGACCACGCGGTCTGCAGCCACTCGTTTTTCATCCAGTTGAAGTTCGGCAACCATAACAGACACCTCCAGTAAAGGTTCGTTCTCGTTCTACACCGCGCCTATCCCCCATTTCCTGCTTAGGGAAGGGACCGGGGGACAGGTCCTGAAACAAACCCGCCCCGCGCATTCTGTACGGAGCGGTTTCCTGCGCATGGCGCAATTATACTCACTTGTGCCTGCTGCATATTGGCGAACGCAGCCTGCGCGAAATTGACCTATGCCTTTTCGATCTTCACCGCGCTGACCTTGTACTCCGGTATCTTCGCCACCGGGTCCACCGCATCGTTCGTGAGGGCGTTGGCAGGGACTTCGGCAAAGTGGAAGGTCATGAACACCATGCCGCGCGGAAGTTTGCTCGTCAGGCGGGCTTTGCCGGTCACCTCGCCGCGGCGGGATTTGACGCGGATCCAATCGCCAGTGGAAATGCCCAGCCGCGCGCCATCCGTCTCGTTGATTTGAATCTCGCCCTGCGGCACAATCCAATCCAAGCCTTCCGAGCGCCGGCTGAGGGTCCCGCCGTGCCAGTGTTGGAGGATGCGTCCTGTGTTCAGCACGAAAGGATATTCTTCATCCGGGATTTCGGCAGGTTCGCGGAAGGTCAACGGGGTGAATTTGCCGAGGCCGCGTGTGAATTTTTCCTTGTGTAAAATCGGCGTGCCGGGATGATCGGGCGCGGGGCAGGGCCATTGCAATCCGCGTGGAACAAGCCTTTCGTGACTGATTCCAGCCATGGTCGGAGTCAGAGCCGCAATCTCATCCCACACGGCAGAGGCGCCGGCGTAGTTCCAGTTCGTAACGGGGTGAACGACATCCGCCGAGTCCTCCGCAGAAACGCCGCTCAACCGCTGACCCAATTCGCAGAGGATGTCGAGGTCGCGCCGCGCGTCGCCGCGAATGGGAAGCGCGGGACGCACCAGTTGCACGCGCCGCTCGGTGTTGGTGAACGTGCCTTCCTTCTCGGCGAAACTCACGCCGGGCAAAACCACATGCGCCATTTGCGCGGTCTCGTTGAGGAAAATATCCTGCACGGCGAGGAATTCGATTTCTTCCAGCGCCTCGCGCACGTGATTGGTGTTCGGGTCGGAGAGAAGCGGATTCTCGCCCATGATGTAAAGCGCCTTGATGCGCCCGTCCAGCACGCCGTTCACCATTTCGGTGACCGTAAGCCCCGGCTTCGGCGGAATCTTCACCTTCGTTTGCCAGGCGTTCTCGAACTTTGTGCGCGCCGCTTCGTCTGTGACCGGCTGATAGCCGGTCAGGACGTTCGGCAGTCCGCCCATGTCGCACGCGCCCTGCACGTTGTTCTGTCCGCGCAGCGGATTGACGCCCGTGCCGGGTCTGCCGAAGTTGCCGGTGAGCAGCGCGAGATTCGCCAGCGCCTGGACGTTGTCCACGCCGTGCGACGACTGCGTGATGCCCATCGCCCAGAAGATTGCCGCGCTTCGCGCCCGACCGTACACCTGCGCCGCCTCAACGATCATATCCGCAGGGACGCCGCTGATGTCCTCCGCCCACTGCGGCGTGCAATCCTTCACCGCCTCTTTGAACGCCTCGAAGTTTTCGGTGCGCGCGGCAATGAAGTCTTTATCTTCCAGACCTTCTGCAAGGATGACGTGCGCCATCGCGTTGAGCAAAGCCACGTCGGTGCCCGAACGCGGGCGGATATGAATCGCGGCAAAATCCGCCAGTTCGATCTCGCGCGGGTCAATCAAAATCAACTTTGCCCCGCGTTTGCGAACCGCCTTTTTCATCTCCAGGCTGATGACCGGGTGCGCCTCGGTGGTGTTGCTGCCCGTGACGAGCAGGACATCCGCCAGATGAATATCGGCGATGGAATTGGTCATCGCGCCCGAACCCAGGGTTGCCGCCAGACCGGCGACAGAACTGGAGTGTCAGAGCCGCGCGCAGTGATCGACATTGTTCGTGCCGATCAAGCCGCGCGCCGCCTTTTGCAGGAGATAATTTTCCTCGTTGGTGCATTTCGCCGAGACGAGGAAGCCAATCGAGTCGGGTCCGTACTTGTCGCGGATTTCGAGCAAACGTTCGGCAACATAGCCCATCGCTTCGTCCCACGCGGCGGAGACGAGTTCCCCGTTCTTCCTCATCAACGGCTTGGTGAGCCGATCTTTTGCGTGGACGAAATCGTAGCCGAAGCGCCCCTTCACGCACAGGTTACCGTGATTGGCGGGCGCATCGAACGGCGAGGTGACCTTATACACAACATCTTCTTTGATGTGCAGATTGACGGTGCATCCCACCCCGCAGTAGGGACAAATGGTGGTAACAATTCGGTCGGGCTTGATCATGGTCGCTCCATACTGGTAAATGGTAAGTGGTAATTACCATTTACCATTTACTTCTTTCGTCTCTTCCTCCCCGTATTCAACACACTGATTTCCTGCGGGCTGACGCCCTGCTCCAGCAAAAACTGCCGCTTTGGCTTCAGCGCGCCCGTCGGGCACACGCCCACACATTGACCGCACAGCACGCAGGTCGTTTCGGGGATGGGCTTGTCGAAGAACGTGCCGATCTGCGTCTCGTAACCGCGCCCCTCGAAGTTGATGGCGTAGGTGTACTGCGCATCGTCCGCGCAAACCTGCACACAGCGCCAGCACAACAGGCACTTCGAGTAATCGCGGATGTACATCGGGTTGTCGTCCTTGATGTCCGAGAGGCGGCGCACCGCATCGGGGAAGCGCGAGGCGTCCGCGCCGTATTCGTCCATCATCGTCAGGATTTCGGGCGCGTCGGACAAATCCATGGTGGACGCCAGCATTTCGAGGATGGTCTTCCGTGCGCGCCGCACACGTTCGCTTCGCGTCTGGACCTTGAGATTGCCCGCCGCCTGGACAACGCACGCCGGCTGGAGCGTTCTCCACCCTTCCACCTCGACGACGCACATGCGGCACAATCCGTTCGCCGTGGTCGCTTCATGGAAGCAAATGGTCGGGATGTCAATTCCGTTTTCGCGCGCGGCATCGAGGAGCGTCTTGCCGTCTTCGACTGTAATTTCCTTGCCGTCCATCAGAAAAGTGACTGTCATGATTTCACCTTGGCATCTGTAACGCGGCATTCATGCCGCTTTTGATAAACGGCGGCATGAATGCCGCACTACGAAAACAATTCGGGCCACAACTTCATCGCAGAAAGCACCGCGCTTGCCGCCGTTTGCCCCAACCCGCACAGCGAGGCGTCCGTCATCGTCCAACCAACATCCTGCAGGCGGGCAAAGTCATCTGCCAGAACTTTCCCTTCGGCAATGCGGTCGAGGATTTCCTTCTGGCGCTGCGTACCCATCTGGCAGGGGTAACATTTGCCGCACGATTCATGGGCGAAGAAATGCCCCAGACTCTTCAGCGCCCGGCGCATGTCGCGCGTTTCGTCGAAGACCATCACCACACCCGAGCCGAGAGGCAAGCCCGCTGCGCGCAGGTCTTCGAAGGTCATTTTCACATCGAGATGCGCCGATGTGGCAAATGCTCCCGCCGCGCCGCCGAAAAGGACCGCCTTCAACTGCTTCCCGCCCCTTACGCCGCCCGCCAATTCGAGCAACTCGCGCAGGGTCACGCCAAACGGAACCTCATACACGCCCGTCCGCTCCACATCGCCGGAGACGCAGAACAACTTCGAGCCGGGCGACTTTTCGGTGCCGAGTTTGCGGTATTCGGCTGAGCCTTGGGCAAGGATCAGCGGCACGGTGCAAAGCGTCTCCACGTTGTTGATGACGGTCGGCTTGCCAAAGACGCCGTGAGTCGTGGGGAAAGGCGGCTTGATGCGCGGAAAGCCGCGCTTTCCCTCAATCGACTCGAACAGCGCGGTCTCCTCGCCACAAATGTAGGCGCCAGCGCCGACGCGGATTTCAATATCGAAACCGTTCCCCACATAACCCGCCTGCTGCGCTTCTCTCAACGCATTTTCCAGCACGGGAACAATATACGGATATTCGCCGCGGATGTAAATGTAGCCCTTCGCCGCGCCAATGGCATACGCGGCGATGCACATCCCCTCGATGACGCGGTGCGGATCGTCGAGCATCAGCACGCGGTCTTTGAACGTGCCGGGCTCGGATTCATCGGCGTTGCAGATGACATACTTTGGCAAACCTTCGGCTTTTGCTGCGCCCTCCCATTTGACCCCGGTCGGGAATGCCGCGCCGCCGCGTCCCACCAGACCTGACGCCTTGACCTCCGCAATGACTTCATCCGGACTCATCGTCCTTGCCTTCTTCAGCCCGGCGTATTCGCCATATTTTTCGAGGGAGGTGGTGCCGTCTCCACAGTTGGCAGTCAAAATACGGACTGAACCATAGACCAGCGAGCGCGGACGGTTGTTGAGCGACACGGAGGTCACGCCATCTTCACTAACCGCTGACAACTGACCGTCGCTTGTCTCCCACACTGCCGGCGCATGCTCACAAAGCCCCAGGCAGGGACTCGGCTCGATGGTGAGGGACAGGTCTTCGGGAGTCTGATGCGGTTCCAGCCCGTGACGCGCGCACAGCCGGTCGAGAACTCCATCCGCATCTTTCAGCGCGCACGCCACATCCGTACAGACGCGGATGACGCGTTTGGATGTTGGCTGGTCGTAGAAGAGGGAGTAGAACTCGATGACGCCGTGCACGTCTGCCAGCGGCACGCGCAGGGCTTTGGCAATCTCCGCCGCTGCCGCCTCGGAGACCCAGCCATAAAGTTTTTGAGCCGCGTGCAAGGCTGGCAGCAGCCCTGAGCGGCCCAACGGAATGTACGGTTCGATTGCAGTGTAAAGGGGGGAAGGTTCGGCAACTGTCATGTTTCACTCCGCCCAAAGTATAGACTGAAACAAAGGAGATGACAAGCCGATGAAAATCATGGGTTTCGGGCAAAGTGTCATGGTACCAAACTCTCATTCCTTTCGGCTTGCTCATTCGAGGGAAGTGTAGTCTAATCATCATCGCTTCATTGCATCAATGAATCTGCAAGAAAACATTTGTTAAGATTTAAGGTATAATGACTTCAGACGCTGCGGTCTCGAACCGTAAAGCAATTATCCGTTCTATTTTCCACTCAATGAAAAACGCGACCATTCTCGTCATCGAAGGAAGACATGCAGAAATCCCTTCTTTTGCCGCCGACCTGCAAAAGAAGGGATTTGATATTCGTTCTTTTCAAAACGGGAGTCAGGCGGTTTCCAAAATCAAACAAATCAATCCAAGCCTCGTTGTCATCAACGCCGCCTCTCTCAGGAGCACGGGCATCCGCATTTGTTTGTCTGTCCGCAAAAAGGACCCCAAACTTCCCATCATTCTTATCCTTGAAAACGAGAAGCCTGTGGATAAAGAAGTGGCGGACGCCGTGCTTGCTCTGCCATTCACCGTGCAGAAACTTGTCAACCGCATCAAAGCCTTTCTGCCAGGCGACGGGAAAAATATCGTCACGGCGGGTCCCATTCAATTGGATCTCGATCACAAACGAGTGCGCTGTCTGAGCAAGAACGCGAAACTCACCCCGCGGCTTATCACACTTCTCCAAATTCTCATGGAGAAACATGGCGAGGTGGTTGAACGGGAATCTCTTTTCAAGAAAGTGTGGGAAACCAATTACACCGGCGACACACGCACGCTGGATGTTCACATTTCATGGCTCAGACGCGCCATCGAACTCGATCCCAACAATCCCAAATTTCTAAAGACCATTCGCGGCGTCGGTTACAGGCTGGATGTGTAACTGATACTGTTTTCCTTTTGCAGTCACAAGCCGGATGCAGACATTGCGTCCGGCTTTTATTTTCAATTCCAAAGGGATATTCCCGCTTCGCGCCGGACGTTTTGCCTGCGCCGCGCTTCGGAAAATTTTCCCGTCCCAATTTGGATCCACCTCCCAATAATCCAAATCCAGTTTTGTAGTCAGCGATACCAGATTGCCAACGATATTCGCATGGGTGGATTTGGGAGCGGCGGAAATTGGGAATTGGAAATTGACATCGCGTTCAATTGCAACTGGGCTATTTAGATCCAACAAGCGTGAACGGGCAGTGTGAATGGCGCGAAAATTCTGGTCGCAGGCGATGAAACGGCGTCCATGCCTGGCGGCGACAAAGGGGGTCGTTCCCGAACCGCAGAAAAAATCCGCCACAAGGTCGCCGGGGTTGGAGGACGCCAGGATGATACGCTCCAGCAAGGCTTGCGGCTTTTGCGTGGGGTAGCCTGTCCGCTCGTTGTGAAGGCGCGCCACGACGGGAAAGTACCACCAGTCTTCTGGTACTTTGCCGCGTTCCAGGTCTGGCACCTTCCCAAACCCCGCCCTGGGAGATGATTTGAAGGTGTTCACAGTGTTTTGATGGTACGGTTCGCGGACGGCATCTGCATTGAATGTGTATTCCTTCCCCTTGACGTACGAGAGGATGGTATCGTGCTTGCGATTGAAGGCGCTGCGGATGGGCGAAGGTCCGTGATAGACCCAGATGATTTCATTCAAAAGGTTGTCAGCGCCAAACAATTCGTCCAGCAGGAGGCGGGCATAGGCGTCGGCATGCCAGTCGAGGTGGAGGTACAGGGTTCCGTTTGGGGCGAGAAGGCGGTGCATCAACGCCAGGCGTTGATAGAGGAAGTCGAGATATTCATCCAAGCCGTTCCAGTCATCGCCGTAGCCTTCGGCAAGCTGCCATTGATCCGGTTTGCGGGAGTCTTCTCCCCGTCCGATGCGGGCGTTGAATTTGCGGTTGGTGAAAAACGGCGGGTCGGCGTAAATCAGGTTGATTTTCCCCTCGTATGCGGGGAGCAGAGCCGCCATGACCGAAAGATTGTCCCCCAGGATCAGACGGCTGGATGGGGCGGCTTTGGGGTAGCCAAATCCGTTTGGGTGAAGGATGGAGTCTGTCGTCAGCGCGGCAGGCTGAGGCGGGGCAAGATGCTTGCCTGTCCAGTGAAGGGTGGGCATGGTTCAGTAATGAATCCGCACGCGTGTGCCTAAGCCGCGGTTGAAGGATTTCCCGATTTGGTGAGGGGGCAATGCCCAGCGGAAGAGCCATTTGGCTTCTTCGGTGCGCATGTTGATGCAGCCGCGGCTCATGGGGACGCCGAAATTTTCGTGCCAGTATGTGCCGTGAAAGGCGTGACCCTGCGTGGTGAAGAAACAGGTCCATGGGACGCCGGGCAGTTCGTAGTCGGTGAAGTCGGAGAAGAGGTTGCCATTGCCCATGTGCTTGGCGGGCATTTTGTCGAGGATGCGAAATTCGCCTTCGGGAGTTTTGGTGGGGATGCCGTTTGCCTCGCGCGAACTGCTGGGAATGCCCGAAGAGATTTTGGTTTGAAATACGATTTTGTCGTATTCGTAGGCGGTCAGGGTTTGGGTGGTGAGGTTGACTTCGATGCGTTTGTTCTGCGCTTCCACTTCGGGGCTGATGGGGGTCAACTCTTCCAGCGGAATGGGGCGGGCGTGAAGCGGGTCAATGTGGTAAGGGTAGCCGGTCAGGTCGTCGTAGATGCGGTACCACGTCTCGCCTGTGGGACCTGCCTCGATGGCTTCCACCCAGTGAACGGAGCCGTAGTACAGGCGGAAACCGAGTTGCTGCCAGCCGTATGCTTTGGTACTGCGCCACGGTTGTGTGTAGGGAACGGTGATTTCCACCAGACGGGGTGTGTCGTTTTCCAGGGCGGTCAGCGGCTGATTGAACAGCACTTTGACCTTTTGCAGGCGGGCGCGATGCATGTACCCACCCCACACACGATACCAGATGGGGTTGTAGGTTGGCGCATCGGCAATGACTTCGCCGTAGGTGTGAACGAGGTCGTCGCGGTACCAGGTGGCGACAATGCGGCTCTTGTCGTCGGGCTGGCTGTGTACGCTGACCGAATCAGTTGCCACGCGAACCAGATTGCTGTCATTGAAGCCGAGGGAGTCGCGCAACGCGGGAGTAAAGGCAAGAGCGCCGAGGCTCAAGCCGCCCAATTTGAGAAAGTCGCGCCGGGAAAGCCGTGTCATTGAAATGAATTTTAATCGAAATCCTTTAATCCCCGATGAGCAATGGAATCGCAAAATCTGGAAATTTCGCAATCCGCATTCCGGTAAGAGAGTGTTTTATACATCGGGATTTACCGCAGATGAACGCGGATGAACACTGTTTTTGATAAAAAGCGCGAAGAAATTACCTGTAAATCCAATTTCAGTAGATCACGAAAACCCTGCGTAACTTGCGCTCTCTAGCGCAAATTCGGCGGTAGAGACCGCCAAATACGCGCTTT
>DAOUBY010000016.1:0-3628 GCA_034432325.1 Anaerolineales bacterium
AAAACGTGGAATCTTCCAGCAGGGAAAAAATCAGCCACAGATTTACCCTGCGGGCACGCTGTCACGGATTATCACGGATTGGAATAAAAAATCCGTGTAAATCTGTGCTAATCCGTGGCAAAAAATCCAACCACGGTTAAGTGCAGTCCTACCCGAAAAGCCTGTCCCTGTTTTTTTTGTTTTACGGCCTGATGTTACGCGGTTTTCCCGTACCGCGACACATCGTCCCCGAATGGGGATTCATGTCGCTTGGAAATGCGAGATGCTCCCTGCGGGGACGATGTCTCGCGCTGCCGCGTAAGCGTTATGACGAATGCTTTGCTTCTCCCAGCGTAATCTTTACCTGCATCTCCTTCCCGCCGCGCACCACAGTGACGGTGATCTCGTCGCCGGGCTTGAAGGCGAACAAGGTGTTGACGTAGGAATGAGTTTCATCGAGCGCCACATCGCCGATCTTGGTGATGATGTCGCCCTGCTGCAAGCCTGCCTTGCTGGCGGGGCTTCCATCCACCACTTCCATCACGTAAACGCCCCATTGCGCGGGCAGGTTGTAACGCGCCGCAATGCCGGGGTTGATGGGCTGGAATCGGATTCCCATGTAGGGACGGGCAAAATATCCCTTCTGAATAATCTGCTGGGCGATTGCCGCCGCCGTATTGACCGGAATGGCAAACCCCAGCCCCTCCGCCACATCGCCGCTGGAAGTATTGCGGACGACCAGCGTGTTGATGCCGATGACCTCGCCCGCCAGGTTGACCAGCGGTCCGCCGGAGTTGCCGTGGTTGATGGCGGCATCGGTCTGGATCAGGTCTTCGATCTGGTAGCCGTTGCCGGTGTCTATCGCGCGTCCCGTCGCGCTGACCACGCCCACCGTGACCGTGTTCTTGAAGTTGCCAAGCGGCGACCCGATGGCAATCACCGATTCGCCCGGGTCGAGCCTGTCGGAGTTTCCAAGCGCCGCCACAGCCGGAACCTTCCCGTCTGTTTTCAGAACGGCAACGTCAGCGTAGATGTCGGTGCCGACGATCTTTGCCGGCTGTTCCGTGCCATCGGCGAGGATGATCTTAACCTGCGATGTGCCTTCGACGACATGGTTGTTCGTGAGCAGGTAGCCCTGTTCGTTGATGAAGAATCCGCTCCCGCTTACGGTTTGATCGGGGGTGGGACCGAAAAAGGTCATTTGCCCGGGGATGGTTCCCACAACGGTCACGACCGCCGGCGCCACCTTCTGCACCGACCGCGTGATGGCGGTCTCGACATCGGTGTTGTTGAGGACGAGCGTTTGCGCTGAAGCGCTGACCGGCAGGACATTTTGAACCGCAGCCGGCAGATTGCTTCGCTGTTGAACCGCCCGGTAGACGGCGAATCCGCCTGCCGCCGCACCCGCCAGAGCCGACGCCCCGGCAATAACAACCACAAAGAACGCGTAAAGGACTTTCTTCAATGACATTCTGCCTCCTGTAAGTTTCCGAAAAAATTCTATTCCCCCACTGTTACAGGCAAGTTAGAGAATTGTGTACAAAGTATGTGAAATCGCTGAAACCAACCTTATAATTACGCCATGTTTATCACCCTCGAAGGTCCCGAAGGCTCGGGCAAAACCTCTCACATCCCTCACCTGGTGGAATACCTGCGCGGCAAGGGCTATGTTGTCTTCCCAACGCGCGAGCCGGGCGGCACCTCCATCAGCGAGCAGATTCGCAGCATTCTGCACGACATGAAAAACGCCGAGATGCACCCCCGCACCGAAACCCTGCTCTATCAGGCGGCGCGCGCCCAAATCGTCGAACAGGTCATCAAGCCGCGGCTGGCGGATGGGGAAATCGTCATCTCCGACCGTTATGCCGACTCGACCATCGCCTACCAGGGCTACGGTCATCAACAGGACCTCGAACAGATTCGCGCTCTGGTGCGATACGCCACCGGCGGGCTTTCTCCAGACCTGACGATTCTGCTCGACGTGGACGTGGAAACCGGCTTGAAACGCAAGCAAAAGGGAAACGAATGGAACCGCATGGACGCCTACACCGTCGAGTTCCATCAACGCGTCCGCGCGGGGTATTTGGAGATGGTAAAGCAGGAGCCGCATCGCTGGGCAGTGGTGGATGCGGCGCAGCCCTGGGAACGGGTGCAGGAGGAGTTGAGGAGGGTGATTGTCGAGAGGCTCGGGCAGGGAAAAAGCCGCTGAGGGCGGAACAGCCGTCCCGAAGTGACGAGGCGGTCTTTCCATCGGAAAATGATATACTGTCCACAGCCAATCTTATAGAGTAGGACTTACGCGTAATCGGCGTTCTCTAACGCCAATTGCCTTTCCAGCGCGTTGGAGAATGCGCTCTACGCAAAGTTTTGCGTAAGTCCTATAGAGGAGACTCCCCATGCAATTCGATATCAACAGTATTTCGGCAGTTCTCGGCGTGCTGGGCGCGTACTTTGCGATCCTGCTGGTGTTGTCGGTCAGCGTGGAGACCCTGCTCGAACCGTTTTCGTTTTTCAAGGGCTTGCAGAAGCAGGCAAACCCCGATGACGTTTTGAGGTCGGTGCAGGAGTGGCTGCCGGAGGGATCGGGCGAGGCGGCAAAGGTGGTTGCCATTCAGACGATTGCCGAAAAGACCAGCACCGACCTGAATGAACTGAATCGCATGGCAAAAAGTGTGGCGGAAAGCGCGGTCAAGGCGCTGGAGGAGATGGGGCTGGAAGGACAGGTGGACACCGCCCGCAAGGAAGCCGCCATCAAACTGGCGATCCTGCGCGAGCGGTATGCCGCCAGCACAAAGCAGCGCATCACCATTTTGCGGACGCTTTCGGCTGTGATCGGCACCGTCATTGCCTTTGTTTTGCAAATCAACACGTTCGACATCCTCGGTTCGTTCTTTTCCCCGCAGGTGGCGGCGGCGCTCAGCACCCCGCTTGGGCAAATCGGCGGGACGGTCATCACCGGGCTGGCGGCGAGCGCCGGCAGTTCCTTCTGGCACGATATGCTTGGGCGTGTCCGCAACCTGAAGGATACCGCCAAACAAGCGGAGAGCATCATCGCCGGCAAGGAAGAATGAACATAGAAGAACCGCTCTTCACAGGAAGGGCGGTTCTTTTTTTGGGACCTTACGCCTGCTTCGGTTTACTCGCCGCTTTCGCTCTCGCTCAGGCTGGGAACTTCTTTTTCGATTTCCTCGGGGCTCTGACCCTTTTCCAGCCGGTCCACCACTTCGTCGAACTCGGGCGGGAGTTCCTCGCCCATTTCCCTGCCGAGTTTGCGCATCATTCTGCCCATGGCGCGGGGATCTTCCTCCAAACCTTCGAAGCCGCTGAGATCGTCTGCCATCGCTTCCAGCCGGCTTTCCTCCGATTTGGCAATGCGCACCTTCGTCATCCTCCTGCGAACGTTCCTGCTGCCGCACAGGGAGCATTTGACGGTCGTCTTGCCGTACTCGGCGAAGGTCAGGAATACTTCGAAGCGCTGGTTACAGTCGTTGCAAAGGAAGTCGTAGGTGGGCATACGGCAATTTTAACGGAGTCAGGCGCGGGCGGGGAGAGAGGCGTTAAGAAACTATCTCAAAACCCTTTGAGAGCATATAATGTTGCAGCCAACAAAGGAATGACCGATGAAAAAGAAGCAACCCCTACCAACCAT
>DAOUBY010000017.1:0-24659 GCA_034432325.1 Anaerolineales bacterium
GCGGAATTCATTCCGCAACCTAAAGCGACATGAATGTCGCGCTACAAAATCTTCGCGGTTGTGATAGTTTTTCAAGAGCAATTCTATAAGACTTCCGTCTAAACGATTATTGGAGGCATGAATGCTGGAACAGTTGAACGAAATCGAAAAGGCGGCGCTGGAATCGCTGGATTCTGTCGCCGACCAAGCCGCGCTGGAAGCCTGGCGCGTGGCGCACATTGGGCGCAGTTCGCCGTTGATGCAGGTCTTTGCCGGGCTGGGAAAACTCTCGAAGGAGGAGCGTCCAGTTGTCGGGGCGGCGGCGAACCGGGTCAAGGCGGCGCTGGAAGCCGCTTTTGAGGAGAAGGTTCGGGCAATCAAGGAAGCCGCGCTGGCAAAATCACTCGCTGAGGAAAGGCTGGATGTCACCCTGCCGGGGCGGGCGGTGCAGGTGGGACGTTTGCATCCGTCCACACAGCAGTTGCGGCGGGTGCTGGCGATCCTCGCCGAGATGGGGTTTCAGGTTTATACCTCGCGCGAGGTGGAAACGGACGAGTATAACTTTCAGTTGTTGAACTTCCCGCCGAATCACCCCGCGCGCGACATGCAGGATACCTTTTTCGTGGAGGCGGGCGAACGCGGCGAGAACCCGATCCTGCTCCGCACGCACACCTCGCCGGGACAAATTCATGCCATGCGCGAGTTTGCAAAAATGAATCCCGATAATCCGCCGCCGATTCGGATTGCCCTGCCGGGCATGTGCTTCCGCTATGAGCAGATTACGGCGCGTTCCGAAATTCAGTTCAATCAAGTGGAAGGGCTGGTGGTGGGCGAGAACATCACCTTTGCCGACTTGAAGGGAACGCTGAACGATTTTGCCCGGCGCATGTTCGGTCAGTCGGCGCGGACGCGCTTCCGCGCTTCCTACTTCCCGTTCACCGAGCCTTCCGCCGAGATGGATGTGGAGTGCTTTGTCTGCGGCGGGAAGGGGTGCGGCGTGTGCAAGAACTCGGGCTGGCTGGAGATTTTGGGATGCGGCATGGTGCATCCGGTGGTGCTGCAAAACGGCGGCTACGACCCGAAGCGCTATTCCGGCTATGCCTGGGGGATGGGGCCGGAGCGTCAGTTGATGCTGCGCTACCGCATTGACGACATCCGCTATTTCTGGGGCAACGACCTCAGGTTCCTGGAGCAGTTCTAGTAATTAGGACTTACGCAAAACTTTGCGTAGAGCGCGTTCTCCAACGCGCTGGAAAGGGAATTGGCGTTAGAGAACGCCGATTACGTGTAAGTCCTATAATGACTATCACGAAGACGCAAAGAACACAAAGAGAAACAAGTGAGAAAGAAACTTTGCGCTTCAAAGAAGGAAGTTGAATTATGAAATTACCCATCTCCTGGCTGAAAGAGTACATTGACCTCGACGGTCTCTCCGTCGAAGAGATTGCCCGCAAGTTGACGCTTGCCGGGCTCGAAGTGGACGAAATCAAATATGTGGGTCTGCCGATGCCCGCCAACGAGGCAGGGGAGCGGCACGAGTTCAAAACCAGCGGTCTCTCGTGGGATCGCGGCAAAATCGTGGTGGCGGAAATCCGCGAGGTGAAGCCGCATCCCAACGCCGACCGTTTGACCCTGCTCGACCTGTTCGACGGCGAAACAGACCAGGTTGTCCTCACCGGCGCGCCGAACATCTTCCACTTGAAGGGCGCGGGCAAACTGCCCAAACCGCTCAAGGTGGCGTATGCCAGGGAAGGCGCGACCATTTACGACGGTCACGCCGACGGGCTGGTGTTGACCACGCTCAAGCGCGCCAAAATCCGCGGCGTCGAATCGTACTCGATGGTTTGCTCCGAAAAGGAGCTTGGCATTTCCGAAGAACATGAGGGCATCATCCTGCTCGATGACGACGCTCCGGTGGGCATGCCGCTCGTGGATTACATGGGCGACGCCGTGCTGGATATTTCCATTCTGCCCAACATGGCGCGCAACGCCAACGTCCTCGGAGTGGCGCGCGAACTCGCCGCGCTGACCGGACGAACGCTCAGGAAATCTGCCATCGAATATCAGACCGAAGGCGACCCGCTCACAGACCTGGTTTCCATCGAAATCACCGACCCCGAGCTCAACCCGCGCTTCGTGCTGGGATTGATTCGCAATGTGGAAATCAAGCCCAGCCCCTACAAAATTCAACGGCGGCTGAGACTGGCGGGCATTCGCCCCATCAACAACATCGTGGACGCCACCAACTACGCCATGCTCGACCAGGGCGAGCCGCTTCACGCCTTCGACTACGACGTTCTCAAAGCCCGCGCCGGCGCGAAAAAGGTCAAAATCATCACCCGCCGCGCGGCAGACGGCGAGAAACTCACCACCCTCGACGGCGTGGAACGGACGCTGACTTCCACCAACGTGCTGGTGTGCGATGAAAAAGGTCCGCTTTCGATGGCGGGCGTCATGGGCGGCGCCGAGTCCGAGGTCACAGAAAAGACGCGCAATGTCCTGCTGGAGGGCGCGGCGTGGAACTTCATCAACATCCGCAAAACGGCGAAACAACACAATCTCCCCTCCGAAGCGTCGTTCCGTTTTTCGCGCGGCGTGCACCCCTCGCTGGCAGAAGTCGGCGTGCGGCGCGGCTTGCAACTCATGGCGGAATGGTCGGGCGGAAAGATCGCGCCGGGGCTGGCAGATGCGTACCCGCTCCCGCCGAAAGAACCGACGGTGACCGTCACCACCAAAGACGTGAAGCGTCTGCTGGGCATTGACCTCACGCTCGAGCAGATTGCCAGCCTCCTCACGCGCCTCGAGTTCAAATGTGAAATCGCCGATGACCGCCTGCAGGTCACCGCGCCGCCTCACCGCCTCGACATCGGCGAAGGCATCGTCGGGCTTGCCGACGTGCTGGAGGAGGTCGCCCGCAGTTACGGCTACGATAACCTCCCCGAAACGCGCATGGCAGACGCGCTCCCGCCGCAGGTTGGCAACCCTGCCCACGAGTGGGAGGAACACCTGCGCGACCTGCTCGTCCGCCTCGGCTTTCAGGAAATCGTCAGTTACCGCCTCACCTCGCCCGAACGCGAAAGCCGCCTGGCGCAGTTCGACGAATACGTTACGCTCGCCAACCCCATTGCCCCCGAGCGGCGCGTCTTGCGGCGCAGTTTATCCGCCTCGCTGCTGGAGGCGGTGGAAAAGAACGCCCGCGCCGATTCGATTGCCTTGTTCGAAATCGGACCGGTCTTCGAGCCGCAATCTGACGGGCTGCCCAACGAGCCGCGCAAACTCGCCCTGGCGATGACCGGCTTGCGGGAATCGCTGGCGTGGGATGTGAAGGAGTCCCCGCACTTTGACTTCTACGACATGAAAGGACGCCTCGAACTCCTCCTCAGCGGGCTCCACTACACGGGCATCGCCTACGCCCCAACCGACTCTGTCTCCCACCTGCACCCCGGCAAAGCCGCCGAAGTGCAGATTGGCGGCGAGAGGGTGGGCGTCTTTGGTGAACTGCACCCGCTGGTGCGCGACCGCTACGAGGCGGGCGGCGCGCCCATTCTGCTGGCAGAGTTCGACCTGGATGTCTTGCGCCGAATCCCGCCGGTCTATGGCATTCGTCCGGTGCCGGAGGTCCCGCCGGTTCTCGAAGACATTGCCGTCATTGTGGATGAAGCAATCCCGGCGGCGCAGGTCGAGGCGTTGATCCGCCAGACGGGGGGCAAGGTGCTGGCAAATGTCCGCCTGTTCGATGTCTATCGCGGCGGGCAGATTGGGGCGGGCAAAAAATCGCTGGCGTACAGCCTGACCTACCAGTCAGACCGCACGATGACCGACGCCGAAGCCGCCGCCATCCGCAAGAAAATCGTCAAGCGGCTGGAAAACGAGATTGGCGCAAAGTTGAGAAGTTGAGGCATGACCAACGTCCCGAAGGTTCGAAGAAAACCTTCGGGACGTTGTGGTGTATACTCTGAGAAATCCATCTCAATGAGGAGCAATTCAATGAACAGAAATACTGGCATCATTGCCACCATTGCCGCCGTGGTGTTGTGCGGGTGTCCGGGTTTGTTCCTTTGTCTGTTTGGCGCAGCCACTGCCACCGGCAACGGAACGTTCAACGATCAAAGTCTGTCGCCCACTGTTGGAGTTGTCCTTTTGTGCCTTTCGCTGATCCTGATTTTGATTCCCGTCGGCGTGGGCTTCTTCACCCTGCGGAAAAAGCCCGAGCCGCCTGCAGATTTGAACGTCCCGCCGGCTTCATAGCATTGGGAGCGCCAAACAAAACAGCGGTTGTCACAAAGACAGCCGCTGTTTTACTTGTGGGGGATAGCATTACAGCGCAGTGGGCGGACGTTAGAGAACATCCGCCTACGCGAGGGGCGTAAGAGACGCTCTCTAGCGTCGACTTTGCGCTGTAATAATAGATAGCGCCAAATAAAATTGGGATGCAGATAAACGTTGACTTACGCTGATTCAATGGGAAAAATCTGATTTTCTGTGTTCATCAGCGCCCAATATGAATTTTCGACTTCTTACGAACTCACCTTACGCGGTAGTGCAAGATCTATCTCGCATTTTCAAGCGACATGAATTCCCATGCGGGGACGATGTGTCGCGCTACGGGAAAACTGCGTGACATCAGGTACGAATAAAATCTATAGGACTTACGCAAAATCTTGCGTAGAGCGCGTTCTCCAACGTGCTGGACAGGTAATTGGCGTTAGAGAACCCCGATTACGCGTAAGTACGGGTTTATTCTTTCACGATGATGGTCAGGCTGACTTCGCAAAATTTTTCCGTGCCGGTTTGCAGCGCCCAATGGGTGGTGTATCTGCCGGGGTCTTTGGGGGCGAGCATTTCCACAGGGAATTCCGCCATGTCGCCATATTCGGCGGACTTTTTCAGGTTGTACGCTGCGGTTTTGTGAAAGCGGTCGCCGAAGTCGTAGGCGAAATGCACGCTCTCACTGTCCCAAATCTTTCTGCCGCTGTTTTGGAGCAGCCACACGGCTATGAAATCTGTGCGCGGGGCGTAGGTTGCTTCGTTGGGCGGGCTTTTGATCACCCGGCAGGCATAGTCCCTGCTGTTGGCGGGCATGGAAGTTGCCGTAACAAGGGGAAGCGCCAGCGCGGTGGGGGAGGTGTACACAAGGATGAACGTGCTGGTGATGGTTGGAGGAGGAGTGGGGGTGTTGACCGGCGGGAGAACCGCGACTGCCTCAGCGGTTTGGGTGGATGCGGCGGCGGCGGTTTGCGCCACGATGGTTTGGATGGCCGCCGGGTCCAGCGTGGGGACGGCGGGTGACGCAGAAAGAACCGGCGCGCATGCGGTGATCAAAACAAGGGCAATCAGCCACAATAAGGATTTGTTTTGCCTGGGCATGCGCGCCGGTCTACTCGTCGGTTATTTTTCCACTTTGATGGTAAGGGAGGGCAGGCAGAAGCCGCCTTCGAGTTTCCAGACCATGGTGTAGGTTCCAGCCTTCGACGGGCTGACAGCGTCGAGCACCACTTTGATTTTGTCGCCGGGCGCTACGGCGGGCAGTTCGATGGCGGTTTGTTTGGCGAAGTTTGTGCCGCTCTGGAAGACCAGGTCGGAGCCGCCGCGCCAGGGTTTGGTGCCGGTGTTGACCAGCGTCCAGGTGACGTCAAAGTCTTTGTTGGGTTTCCAGACGCTGAAATTGGCAGGGCTTTGGTTGACGATGGCACAGGCGTATTCGCGCGGCGCCGGCGGAACGCTGCCACTGCCGCCGCTGTTGACGGGAGCCGCAGTAGGCGAGGGGAGGACGATGAGAGTCGCTGTCGGCGGGATGGAGGTTGGGGAGGGCAGGAGCACAGCCTCGGTCTGGGTGGGAAGCGGGGTGTTGGTCGGCTGCGCCGCCTGAGCCTGTTCGGTCAGCGCTTTTTGTGCGTCCATGGTCAGCGCAACGATTTGCTGAACCTGCCGCTGAATCTCGGCGGGGTCTGTGGTGGGGGCGGCGGCGGGTGCAGGCGCGCAAGCCGCAAGCAGGAGGATGCCTGCCATCAGAAGAATGAGGGTGCGCTTGGTGGTTTGAGTCATTTTGTCTCCTTGATTGCTTATTGGTCGTCGGGTTTGGGTGAGCCGTCCCCGATGCCGAGGGGAATCCATTTCTTTTCGTCCTTGAGGCGGTGCTGGATGCCGTGACGGTCGTGGGTTTCATCGAAGCCTTCGGGTTTGATGAACATTTGGTTGCCTTCCAGCAATCCGTGGATGCCTTCCTGCCCGGGTTCGGGGCGTTTCTCGCCCTTGAATTTTGCGGCATGGCTGGGGAGGTAGTCAATCGGTTCTTCGTAGGTGGTAACGTAGCCTTCGTAGTTGCGCAGGACGACCTTGTGATCGGACATGCTCAGCAGGTAGTTGGGCATGACGGGGATTTTGCCGCCGCCTCCGGGCGCGTCAATGATGTATTGCGGGACGGCGTAGCCGGAGGTGTGTCCGCGCAAGCCTTCCATGATTTCGATGCCCTTGGCGACGGGCGTGCGGAAGTGCCCGGCGCCTTCCACCAGGTCGCACTGGTAGAGGTAGTAGGGGCGGACGCGGATGCGGACGAGGTCATGCACCAGTTTGCGTTGGATGTGGACGTTGTCGTTCACGCCTGCGAGCAGGACCGACTGGTTGCCCAGCGGGATGCCGGCTCTGGTAAGACGGTCACACGCCTGTGCAAGTTCCAGCGAGATTTCGTTGGAGTGGTTGACGTGGATGTTCATCCACAGGGGATGGTACTTTGCCAGCATGTCGCACAGTTCCTGGGTGATGCGCATGGGCATGAAGACCGGCACGCGCGAGCCGATGCGGATGATTTCGATGTGGGGGATTTCGCGCAGGCGGGAGAGCAATTCTTCGAGGACTTTGGGCGCCAGGACGAGCGGATCGCCGCCGGAGAGCAGAACGTCGCGTACCTGCGGGGTGCGCTTGAGGTACTCGATTTGCATTTCGAATTCCTGGCGGTTGAAGGTTTGCCCCGGGTCGCCGACGATGCGGGAGCGGGTGCAGTAGCGGCAGTAGGAGGCGCATTGTGTGGTGACCAGCATGAGCACGCGGTCGGGGTAGCGGTGAACCAGCCCTGGCACGGGGGAGTGGCGGTCTTCGGCGAGGGAGTCCTCCATCATGGCGGTGAAGGATTGCAGTTCCTCGGCGCGCGGGATGATCTGCTTGCGAATTGGGTCGTCGGGGTCGTTCGGGTCAATCAGCGAGATGAAGTAAGGGGTCACGTCCACGCGGAATAAACCCTGCGTCTGCAAGGCTTTGCGTTCCGAGTCGGTGAGCGGGATGACTTTTTCGATGTCTTCGGCAGTGTTCAGGCGGTGGCTCAATTGCCAGCGCCAGTCGTTCCACTTTTCATCGGGAACGTCGGCGTAGATGGGGGCGCGTTTGGAAACAAAAGGGGTGGGCATGAGATTTTTCCTCCGATATGGTTTCAAAATGAAAAACGATAAGACGGGCTTACACAAGCCTCAACGGAGGGTCATGATCGGGGCGGAAGAAGCCTGCAAACTTGGACAGCATGTCAGTATTGTAAGAGCAAACAAAAAGCGGGTCAATGACCGCTTGTTGAGGCTGGGCGTTTTGCCGCCAAATTTCGTGAAACTGTGTACAATAAAAAGAGGTTCTACGTTTCTAACGGGAAGACCATTTTTCACCACAAAGTACACGAAGATCACGAAGAAAAATGCTCATAAAATCAGCCGCCTTTCCCACCTTTGTGTGCTTCGTGTCCTTCGTGGTTGGGCTCTTTCCCGTTATTTACGGGAGAGCCTAAAAAGAGAAAAGGAGTGTCCATGACCAATGTCGCTGTCCTCACTGATTCCTGCGCCAGCATTCCCGAAGAGTTGCTGGCGCGCCTGCACATTCGCACGGTTGCCTATTACATCCACCGCGGACAGGAGATTTTGCGCGACCTCGTCACCATTCAGCGGGAGGAGTTCCTGCGCTGGATGATGACCGCCCGCACCCTGCCCACCACTGCCAGCCCGGGTCCCGGCGATTATTTCGAGGCTTACAAACAGATGGCAGAGGAGGGCAAAAGCGAAATCATCAGCATTCACATGACTTCGAAGGGGAGCGGCGCTTATCAGGCGGCGACCGTGGCGCAGTCCATGATGAGGGAAGAGTATCCGCATGTCCGCATTGAAGTGGTGGATACGCAGAACGTCTCGCTGTGCCAGGGATGGATGGTCATCGAAGCGGCGCGCGCCGCTCTGGCGGGTCTTTCTCTGGACCGTATCACGGCGCTGGTCAAAAAGATGATTCCCCTCACCCGCATGATTCAGACCGCCGACACCCTGAAATATCTTTACCTCGGCGGGCGGATTGGCAAAGCCCAGCAGCTTGTGGGAAGCATGCTCAACATCAAGCCGCTGATCGGCATGGTGGAAGGCGTCATTGTGCCGCTTGGTAAAACTCACAGCCGCGGGCAAGCCTACCAAAAGATGGCAGAGATGGTCGCCGAGACGGTCGGCAAGGGCAGGGTGAAGATTGCCTATGTCCATGCCGGGGCGCTGAAGGAAGTGGAAAAAATCAAGGAACTGGTCGAGTCGAAGGTCGAGGTGGTGGAATCGCTTTTTGCAGAACTGTCTCCGGCGCTGGCGGTACACACCGGTCCCGGCACGGCGGGCGTGTGTTATTTTCCGGTGACAGAGGAATGACTCGAAGCATGGGGAAATATTGCGGGTCTCGTGTCGTCTAAAGAGCAGTACTTTGAGAAAGGCTGCCCTATGGAAATTGACATTGACCAGATACAAGTTTCCCACAACCCGGCTGAGAATCGCTTCGAAACGCTGATTGACGGGAAACTCTCCAAACTGGATTACTTCCAAAACGGAAATCAGTTTGTCATCACGCATGTCGGCGTTCATCCGTCTTTGCGCGGGCAGGGCGTTGCCGGGAAGATTGTCGAGTCGGCGCTGGCGTATGCGCGGGCAAATTCCCTGCGGGTTGTCCCCATGTGTTCATACGCCGCGGCGTACATCCGCCGCCACCCCGAACACGCCGATTTGACCAAACAAGGATGACCTCCTCACGGGCGCTTTCTCTGAACCCAGCCGGCTGAAAATAAAAACGCGTCCGATTGCTCGAACGCGTTTTTTCATGGTGGCGGGGAGGACAGGATTCGAACCTGCGACTGAGGATTTCGCCCCAGTAACCGCTTAGCAGGCGGCCCCATTCGACCACTCTGGCACCTCCCCAAGGGGATTTGTGATTTTCAATTGACGATTTTCGATTGGCAGGCATACATCTGAAATCGTAAATCGTCTGGCGGAGGGAGTGGGATTCGAACCCACGTTGGTGTGACCCAAACATGTTTTCAAGACATGCGCCTTCAACCACTCGGCCATCCCTCCAGATGCCTTTGCGAGGCGGACGAAATTTTACCATAAGTAATTGCAGGATTCGTCTCCTGTTCCTGCCGCCGGCAAGAACCTGCATCCCTGCTCCGCCTTTCAAAATTGTAACCTTTTACGCAAGGGCGGCGTCGTATTAACAACGCGAGCGCATTCAACGACTGATGTCCCCCAGTTGCCCGCCGCAGACCCAACCTCCCCGAAGTGGATTCATGTTACTCGAAAAGGCACGTGAAGGTTTGCCATGAAATTATTTTTTCCCTCTTTCAAACCGGGCAAAGGGCAGGGAATGGTGGAATACGCCATCATCATTGCCCTCGTCGCCATCATCGTAATTTCCATTGTCCGTTTAATGGGTCCCAAAGTGGGGAACACCTTCAGCGCCCTCAATTCCTCACTGGATACGATTGCGGCTGTCAACGGCGGGAACTTCACGCACGTGGCGAACGAAGGAGAGTCCTTCAGCATCCCGGCGGGCGCGTATGAGGTCCAGTATGGGGCGAACGGCGTTTACTACACCCAGCACGTGACCGGTCCCCTCACCATGACATGCAACGCCACCACCTTTGGCGACCCGCTTCCCGGCGTGCCAAAAAGCTGCAGTATGCGCCCCTCGCCGTAAAAGCCGGGACAGAACGCGCCAACCACTTCACCACAAGCCAGCCGCCGCGCGTTGCGGCGGGCTTGTTTGTCATTTGCGCCGCCAGCCGCGCATTTCAAGTATAATTCCCCGCCATGAAATACCACATCTGGACCGAAGGATGTCAGATGAACGTCGCCGACTCCCAGCGCGTCGGCTCGTCTCTCGAACATCTGGGCTACACCTTTACCGACAAAGCCGAAGAAGCGGACGTTATTGTTTTGAACACCTGCGTCGTGCGCCAATCTGCCGAAGACAAAGCGCTCGGACGCCTCTCCAGCCTGCTCCCGCTCAAGAGGCAGAACCCCAACCTGATCATCAATCTCATGGGATGCCTCGTCGGCGTGCGCGGCGCGGAAAAACTGCGTGAAAAACTTCCCTACGTGGATGTCTTCTCGCCCCCCTCCGACCCCGGACCCCTCATCTCCTTCCTCACTCAAGGCGAAGTCCGCGCCCTCGAATCGAGTGAGACCGAACGCCGCTTCGCCTACATGGACGGCGACCTCTCGACAGGGCTGGGAACAAACCTCCTCCTCCCCCAACACGAACGCGGGCAGATCATCAGCGCACACGTGCCGGTGGTTTACGGCTGTTCCCATGCCTGCACCTTCTGCATCATCCCCTTCCGCCGCGGCGTGGAACGCAGCCGCCCCGTAGGCGACATCGTCGCTGAAATCCGTTCGCTGGCGGCGCAGGGCGTCAAGGAAGTGACGCTCCTCGGTCAAATTGTGGACCGCTACGGCAAAGACATCCCCGACGGACCCAACCTCGCCGCCCTCCTGCGCATCGTCCACGAGATCGAAGGCATCGAGCGCATCCGCTTCCTCACCTCACACCCCAACTACTTCACCGAAGACATCATGGACGCCGTCGCCGAACTGCCCAAGGTGATGCCGCACATCGAAGTCCCCATTCAGGCCGGCGACGACCAAGTGCTGGCAAACATGAAGCGCGGCTACACCCAGAAAGACTACCGCAACCTGGTTGACCTCATCCGCAAAAAGATTCCCGGCTGTTCCATCGCCACCGACATCATCGTCGGCTTCCCCGGCGAGACCGAGGAACAGTTCATGGAAACCTACCGCGTCCTCTCGGACCTCAAACTGGACGTTGCCCATTTAGCCCGTTACTCCCCCCGTGAGGGAACCGTCGCCACCCGCCGCATGGCGGATAACGTAACCGAAGAAGAGAAAATGCGCCGCTTCCGCATGTTGGAAGAGTTACAGGAACAGATCGTCGGCGAGATCAACAAAAAATATCTCGGTCAAATCGTGGAAGTGTTGTTCGAGGAAAAGGTGAAGAACCGCTGGAAGGGACGCACCCCCACGAACAAACTGGTCTTCGTCGAATCGAACGAAGATTTGAAGGGCAGGCTCCTGCCCGTCACCATCACATGGACGGGACCCTGGTCCATGCAGGCGAGTTTACTGAAACAGCCTGAATTGATTTCGTTGTAGAGCGAGACCCGATCTCGCTCTACTTTTCGATGGCGGGAAGAAAAATGGGCAAAACCTCCCGAAGGGGCGTCCATGCCGCGGGGAACACGGCTACAATATCCATGAGGCTGATGACATGAAAAACAGAATTCCCTCTTTGATGTTTTATGTCCTTTACGGCGTGGGGGCGCTGGCGGGGCTGTATCTGATGGTGGTCGCCGCGTGGGCGGATATGGAAGCGGCGTTTTACGGTTTTCGCCGCGTGGCAAATTCGGGGCTGCAAGGTTTCAGTTGTCCGGTGTTGATGACGCGCAGTGAAACGCGTACCATTTCGTTGAAGGTGTCGAATCCGCTGGATGTTCCGCTTCGTCCGGTCATCCGTACAGAGATCAGCACCCGCCTGCTGCCGCAGGAATTTTTCGAACAGGTGGAACTGGCGCCCGGTGAAACAAAACGGCTGGAATGGCCCGTGAGCGCGGAAAATATTGATTTGGGGAATTTCATTTTCGCGAAGACGCTCGTGTATGCGGTGTATCCTCTTCCAAACCAGGAAGCGACCTGCGGCATTTTCATCGTTGACCTGCCCGGCAGCGGGGGGACGATTTTTACTTTGCTGGTTCTGCTTGCCGCTGGCGGATTGGGCGGCGGGTTGTATGGCATCAGCCGAACCCGTTCTGTGAATTCCTGGGCAGAGAAATACCTTGGTTCGATGGCATTTCTGGCGGTCGTCATCGTGCTTGGCATTGGGGTGAGCGCCGCAGGCGGATGGATGCCGTCCATTTTGCTGCTGGCGGTGGCGTTGTTGATGATTGTCATTTTGCTGGGGACGTTTGTGGCGTGGGAGCGCAGAAGAGGCTAAAGCGCTTTGCCGCTGCCGGGCAATCGGTTCGATTACGCCCGGCGGAGGATAGAGACCATTGACGAAACAAAAAAAGAGACTCGTTGTAAGACGAGTCTCTTTTACTACCTCACCTTACGCAGTAGCACGAGATTTATCTCGTATTTTCAGGCGACATAAATGTCGCGCTACGGGAAAACTGCGTAACATCAGTTACTACTTACCAATTACCACCTGCTACTTCACCAAATTCCTCAATACCGTGTGCAGGATGCCGCCGTTGCGGTAGTAGTTGACCTCCACCTCGGTGTTCAGCAGGGCGATGGCTTTGAATTCGACGACCGAGCCGTCTGCCCTCTTTGCCTTCACGGTGACGACCGATTTGGGCGGCATTGTATCGCTCAAGCCTTCGATGTCATAGACCTCATCGCCTTTGAGACCCAGCGATTCGGCGTTTTGACCCTCCATGAACTTCAACGGCAGGATGCCCATGCCCACCAGGTTCGAGCGGTGGATGCGCTCGAACGATTCGGCGATCACTGCGCGGACCCCTTGCAGGAGCGGTCCCTTTGCCGCCCAATCGCGGCTGGAGCCGGTTCCGTATTCCTTGCCGGCAATGACGATGACCGGCACGCCTTCTTCCTTGTACTTCATGGCGGCGTCGTAAATCGGCATGATTTCGCCGTCGGGGAAGTGTTTCGTCCAGTTGCCCTCTTTGGGCGCAACCAGCAAATTTTTCAGGCGGATGTTGGCAAAGGTGCCGCGCGCCATCACCAGGTCGTTGCCGCGGCGGGAGCCGTAGGAGTTGAAGTATTGCGGAGCCACGTCGCGTTCCAGCAGATATTTGCCAGCCGGGCTGTCCACAGCGATGTTGCCGGCCGGGGAGATGTGGTCGGTGGTGATGGAGTCGCCGAAGAGCCCCAGCACGCGCGCCGCTTTGATGTTCGAGACGGAGCCGGGTTCGATGGTGAGGCTCTGGAAGTAGGGCGGGTGATGGATGTAGGTGGAACTTTCGTCCCATTCGTACAGATCGCCGCCGGAGACCTTGATCTCCTTCCACGCCTCCGAGCCTTCGAAGACGCTGGCGTAGCGTTCTTTGAACATGTTCACGTCGAGGCTGGAGGCGATGGTCTCGGCGATTTCCTGCTGGGTGGGCCAGATGTCCCGAAGGTAGACCGGTCCGTCTGTCCCTTCGCCGAGGGGTTCTTTGTCGAGGTCAATGTCCACCGTGCCAGCCAGGGCATAGGCGACGACCAGCGGCGGGGAGGCGAGGAAGTTTGCCTTGACGAGCGGGTGGACGCGCCCTTCGAAGTTGCGGTTGCCCGAAAGGACCGCCGCCGCCACAAGGTCACTGCCTGTGACCGCCTTTGCCACCTCGCCGGGCAGCGGACCCGAATTGCCAATGCAGGTCGTGCATCCATAGCCGACGACGTTAAAGCCGAGTTGGGCGAGCGGTTCGATGAGGTTTGCCTTTTTGAGGTATTCGGTCACCACGCGGGAGCCGGGGGCGAGGCTGGTTTTGACGTAGGGTTTGACCTTCAATCCTTTTTCAACGGCTTTCTTTGCCAGCAAACCCGCGCCCACCATGACGGAGGGGTTGGAGGTGTTGGTGCAGGAGGTAATGGCGGCGATGACCACCGCGCCGTGTTTCATTTTCAGCGCGCCGCCGTTGACGCCAAAGGTCGCTTCGGCGTTCACGGCTTCGGGGTCGAGTTCGAAGCCGCGTTCTTTGACCGGGGCGGTGAGCGCCTTTTTGAAGGTCTCTTTGAGTTCGGACATGGGGACGCGGTCCTGCGGGCGTTTGGGTCCGGCTAAAGAGGGGACGACAGCCCCGAGGTCCAGTTCGAGCGTGTCGGTGAATTCGGGATCGGGGGTGGATGAGTCGCGGAAGAGTCCCTGTTCGCGCATGTAGGCGTCCACAAGTTCGATGACTTCCTTCGGGCGTCCGGTCAGTTCGAGGTAGCGCAGGGTTTCGGCATCCACCGGGAAGTAGCCCATGGTGGCGCCGTATTCGGGCGCCATGTTGGCAATGGTGGCGCGGTCGGTGAGGGACATGGAGTCGAGCCCCTCGCCGTAGAATTCGACGAACTTGTCCACCACGCCTTTTTTGCGGAGCATTTGGGTGACGGTGAGGACGAGGTCGGTGGCGGTGACGCCGTCGCGCAGTTTGCCGTAGAGTTTGAAGCCGATGACGTCGGGCAGGAGCATGTCCATCGGCTGACCGAGCATGACGGCTTCGGCTTCGATGCCGCCCACGCCCCAGCCCACCACGCCGAGACCGTTGATCATGGTGGTGTGCGAGTCGGTGCCGACGAGGGTGTCGGGGAAGGCATAGACTTCCGAAGTCTTCGTCCCCTTTGCGCTTCGGGGATGTTCCGCGAAGACTTCGGAAGTCTTCGTCATTACCACGGTGGCAAGATATTCGAGGTTGACCTGATGGACGATGCCGGTCATCGGCGGGACGACGCGGAAGTTCTGGAATGCCTGCTGTCCCCATTTGAGGAACTCGTAGCGTTCTTTATTGCGCAGGAATTCCATTTCGGTGTTGCGGTTGAGGGCGTCGGCAGTGGCGAAGAAATCCACCTGCACGGAGTGGTCAATGACCAGGTCCACGGGGACGAGCGGGTTGATTTTCTTCGGGTCGCCGCCGAGACGGGCAACCGCGGCGCGCATGGCGGCAAGGTCCACCACGGCGGGGACGCCGGTGAAGTCCTGCATGACGACGCGGGCGGGTAAGAATGGAATGCCAGGCCGGGCGCCTTGCGGTTTCCAGGCGGCAATGTTCTTCACATCGTCCTGCGTGATCTCGCGGTCATTGCATTGGCGGAGAGCCGCTTCGAGCACGATGCGGATCGAGAAGGGGAGCCGCTTGAGTTGAGTCAGTCCCGCCTTTTCCAGCGCGTCGAGGCGGTAGATCACGTACTCGCGGCTGCCGACTTTGAGAATATCGCGTGCGTTGAAGAAATCGTTCATTTAGGATACTCCTTTTGGTGATTTTGCCCGCTGTGCAGGCAACGTTCTCTTGCGTTGCCATGTGCGTAGGAGAACGCACACTACGCGGCGGGCATTTTCTCACCACCTACGAAGAATACAAAGGAGCGCCTTTGCTATCCTTGCCTGTGGTGTGTTTTATAAATTCAGGTCTTTTTTGAGCTGTGAGACGAGTTTCGTTTTTTCGTCTTCGGGCAGAAAGCCCGCCTGCGCTGCGGCGACGATGCGTTCCTTGAGGGTGTATTGCGGCATTTGAAGCGTATCGCAGGCGTTGTAATATTCGTGGCTGAGGGTGATGCGCGAGATGCTTGGGTCGTCGGTGTTGATGGTGACGTTGAGACCGCGTTCGAACATCTGCATGAGCGGGTGTTCTTCGAGCGCGTTCACCACGCCGGATTGATAATTGCTGGTGATGCACACTTCAAAGGCGGTCTGCCGTTCGCGCGCCAGGGTGGTGATGCTCTCGTCCTCCAGCACGCGCACGCCGTGACCGATGCGCTCTGCGCCGAGCTCCTCGATGGCTTCGCGGATGTGCGCCGCCGGTCCCCATTCGCCGGCGTGGATGGTGACGTGCAGCCCCGCCTGCCGGGCTTCCTTGAAGATGCCATGAAACGGGCGGGAAGGAAATTCCGCCTCGTTGCCCGCCAGGTCCAGCCCCACCAGCCCGCGGTTGATGTGTTCCGCCGCCAGCCATGCCACCTGTTCGGCAAGTTCGGCGCTCTCGTGGCGGTTGACCGAGGCAATCAGTTTGACGTTGATGTTGTGTTTGGCGGCGGTTTCGCTGGCGCTGGTCAGCACCCAGTCAATCACATCATGCAGGGGGAAGCGTTCGGCGCGGCTCAGAGCGACGGGCGTAAAACGCAGTTCCAGATAACGCACGTTGTCTTTTGCGGCATCCTCCACCGCCTCCCGCGTGATGCGGTGAATCACATCGGGCGAGCGGTAAAACATGCGCAGAGTGTTGAACTTCGAGAGGAAGTTTTGAAAGGTGAATTTGTCTTCTTCCTGAATTTGCACCAGCGTGCTCAGGCGCAGAACGTCCGCCGGGATGGTCATGCCGTGCTGTTTGGCAATATCCAGCATCGTGTCGAGGCGCAGTGAACCTTCCAGATGGCGGTGCAGTTCCACCTTGGGGAGGAGGCGGTACGAATTGAGAGAAGCGGTGACGCGTGCGCTCATCACGAAAGTCAGTTCCGTCTGCGTCGTTTCTTTTTTCCGCCCTCTGGCTGGCTGGGTTGCGGCTGCGCCGTCTGCGGCTTTTCCGCAATCTCCACGGGCGTGACCTCGACGGGTCTCCTTTGCAGGGTGAACATGCGGCTGATGACCAGACTGCGGATATCTTCCATCAATTGGGCGAACATTTCAGAGGCTCTGGCTTTGTATTGTACCAGCGGGTCACGCTGGGCGTAAGCCTCGAGATTGATGGAAACGCGCAAGGCTTCGATACGGGTCAGATAATCCACCCACAACTCGGTGGTGGCGCCCAGCAGAAGACGGCGGTAGGATTCGTTCAGGGCGCGCCTGCCCAGCGCTTCAATCAACGCCTTGCGGTCAGACTCACTCAAGCCTGCCGGGCTTTCCTCCAGCCTTTCCTCCCCGAATGCTTTACGCGCCGCCGCGCCAAAGTCTGCCAGGCGGGTTGCGTTCGACGAGATGCGGGCATATTCCGACTGCCCAATGGCAGATGCCAGCGCCTGCTCCGCCTCTTCGAGATGGGTCAGAATCTCTTCCGTGAGAGTCTCCGCCTCCATGCCATCCAGCAATTGCGCCATCAGATGGATGTAACTGAAGCGCTGGACGGTTATCTTTTCCTGGCGGTGGGTCTTGGGGTTGAAGACGGTGCGCGCGCCTTGCGAGAGGTTGATGAGCAGAAGCAGTTTGGTTGTGTCGTTCAGGGCGGACGGCATCAGGTTGTGGATGTCGCGTTCGATCTGTCCGTTGTTGCCGACGAGGAATTCGCGCCTGCGTTCGAGCGCCTCGTGCGTCAGGTCGAGGATTTTGTCGGCGGCGGCGTCCCAGTCCTGCACCTGCAATTTGTCGCCCAGGGAGTCGCCGGCGCGGTTTGCCGCCGCAGCGGCGACGCGCGAAGCGTAGAAAGCGGTGAGGTGACCTCTGACGGCGCTGGCGATCAGTTCCTTTGCCTTGGGCGGGTCCTGCTCCAGCAGGCGCATCTGTTCGCCGTTCATGCGGATCTGCACGCCCACGAGGGAGTTGATTTCCTCCAGCATCTTTTGCGGGCGGGGAGTTTCTTCCATGTCCTGCAGTCCGTCGAAGTAGGCGTCGAGCGAGTCGAGACGGGAGGCAAGTTGGGCGTTGAAGGCTTCCTCGGTGCGGTCGAGCAGTTCTTCGATGGCGCGCAGGTGATGGGCGTTTTCCGCTTCGACGGCGCGGGCGATCAAGTCGAGCAGTGATGCGGAGAGGTTCTCAGCGTTGGCTAATTCTTCGAGAAGCAGAGACAAGCCGAAACTGGGGAAGAGCCGTTCGCCGCTCATGAAGGGCGGTTGAATCTCCTCCAGCCAGGCGACCAGTTTCCAGGGTCCCTCTTTGTCTTCCAGCCCGCTTTGCACGCGCTGTTTGATCTCGTCTTCGAGCATGGCGTGGATGTCGTCGCTCAGGTCTTCCTTGAGGAAGATGCGGTCTCGTTGACCGTAGATTTGTCCGCGCTGTTTGTTGAGCACATCGTCGTATTCGAGCAGGTGCTTGCGGACGTCGAAGTTGGCGCCTTCCACGCGGTGCTGCGAGCTTTCGATGATGTTGCCCACCAGCCGCACTTCGAGCGGGAGGGAGTCGTCCACTTTGAGGGTTTGCATCAGGCTGTTGACGCGGTCGCCGCCGAAGAGACGCATGAGGTCGTCTTCGAGGGAGAGGTAGAAGCGCGAGGAGCCGGGGTCGCCCTGACGGGCGGCGCGTCCGCGCAACTGGTTGTCAATGCGGCGGGCTTCGTGACGTTCCGAGCCGATGACGTGCAAGCCGCCCAGTTCCTTGACGCGCTCCATGTCGTCGAAGTAGCCCAGGAAGAGTTTGACCTCCGCAGCGTAGATGCCGTAGTTGGAGGGGTCAATTTGCTTGAGGGCGGCGCGGCGTTCTTCGTGGGTCATGTCGAAGGGGTCGGTGTAGCCGTTCCTGCCCAGCACGCGGTTGACGGCGGTGATGACTTCTTCGGCAAGTTCGCCGCCGAGTTTGATGTCCACGCCGCGCCCTGCCATGTTGGTGGCGATGGTGACCGCGCCAAATGCGCCTGCGCCGGCGATGATTTGCGATTCTTCCGTGTGCTTGCGGGCGTTGAGCACTTGATGCGGCACGCCGCCTTGCAGGACTTTTTTGAGACGTTCTACATCCTTTTCCTCGAGTCTCAAAATGTCGAGGATGATGGACAGGTTGGACGGGTCTTCGAGGCTGATGGTGGAGTACCCGAACGGCTGGATGAATTTGCGCAGCGCATCGGGGGAGAGGGTGTCGAGCGGGGCGTTGAACTGCGCCAGTTCCGGGATGAGGCGCCCGTCTTCTTCGCGTTTGTTTGCTTCCAGCCACAGGCGTCGGACGAGGGCAACCTGCAGAAGACGGCGGACAGGTTCGGCTTTGAGACGAAGCGAGAGGCGTTCGGAGGCTTCCACCGAGGTGGTGCCGATGAGCAGAGGGCGTCCGCGCACGTGTTCACGCACGATTTCCATGACGAGGGCGCGCAGTTTCGCCTCCACCGTGCGGTAGATGACATCGGGGTAGTCTTTGCGGCGGTAAAAGAGGGGTTGTTTTTGCGGGTCGCCGCGTTTGGCAAAGTAGGAGTAGGCGTAGCCCTCCTCATCCTTTGCGTGAATTTCGATCAGCGGCGCGTCCTTGCCGAGCGCCTGATATTCGAGGTGAGGCGGGATGGGGACGACTTCCAGTTTGTAGATTTTGTTGAACTCTTCCGCTTCGGTGAGGGCGGTGCCGGTCATGCCTGCCAGTTTTTTGTACATGCGGAAGTAGTTTTGCAGGGTGATGGTGGCGTAGGTGACGTTTTCCGGCTCGATGCGTACGCCTTCCTTCGCCTCCACCGCCTGATGCAGACCGTCGCTCCATCTGCGCCCGGGCATGAGCCGCCCCGTGAACTCGTCCACGATGACCACCTTGCCCGCCTGCACGAGGTAATCCTTGTTGCGGTGGAATAGGAACTGCGCCCGCAGCGCCTGTTCGAGGTAGCCGCGCAGGCGCGCCTGTTCCGGCGTCACGTCTTCCGGGCGGTCGGGGTCCATCAGCGGCATGCCCAGCATCTGCTCCACGCGCGTCAGCCCGATTTCCGTAATGGAGACGGTGCGGTCCTTCTCGTTCACTTCGTAATCTTCGGGTTTGAGCTGCTTGACGATCTGCGCCATTTTGGCGTACCACTCCAGGTTGCCCGAGGCGGGTCCCGAAATGATGAGCGGCGTGCGCGCCTCGTCAATCAACACGTTGTCCACCTCGTCAATGATGGCGAAGTGATGCCCGCGCTGAACGCGTTCCTCCAGGCTCATGGTCATGTTGTCGCGCAGGTAGTCGAAGCCGAATTCGGCGTTCGTGCCGTAGGTCACGTCTGCCGCGTATGCCTCGGCGCGGTCCACCATGCGCAGATGTTGTTGGTCCTCGTGCGGCGACTCGCGCGTGAAATCCACCAAAAACGCCTTCTTGCCGTTTTCGGTCACTGCCGCCATTTGCAGCACGCCCACCGAAAGCCCCAGCATGTTGAAGATGGGCGCCATCCAGCGCGCATCGCGCCGCGCCAGATAATCGTTGACTGTGATCAGATGCACGCCCCTGCCGAGCAGGGCATTGAGATAAATGGGCAGGGTGGCGACGAGCGTCTTGCCTTCGCCGGTGCGCATCTCCGCGATGGAGCCGCGATGCAGAACGATGCCGCCGATCAATTGAACATCGTAATGACGCTGCCCCAGCGTCCGTTTGGAAGCCTCGCGGACGGCGGCAAACGCCTCCGGCAGGATTTCCTCCAGCGCTTCCTGCTCCGCCTGGAACTGCTCCTGCTCCGATAAGCCTGACCCCACCCCGTCCCTCCCCATTTTCCCCGAAAATGGGGAGGGTGCAGGGAGGGGTAAGCGCGCGCGGAACTCGTCGGTTTTGGCGCGCAGGGCGTCGTCGCTCAACGCCTCGAAGGAGGCTTCCAGCGCGTTGATTTGCCGCACGGTTTCGCTTAATTGTTCGATGATTTTTTTATGGGGGTCGCCCCCGAATAATTTGACAAAGTTCTTGAGCATTCGGTACCTTTCGGGGCAGGATTATAGCATGTTGACATTCCTCCCCAATATTTGACTTTCATTAGAAAGCGTGACGCGCCTCTTGCAGAAACAAAAGACGGCGGGAGACGCCGTCTCTCTAGCGGGGCGGGCGTTTGGGCGGCATGCCGTCGGTTTTCACTGCCACCGCCGCCGCAACCTGGCGGATGTATCTTTGACGGCGCGACCGCATCATTCTGGAAGGATATTGGCTCTCGATGTTTTTCAGGCTGGAAAGAAGCGTCAGAATGCGGCGGTCGCTGATTTTCTGCTTCACAGGTCGTCCTGTTCGCTGCCAATTTGATGTTCGAGAGCCTTCCTCAATTTGGCAATGCCGCGGTTCTGGATGACTTTGACGTTGTTGACTGCCTTGCCGATGATTTGCGCCGTTTCCTTGAGGCTGAAATCCTCCAAAAAGCGCAGGATGATGACGTGCCGCTGATCCTCGGTCAGTTCCGAGTTCATGGCGGAGACCAGCGCCTCCATCAGCACGCGCTCCTCGATCTGCGTCGCTGTGGAAACGGTGCGCTCCTTCTCCTGCACGTTGATTGCCACTTCCAGCGGGGCGGTGTGTTTGTTGTCGCGCGAGCGATCCACCACCAGGTGGTAGGCGGTCTGATACAGGTAGGAGCGCAGGTTGGTGCGGGGACCTTTCCCGTTGGCGAATTGCTCCAGCAGTTGCGAAAACACATCGCCGACGATGTTATCCGCCTCTATCGGGTCATGACACAACCTCAGGGCATACTTGTAAATCGCCGGCGCATAAGAATCGAAGATGGCGGTAAGCGCCTCTTCATCCAGTTTTTGTGCGGCTTTCAGCAGAGTGACCCCATCGTTCATAATGACAGGTTACTCCGTGTCCAGATGAAGGTTTTCACTGATAAAAAATTTTTGCAGTACATGATGTGGGCGGGCTCGATATGATGTTCAGTATTTCGCAAAGATGCGTATTTGGCGCTCTCTAGCGCCAACTTGCGCTAGAGAGCGCAAGTTACGCAGAGTTTTTGTGATCTACTAATATTCGTATTATAAACCGTCCGGTGCCGACGGTCTAATCAAAAAACAGGGATTTAAGGGGGATTCCCAACATACAGCGCAGGGCAGGCGGACGTTAGAGAACATCCGCCGACGCGAGGAGCGTAAGAGACGCTCTCTGGCGCCGGACTTTATGCCGTAATGCTCATGGACAAATAAGGAAAATCCAGTAACATTTGCACTGATCGAACAGTCTTATCCGGGCAGTATCTGCCATTTTTAGAGAAGGAGTTGCCATGTTTTCATCTTTCGAGGGACCCGACCGCCGCCGTTTGGAAGACCGCGTCCGCAGTGAGGGGCGCCTCCCGCCGGGACAGGCGCTGACGCTCAAATTCCCGGTCCTGCACTACGGACCGGTGCCTCCCTTCAACCCCGCCACCTGGGATTTCCGCGTGTGGGGCGAGGTGGAGGAGGAAAAACGCTGGACGTGGGAGGAGTTCAATCAACTGCCGCGCACCAAAATCCAGATGGACATCCACTGTGTGACGCGCTGGAGCAAGTTCGATACCGTTTGGGAGGGCGTTTCCGTCCGCGCGATGGTGGAAAACGGACTGTTCAAAATCAAGCCGACCGCCACCCACGTGATGCAGCATGCCGAGTACGGTTTCACGGTCAACCTGCCGCTGGAGGTGGTGCTGCAGGAGAATTTCCTGCTTGCCACCCATTTCAACGGCGAACCCATCACGCCCGACCATGGCTACCCCCTGCGTGGCGTGGTGGGATACATCCCCGGGCGCGAAGACCTGGAGACCCCCTATTTTTGGAAGGGCGCCAAATGGCTGCGCTCGCTGGAGTTCATGCCGCGCGACCGGCGCGGGTTTTGGGAGCAGGCGGGGTATCACAACCGCGCGGATGTGTGGAAGGAACAACGCTTCGGTTAAAGCAATCGGATGGCGGGTACGCCATCCGATTTTGTTTTTGTTGTCGAGCGCGGTTTACGGTCTCTTTCCGAGGGTGACGGTGATTTCCACTTCCTTGCCGTCGCGCAGGACGGTCAGGACAGCCGTCTCGCCCGGAGATTTGGTGGTGAGCAGGTAACTCAGCAGTTTGTCGAAGGAGGCGACCGGCTTTCCGTCGAAGGCGATGATCAGGTCGCCGCCGGCGTTCAACCCCTCGATGCGGGTGGGAGTCGTGCCGGCGCGCACGCCAGCCTTGTCGGCAGGGCTGCCCGGCGTGACGTTGATGACATAGGCGCCGGTGTAGGTGGTCAGACCCAGGGCTTCGATTTCTTCGAGGCTCATGTCGCTGGTGGAGGTAATGCCCAGGTAGGGATATTCATACTTCCCGTCGCGGATGAGCACCGGCACGATCTTCTTCACGAGGTTGATCGAAACCGAAAAACCGACTCCGGAGTTGACGGCGTTGCCTGTCACTTGATTGAAGTTGGTGGTGCGGATGGACTGATTGATGCCCACCACCTCGCCGTTCATGTTGAACAACGGACCGCCGGAGTTGCCGGGGTTGATTGCCGCGTCGGTCTGGATGATGTCGGCGGTGCTGAAGAAGCCGCCGCCCGCCGCCTGCGAGGAGGGCTGCGTGCGTCCCAGCCCGGAGACGATGCCCAGCGTCATCGTGCCGTCCAACCCGAAAGGGTTGCCGATGGCGACCACCGGCTGACCCACCTGCAGGGTGTCCGAATCGCCGAGGGGGAGCGGCGTAAGTTCGGAGGCGGGCGCGTTTACTTTGATGACGGCAAGGTCGGCATCGGTATCGCTTCCGATGACCGTGCCGCGGGTTTTGAAGCCGGAGGAGAAGTCAATCTCCACCGTAGTTGCGCCTTCGATCACGTGCTGATTGGTCACGATGTGACCCTGTGCGTCATAGACAAAGCCGGAGCCTTGTCCCGTATCGGTGCGGATGGAGACCACGCCGGGGATGACCCGCTGGTACAGCGCCGTGAGCGAGCCGTCCATGGGGAACGCGTTGACAGAACCCGGCGCGAGGGTGGGAACTGCCGGGGAGGGGGAAACAGGTTCCGGGGCGGAAAGAGGCGAAACGCCCGGCAATTGACATGCCAGCGCGGCGAGAGTCAAAATCAATACTACAGGTAAGACACGTTTCATTCCTGCTCCTAAAATTTGATTTTCGAGGCTTCTTCGAGAAGTTCTCTCTGTTTGGACGAGAGATATTTGGGGATTTGTACCTTAATTTTGACGAAGAGGTCGCCCTTGCTCTTCGGGTCGCGGACGTGCGGCATGCCGCGCCCGGCAAGACGGAAGACCTGCTCCGGCTGGGTGCCGGGCGGGATGTTCAATTTGATCTTGCCGTCGAAGGTTTCCACCTCCGCTTCGCCGCCCAGGATGGCGGTGAAAACGTCTATGACGGCGGATGTGTACAGGTCGTTGCCGCGCCGCTCGAAACGCGGGTCGTCGGCGACTTGCACAATTAGATACAAGTCGAGCCCGTCGGGAGCGGCGCCCGCCACGCGCACCTTCGACCCCGTGCGGACGCCCGCCGGGATGCGCACGCGCTTCTGCTTGCCGCCGCTGGAGATGACGCGGGTGGCGCCTTTGTAGGCTTCTTCGAGGGTGATGTCCAGTTCCTGCTGGTAGCCCTGCGGCTGTGTCCGCGCCGATTGCCTTCTGCCGCCCATGCCAAAAAGGGTCTGGAAGAAATCGGAGAAGCCGCCGCCGAACATGTCGTTGAGGTCGTCTATGTTGACGCGCGCGCCGCCGGGGAAGCCGCTGTATTCGCCCCAGTTGAAATCGCCGGGCGCGCCGCGGCTTTGCCACTGGGAATAGTCGGCGCCCAGGCGGTCGTAGTGTGCGCGCTTTTTCGCGTCGCTCAACACCTCGTACGCTTCGTTGATTTCCTTGAAGCGTTCCTCCGCCTGTTTGTTGTTGGGGTTGTAATCGGGGTGGTATTGCTTCGCCAGTTTGCGGTACGCCTTGCGAATGTCCTCCTCGCTGGCTTTGCGATCCACGCCCAGGATTTTGTAATAATCTTTATATTCCATGAGACAATTCTTATCACCGCGCAGGGCGCAAGTCAAGCGCCGAATCGGATGATTAACACAACTCTAATTCGCAAAAAGGCTTCCAAAGTCTGGAAATTGATCTCTTGAGTCTACTGCAAAAAGGTCTTTATCCACGAAGGACACGAAGTACACAAAGGAATTCCAAAAGGCGCTATTCAGAATCTTGAAATTCG
>DAOUBY010000018.1:0-25389 GCA_034432325.1 Anaerolineales bacterium
AGGCGTATCACGACGAGGTCATCGGCAAAAAATTCCCTCAGCCGGAGAACTGGTTTGGGATGAAGGATGAGGAGTATGAGGAATTGAAGAAAATGCTGGAGTAGTCAAATAGTCGTTAGTCTGATAGTCAAATAGTCGTTAGTCTGATAGTCAAGCAGTCACAGCACGCGAACATAACTATGAGACTATCAGACTATCAGACTATCAGACTATGAGACTATCAAACTAAAAAGGAGCCCCCATGACTGACCTGCAAAAACTGCTGAAAATCTCCCCCGACAAACTGAAATCCGTCAACGCCGTTTTCCTCGACGCCGACATGCAGGTGATGAAAGACTTCCTCGATGTGGTCGCCAAATACGGCACGCCGCAGGAAATCAACCGCAAACACAGGCAGGCGCGCAAACTGGAGAACCTCTTCAAACTGGTGCAGGAACGCCAGCCCGAAGCGGTCAAGGATTTGAACTGGCTGATCGAACAGCGCGACCGCGGCGCGTTCATCTCCGTGAAGGATTATCGCCGCCGCGTGCTCGGACCTCGCGCCGACTCCACCAAATTCAAAGACCGCTACGCTGTGACTCTCGAAGTCTCCGCCCTGCAATACTTCCCGTGGATTCGCGCCATGGCTGAGGAAGCCATTGCCAACAAGACGCTCGTCCCCGGGCGCTTCATCGCCGTCCGCAAGATGAAGGAATCCGAAGCCGACGGCGACCTGCCCGCCATCGTCGCCGCGCTCGATATTATCGGCGCATCCTTCGTCGAGACGCTGGACACGAAAGGCGCCGACGGCTCGAACCCGCACCTGGGTGGTCCCGCCACCATCACCGGCTACTTCGGCGGCATCGGTCAACCCAACGAACACGCGCTGATGTGGCTGGACGAGTTCCTGTACTACTACACCAACTACGGCGTGCAGCACGTCTTGAACTTTAACGCCGGGACGATTCTGCTCGGCTTCCTGCTCTACAAACTGGGCGTGGACATCAACTTCAAAATCAGCGTCTTCTTCGGTTCGGATAACCCCTACCATGCGCTGTGGATCATGACCATGGCAAAACTCTTCAGCCGCGAAGATGGGACCAGTCCGCTCATCGGCTTCAACTGGTCAAACTCGATCAACAACCAGACCATGGAACTGACCGCGCAATTCCGCAAAGCGCTGGGCTTCGAGAAGGTGATCCGCTTCGAGCATCACATCACCGAGACGTGGAAGAGCATCGTCGTCCAGCCCTATAACCGCCGCGCCGAACTGATCGAGATTGCCGACCACGTGGCGAACATTGCCGCCAAGCACGAAGGCGGCGACCCCGAAGCGGAGCAAACCCTCGCCCACCCCTCCGACATCCTCGACTACTTCCGCGAGAAGAAAGAAGTCATCGAAAGCGGCGACTGGGACGCCCTGCAGAAGAACTTCCTGCTCAAAGTGGAAGCCGCCAACCGCACCGCCAGAGACCTGACCGCCAACGGGCTGTCGTTCATCGCGGCGAGGAACTTGCACAAGTAGATCATCCCCTTTGTCATTGCGAGAGGCGGAGCGGCGAAGCAATCCCCTCCCAAAACGTGGAGATTGCTTCGTCACTCACTTCGTCCGTTCCTCGCAATGACGGTTGAAAATGATGTTTAGGATTGGTCTCGCGAGAGGGCGCGAGCCCTTGCTTTCGGCACAGTTAACAGAGCAGGAAAATCCTTGAAGATTGTCGCCTTCAGCGATACGCATGGACGCCGCCCCTGGTTCAAAATACCGGCGGGAGATGTGCTGGTATTTGCCGGCGACATGACCCTGCACGGCCGCCTCGACGAGGTTGTGAAATTCAACGAGTTTTTGGGCAGCCTGCCCCACACGCACAAACTCGTCATCGCGGGAAATCACGACGCCTGCTTCGAGTCCCATCTCGATGAAAGCCGGGCGCGGTTATACAACGCCATCTATCTTCAGGATGAGAGCGTGACAATTGAGGGGGTCAAGTTTTATGGCACGCCCTGGCAGCCTGTGTTTCGGAATATGGCGTTCAATTTACCGCAGGAGGCGCTTCGCCTGAAATGGGAACGCATTCCCGCCGGCACGGACGTTCTGATCACTCACACGCCGCCATACGGGCAAAACGACCGAACCTTCTTTGGGAAACGGGCGGGCTGCCGCAATTTGCGCGAAGCAGTGGAGCGCATCCGGCCTGCCCTGCATATCTTCGGTCACATTCACGAAGCGCACGGGCAAAGCGCGAATGGGCAAACCGTCTTTGCCAATGTGAGCGTGTGCAACCTGTTCTACCTGCCCATCCGCCGCGCCTTCATTCATGAGGTATTGCCACATGTCTCATGAAATGGGATTTTCTGTTCCTCACAGGGCGCTCTGAATGAATTCCAGACTTTGAGAAAGATATACAGGAGAAACATGTACATCATCCTCGTTCACAGCCGCGTCCAGCCGGAGCACGTGGAAAGATTCAGGGAGGTAACGCTCCAAAATGCAGAAGCAAGCCGGGGCGAGGCGGGATGCGTCCGCTTCGATGTGCTTCAGCAGGCAGACGACCCGACTCGCTTTACCTTCATCGAGATGTTCAAATCAGAAGCAGATGCGCTCGCCCACCGCGAAACGCCTCACTTCAAGAAGTGGCTGGAGGCGGCGGTCCCGCTGATGGCCGGGGAGCGGACACGCGTCGTCTATCGGGACGTGTCGCTGACCGAAAATTGAGGGTGGTATAATGCCCGTGTTTTGAAACTCACCTAAGGGAAGATCATGAAACTTCACGAATATCAATCCAAAGCCATCTTTGCAAAGTATGGAATTCCCATCCCCAAGGGACGGGTGGCGGCTACCGCAGATGAGGCAAAGCAAATTGCCGAAGAACTGGGTGGCCGCGTTGTCATTAAAGCGCAAGTGCTGGTGGGCGGGCGCGGCAAGGCGGGCGGCGTGAAAGTCGCCAAAGACGCCGACGAAGCCGCCGAACTTGCGGCGCAGATTTTGACGATGACCATCAAAGGCTTGCCGGTGCGCAAAGTGCTGGTGGACGAAGCCGCCGCCATCGCGCATGAAATTTACTTCTCGATCACCAACGACCGCGCCGCAAAGAAGCCGGTCATGATCGCCTCCGCCGCCGGCGGCGTGGACATCGAAGAAGTTGCCGCGAAGACCCCGGAAAAGATCGTCAAGATTCACATTGACCCGCTCCTCGGCCTGCGCGATTATCAGTCGCGCGACATCGCCGCCTCCATTGACCTGCCGCGCGAATTGTGGCGCGACTTCAGCCGCATCGCCGCCGGGCTGTGGCAGGCATACAAGGATAACGACGCCGAACTGGCGGAAATCAACCCGTTGGTCATCACCAAAGACAACAAACTGATTGCCCTCGACGGCAAGATGCTGATTGACGACAACGCCCTCTTCCGCCACCCCGACCTGGCGGAAATCCGCGACGTGGACGAGGAAGCGCCCGCCGAAACCGAGGCGCGGCGGCACGGGCTGTCCTTCATCAAACTGGACGGCAACATCGGCTGCATGGTCAACGGCGCAGGGCTGGCAATGACCAGCATGGACATCGTCAAACTGTTCGGCGGCGAACCAGCCAACTTTTTGGACATCGGCGGCGGCGCAGGGGCAGAGAAAGTGGCGGCGGCAATGCGCATCATCCTCGCCGATCCCAACGTGAAAGCCGTGCTGTTCAACATCTTCGGCGGCATCACCCGCTGCGACGAAGTGGCGCGCGGCATCCTCACCGCCATGGAAGAGGTCAAGCCAAAAGTGCCGATGGTCGTCCGCCTGGTGGGCACCAACGCCGAAGAAGGACGCAAACTCCTCGAAAACGCCAACATGATTACAGCCGAAACACTGGCAGACGCCGCCCGCAAAGCGGTCGCCGCGGCAAAGGGTTAGTCACATGAGCATACTCATCAACAAAGACACGCGCCTGCTTGTGCAGGGCATCACCGGAAACGAAGGTCTCTTCCACACCACCCAAATGGTCGCCTACGGCACCAACGTGGTCGCCGGCGTGACGCCGGGCAAAGGCGGCGAATGGGTGCTGGATGGAAAAATCCCCGTGTTCGACTCGGTCAAACTCGCAGTCGAAGCAACCGGCGCAAACTGCTCGGTCATCTTCGTCCCGGCGCGCTTCGCGCCAGACGCCATGTTCGAAGCCGCCGACGCCGGCATCCCCCTCATCGTCTGCATCACCGAAGGCGTCCCCGTACAGGACATGATGCGCGTCCGCAACTACATTGACCAGAAGGGCGTCCGTCTCATCGGTCCCAACTGCCCCGGCCTGCTCACGCCCGGCGAAGCAAAGGTGGGCATCATCCCCGGCAACATTGCCATCCCCGGCCACGTGGGCGTCGTCTCCCGCTCCGGCACGTTGACCTACGAAGTGCTCTACGCCCTCAAACTTGTGGGCATGGGCGCGTCCACCTGCGTGGGCATCGGCGGCGACCCCATCAACGGCACAAACTTCATTGACGTGCTGGAAATGTTCGAGCACGATCCGCAGACCGAAAAAGTGGTGCTGATTGGCGAAATCGGCGGCACCGACGAGGACAAAGCCGCCGAATACATCGCCGCGCACATGACCAAGCCGGTCGTCTCCTTCATCGCCGGTCAGACCGCCCCTCCCGGCAAACGCATGGGGCACGCCGGCGCCATCATCGAAGGCAGCGCCGGCAGTGCGGCAGACAAAATCCGCGCGCTCGAAGCCGCCGGCGTCAAAGTCGCCAAACACCCCGAAGAAATCCCCTCGCTCCTGAAATAATGGGGCATTGCGAGCGTTCTTTGCGAAGCAATCCCCGGTCCGCGGGGAGATTGCTTCGCTTCACTCGCAATGACCTAAAGAAAACACATAGAGCCGTCCGGTCTGGACGGCTCTACGGTTATAATCTCAGCGAACGGCTACTTGTGCGAATCGATGTACCTGACCGCCTCGCCCACTGTCGTGATCTTCTGAGCGTCTTCGTCTGAAATCTCTGCCCCGAACTTATCTTCAAACGCCATGATGAGTTCAACCAGGTCGAGAGAATCCGCCTCAAGGTCCTCGCGGAAGCGGGCATCCATGGTAATCTTTTCCTCGTCGGCGCCCAGCAAGTCCTTGATGATCGCCTTTACTTCTTCATACGTGTCAGACATGACAACCTCCTTTAGAGTTTCGCGGCAATTGTACACGGTCTAAAAGCCGTGTCAAGCCAGATAATTACAAACACAGGAACACCCCCTCATGACAAAAGTTGCGCCCATTGACCAGCGAAAAGCCGACCACATCAAAATCAACCTCGAGCAGGATGTCCGCTCCGCATTGACGACGGGCCTGGAAAACTACCATTTCACTCACGAAGCCCTCCCCGAACTGAACCTGAACCGCCTCGACACGACCCTCAGCCTGTTCGGCAGACGATTAGCCGCGCCTCTCCTCATCTCTTCCATGACCGGCGGGACAGCCGAAGCCGAGACCATCAACCTGCGCCTCGCCGAAGCCGCCCAGCAGACGGGCATTGCCATGGGCGTGGGCAGCCAGCGCGCCGCCATCGAACACCCCGAACAGGCAAAGACATTTCAAGTCCGCCGCGCCGCCCCCGACATTTTGCTCTTTGCCAATCTGGGCGCGGTACAACTCAACTACGGTTACGGCATTGACCACTGCCGCCGCGCCGTGGACATGATCCAGGCAGATGCGCTCATCCTTCACTTGAATCCCTTGCAGGAAGCCGTGCAGGATGCAGGAGATGTCAATTTCGCCGGTCTCGCCGGGAAGATCGAAGAAGTGTGCAAAAAAATCGAAGTTCCCGTCATCGCCAAGGAAGTCGGCTGGGGAATCTCGGAAAAGACAGCAAAACGTCTTGCCGATTGCGGCGTAAAAGCCATTGACGTGGCGGGCGCCGGCGGCACATCCTGGTCGCAGGTGGAAATGCACCGCGCGCCCGATGACTTCACCCGTCAACTCGCCGCTACGTTCGTCGGCTGGGGTATTCCCACCGCCGACTCGATCCTCAACGTCAAAAAAGCCGTTCCCGGCATGACCATCTTTGCCAGCGGCGGACTCAAAGACGGGCTCGACATCGCCAAGTGCCTCGCCCTCGGCGCAACGCTCGGCGGCATGGCGGGGCAATTTCTCAAAGCCGCGGCCATTTCAACAGAAAACGCCGTCGAAATGATAAAACTCACCAAGAGGCAAATCGAAGTGACGATGTTCGCCTGCGGCGCCGGCAGCCTGGAAGAACTGAGAACGGGAAAACTGGTTGAACTAAAATAACATCAATACGGAATCACCGCCGCGTAATCAACGTTCTCTAACGTTGATTACGCAGGCTGCGTGTTAGAGAGTGTTTTGAAATTCATGTTCCAACCACAGATGAACACAGATAAATTGGATTTACAGGGTAATTTCATCCCGTTTTTCTTCAGAAAAGGTTGCGTGTATTTGTGAATTCGACCCTTACTTTCTCACCTGAACATGGAACAATCAGCCATCACCGCCATTGTCTTCGATTTCGGCAACGTCCTTGTCGAATGGAATCCGCGCTACATTTACAGCCGCTTCTTCCCCAACGACCCGGAGGGCATGGAACGCTTCTTCCAAGAGGTGGACTTCATGGGCTGGAACGCTCATCAAGATAAGGGACGCACCTTCAAGGAGGGCGTCGCCGCCATCTCCGCCCGGTTTCCCCATTACGCTCATCTCTTTCAGGCATATCACGACCACTGGAAAGACTCTCTCGGCGAGGCGCTGTGGGAAACTGTTGAAATTGCAAAACTGCTCAAACAAAAGGGGTTTCCTCTTTACGGGTTGAGCAACTGGTCGGCAGAGACGTTTCCCTACGCAAGGCAGAAATACGGTTTCTTCGATGATCTCTTCGACGATTGCGTCATTTCCGGGTACGTGGGGTATGTCAAGCCCGAAGCGGAGATTTACTCCATCCTGCTCGAGAGAATCAGACGCCCCGCCCATGAATGTCTGTTTATTGACGACTCGTTGCCAAATGTCCGCCAGGCGAATACAATGGGCTTCCAGACCATTCACTTCCAAACACCCAGGCAATTAAAAAACGAACTCACAGAATTGGGACTTCTATAACATGGACATCAAAACGCTTCTTCCCCCCATCGAACAGGAACTGCAGCGACAAGTTGCGCGGCTCGACCAACCCCGCACCCAGCCTTTTCACGAGATGCTGACGTATCACATGGGCTGGGCAGGCGAAGGCGCCGGTCCCGAAGCGACGGGGAAACGCATCCGCCCGCTTCTGGTTTTGCTCACCCATGCGTCCTGTGGGGGCGACTGGCGGCTGGCGCTTCCTGCCGCCGCCGCCGTGGAACTGGTTCACAACTTTTCGCTGGTACATGATGACATTCAGGATAATTCCCCAAAACGCCGCGGGCGCGATACCGTCTGGGTCAAATGGGGCGCGCCGATGGCAATCAATGTGGGAGATGCGTTATTCGTCATGTCAAATCAGGCAATCATGGACCTGAAGGGAAACCACCCTGCGGAGATTGTAGTTCGGGCGGCAGAGATCCTGCATAACACCTGTCTCGACCTGACGCGCGGACAATTTTTAGATATGTCCTTTGAAAAACGAACCGACCTGACCACCGACGATTACTGGCACATGATTACCGGAAAGACTGCGGCGCTGCTGTCTGCGTGCTGTCACATCGGCGCTTTGCTCGGCGGAGCAGACGAGGCAAAACAGGATGCGTACCGCTCTTTCGGTCACTATTTGGGGCTGGCGTTTCAAGTTCAGGATGACATCCTCGGCATTTGGGGCAACGAAGCGATAACAGGCAAGTCTGCGGCAAGCGACCTGGTGGAGGGGAAAAACTCCCTGCCGGTGCTGGCAGGACTGGCGGCAAATAAAAAATTTGCGGCGCGCTGGCGGCAGGGACCCATCCATGCCTTCGAAGTGGAGGGTTTGGCGAAGTTGTTGGCGGCAGAAGGCGGATATGAAATGGCGCACGAAGCAGCGAAACAGATGACCGATCTGGCGTTGTTGAACCTTCAAGAAGCAGACCCGCAGGGCGAAGCCGGTGACGCACTGTTTGAGTTGGCGGAAAGGCTTCTTAAACGGGAGCAGTAATCGGGTCTGCGCCGAGGCGGCTTGAATTCCGTTGCAGGAACGCTGCTTGACAGCCCATCGTCGGGTCGCTATAATCCCGTTCACCATGCGGGTGTAGTTCAGCGGTAGAACGCTTGCTTCCCAAGCAAGATATCGTGGGTTCGAGTCCCATCACCCGCTCAAAAATGCCGAGGAGAGACTCTCGGCATTTCTGTTTTGCAACTGTAAGGTGACTGTCATGCGCCCCCCTATGGGACGTATTAGAATTGCAGTGGAGGCAAACTGAAATGACGCCAACCGCTGAAAAAGGCACCATTTTGTACGTGGAAGATAATGCAGATAACCGCACGCTCGTTCGCCGGATTCTCCTTTCCGAAGATTATGGCTTGCTGGAAGCGACTGACGCTCATAACGCGCTCAAACTGCTCGAGACCACCAAGCCCGATTTAATCCTGATGGACATCAACATGCCGGATATGGACGGCTACACCCTTACCGCCAAAATTCGAGCCATGCCCGGCTTCGAACGCATCCCCATCCTGGCATTGACCGCAAACGTCATGCGCGGCGACAAAGAAAAGACCCTCCAGGCGGGGTGCGATGGATACATCCAAAAACCGCTCGACTTCGATGAATTGCTGAGAGAGATCGAAAAATTCCTGGCAAGGAGATCCAATGCCTGACAACGTCCTTGACACGCAACCCATCAAGAAACCCAGCATCCCCAAGGATGCGACGGTCCTGGTGGTGGAAGATAACGTTGCAAACTTTGTCCTGATTGCCCGCATGCTTGGTTACCTGGGCATTCACTGCGAATGGAAGACTTCCGGCTATGAAGTGGTGGAATATGCCGATACGCTCCAACGTCTCGACCTGATTTTGTTGGACATTCGCCTGCCCTACGAGGATGGTTACGGAGCCTTGAAAAAGATCAGGGCATCGGAAAGACTGAAAAACATCCCGATCATCGCCGTCACGGCAGAAGCCAGCCTGGACCAAATGGAAAAAGCCCGCGCCGCAGGCTTTGACGGTTTCCTCGGCAAACCGCTCGACCCCGATCGTTTCCCCGATCAGATTCGCCGCATTCTGGCAGGCGAGCCCGTTTGGGAATACAACTAACCTTCCCTTGTCAAGATGACCACTCGAAATCCCAACGAGACCGTCAGCAACTTTTTTGTCACCGCCTTCTTTACCGCAACAGGCAATCAACTGCAACTGACACAGTTCTCAGACCCGCAGAGCCAGGATGTTCAAGCCACCATTCCGCGCGGCGTGGAACTTCTGCGGGACGTGATGGAAGGGTATCTCAAAGACGGACCCGTCACCGTGAACCTGAAAGGGCAGTCCACCATCCCGCCGCCGCTGCTCGCCTACCCCAAACAACTGGGATGCGAAAAAGCCGCGTACGTACCCATTCTTCAAGACGGTCAACTGCGCGGCGTTGTTTTAATTGGCGCCAGAGAAGGGCAAAACCTCGACGACGAAGTCGTCACCGCCTTCAACCGCACCATCCGGCTGACGGCAAATTCGCTCACCGTCAAAATTTCCCCCACCGAGCCGCTCAGTGACCGCCGCGCCGCAGAAACGCGGGCGCTCAACGCTCTCGCCGCCAGCGCCGCCAGTGTGGGCGACCTGCAAAGTTTCTACTCGATCATCTACGAGCATGTCCGCAACGTCATTGGCGAATACGGTTTCGTCATTGCGTTATACGAAAAGAAGACCAATTCCATCAGCGTTCCGTTTCTTTTCGAGGAAGGAAAAATCTCCACCATCGAAGCATTCCCGCTTGGCGAGGGACTCACATCCATCCTGATTCGCACCCGCGAGCCCCTCATGCTGGTGGACGACACCATGAACCGCGCCCTCGCCATGGGCGCAAAAATCGCCGGCAAGCCAGCCCGTTCATGGATGGGAGTTCCGCTCCTGGCGCAGGGTGAAGCCATCGGAGCGCTCATCATTCAAGACCTGGAAAAGGAACACAGTTTCGACGAAAACGACCTGAACTTCCTCATCGCAGTCGCCAACCAGGTTTCAGGTGTAATTTACAACGTCCGCGTCCTGGAAGAAAGCAAACGGACCGCACTCCAATTCGAAACCGCCGCAGAAATCGCCCGCGACATCAGCAGTTCCCTGCACCTCGACGAACTGCTCGAAAAAGCGGTCAACCTGATTCGCTCCCGCTTCAACTTCTATCACGCCAGCGTTTTCCTCAAGGATGCCAGCGGAGAATACGTGGTCATCCGCGAAGCCACCGGCGACGCCGGCGCACAACTCAAACGCTCCGGCTTCAAACTGGGAATCGGGTCGAAATCCATCGTCGGCTTTGTGGCAGGTAAAGGCGAAGCGCTGATCGTCAACGACACCAGCCGCGACGCCACCTACTACCCCAATCCCCTCCTGCCCGATACCCGCGCCGAAGCGGCGCTTCCGCTGCGCGTGGGCGACCGTGTGGTCGGCGTGCTGGATGTTCAAAGCAAAGCCCCCTATGCCTTTGCGGAAGACAACCTGCGCACGCTTCAAATCCTGGCAGATCAGCTCGGCATCGCCGTCGTCAACACAGAACTCTTTGCCGAAACGCAGGAACACCTCGCGCAGCATCGCCTGCTGCACCACATCACCACCTCTGCCGCATCCGGCACCACGCTGGAAGAGGCTCTCGAATCCGCCGTCAGCGGACTGCAAGTGACCCTGGGCGGCGACCGCGTTACCATTCTGCTCGCAGACCGCGAGAAAAAATATCTCGAAGTGAAAGCGGCGGTGGGATACGCGCCGGACATTTACGAAGTCAAAATCCCCATCGGCAGCGGCGTCACCGGCTGGGCGGCGGCTCACCGCCGGACACTGCGCATCAACAACGTCCAGGAAGATGCGCGCTACGTCGAAGGCAGCGTCAACACCCGCTCCGAACTTGCCGTCCCCATGATCTACCGCGGAGAATTGCTCGGCGTCCTCAACGTGGAAAGCGAACAACTCAACGCCTACACCGAAACCGACGAAGAACTGCTTGGCACGCTTGGCGGCAGTCTGGCGGCGGTCATCGCCAACGCCAGGCTTCTCGAACAAATCCGCGCCCAGGCAGAACGTGAACGGACACTCTTCGAGATTACCGACAAAATCCGCCGCACCACCGACATCCAGACCATCCTTACCACCACCGTCAGCGAATTGACTCGTGTAACCGGCGCCAGCCGCGTGCACGCCAGGCTTGGCGTCACCGATGAAGAAACCCAGGACAGGCAATGAAACGGTTTAACGAACTCCTACTCAAGCGGACAGGCGGATGGTATCTCCTCCTCGCCGTCTTCATCAGCGAAGTAATTGGCTTGGTGGGAACCCTCCCAGGGTTGGCGGTCATCTTCCTGACTGCCTCGCCAGACGAAGAACTGCGCCGCCTCTTTGCATCGCTTCTGCCTGCGCTGCTGATTGTCAGCCAGGGCGTCATCCTTGCCGCCATCTGGAGAGTCACCCCCGACGCAAGAGACCGCCTGAACGAATGGAAGCGGGAGGCTCTCTCTGTAAACGGAGCAAAGGAATTAGCCGCCTGGAAGCAAATCACCAGCGTCATCTCCCAATACGGCGTAATCGCGCTGGCGGTGAACTTTGTCATCCTCCTTTTGCCGCCCTTCGTCATCGCGCTCGCACGCGAAGAGAGTCTTGGTTCCATCTTTCAACCCGCATCGCTTTCCGCATCGCTCCCCATTTACATCTTCCTTGGCGGCTTTGCATCGATTCTTGGATGGATCATTTTCACCCTGCTGACAGCGGAACGCCTCACGCTGCCCGCAAGACTGGCGCTTCTCCCCAAGGAATTCGAAACCCAACTCAAGGGGCGCAGCGGAGTCCTGCTCGGCTTCAAATTTCAAATCCTGCTTGTCGGGCTCATCGTCATCGGGCTGGCGATTATTGCCCCCATCGGCTTCCGCCACACCATCCGCGCCCTCTACACCGACGCCCCGCCCCTGCAAATATTCCGAGACCTGCAAATTCAATCCATCCTGCTCAGCGTCTCCATGCTTTTGCTGGGTGGAGCATTCTCCTACCTCGCCACCCGTTCCATTTCAGACCCAGTCAAAGATCTGATCGAAACCTTCCAAAAAATCGAACAAGGCAACCTGAAACAGCGGGTTCTCGTCACCGCCACCGACGAACTTGCCATTGTCGCCATGAACTTCAACCGTATGGTCGCCCGCATCGAAGACCTGCAATCCACCCTGGAGCAACAAGTCAAAGAACGCACCAAACAACTCACCGCCACCATCGAAGTGGGCAAAGTGGCTTCCTCCACGCTGGATATTGACCAACTGCTCGAAAAAGCCGCCAACCTGATCACCGAACAATTCGGATACTATTACACTGCCATCTACCTCCTGGACCCCAGCGGAAAATGGGCGGAACTGCGGGAAGCCACCGGACAGGCCGGCAGCATCCTCAAGCAGAACCGCCACCGGTTGGAAATCTCAGGCAGGAGCATGGTGGCAGGGTGCATCCGCGAAAAAACGCCGCGCATCGTTTCGAACACAGCCGAAGAAAAACAGCGCTTCGAAACCCCGCTCCTGCCTTATACCCGTTCTGAAATTGCCCTGCCGCTCATGGTCGGCGACCGCGTTCTTGGCGCGTTGAACATACACTCCACAAAAATCGCCGATTTCAGCCCCGAAATCATCGAAACCATGCAAAACGTCGCCAGCCAAATTGCCACAGCCCTCGAAAACGCCCGTCTCTTCCAGGAAGCGCAGCAAAGCATTCAGGAACTGCGCGCCATCCAGAAGCAATACCTCCTCGAAGGCTGGACCAGTATCAAGTCCTATAACGACGCGCTCGAATACGAAATCGGCGAACCGAACGACTCTGCCAGCCAAATCCTGCAAAGCGTCATCGAACTTCGCAATCAGGTCTTTGGGCAAATCACTTTGGAAGGCAGCGCCGAATGGACGCCCGAACAAAGAAGCCTGGTGGACGCCGTTGCCGCGCAAGCCGCCATTGCGCTCGAAAATGCCCGCCTCGTCTCCGAGAGCCGTCAGATCGCCTTGCGCGAACGCGCCCTCGCCGAAATCAGCGCCAAAATTTGGGCATCCGGCTCTGTGGATGGCGTTTTGCAAACCGTCGTCAAAGAACTGGGCAAACGCCTCGATGTCTCCGGCGCTTCCATTGAACTGAAACTGGATGAGGAACATGACCACGCCTGAAATTCCGCCCGTCAACCCTCCCCAGGAGACATCCTTCCAGTATGACCGCTGGCGGGCAACATTTCTCGCCACCATTCTGCGCGTCATTGCCGGGCTGGGGCTCGTCCTCCTTGCCGCAAACATTCCCATCCTCGACCGCAGTGAAATATTCTCCTTCCTGCTGGTCTATGCGGTGCTTTTGCTCCTTGCCTTCACGCCTCTGCCCTACAGACTAAAAGCCGCCATTCTGATTACAAGCCTCTACCTGATGGGGCTCTTCGTCCTCCTGCGAATTGGTCCCTGGTCTGGCGCCACCGCCTACCTGCTGACGGCAAACATCTTCGCCGCCCTGCTCTTCGACCGCGGCGCCGACCGCTGGATGTTTGGCGTCAACATCCTCAGCATCGCCGCCGTCGGCGCGCTAAACTCCCTGGGCTATCTGGAACTCATTGCACCGGTCTCGCCGGAGATCAACCCCGCCGAGTGGCTCTCGTACCTGGCAGACTATTTCTTCATTTCAGCCGCCGCCATTTGGGCAATCTACCTGCTGAAGACCGAATTCAAATCGGTTGCTTCACAATTTCAAACAGCGGTCACCGCGCTCACCGTCGAACGCACCGAACTCGAAAAACGGGTGGAAGAACGCACCGCGGGACTCCGCCAAAAATCGGAGCAGCTCCGCGCCGCAGCCTACATCGCCCGGCAAACGGCAGACCTTCAAGACCTGGACTCGATCCTCAAATTCATCGTCAACCTCATCACCGAACAGTTTGGCTTTTATCATGCCGGCATCTTCCTCATGAACGAAAGCGGCGAAGAAGTCATCCTCGTTGCCGCATCCTCCGAAGGCGGCAAACGAATGATCGAAAAGGGACATTCCCTCAAAGTCGGCATGGAAGGAATCGTCGGAGCCGCCGCCGCAACGAAAAAACCCCGCATCGCCCTGGACACCGGAACGGACCCCGTTTTCTTCAACAACCCCGACCTCCCCCACACCCGCTCCGAAGCCGCCGTCCCCATGATGATCCACGACCGCGTCATCGGCATCCTCGACATCCAATCCAACCAACCCATGGCGTTCAGCGCAGACGACCTCGACGTTCTCGAAACCCTCGCCAGCCAGGCGGCAGTCGCCATCGAAAAAATGCGCCTGCTCGAAGAAGCACAAACCGCGCTGATGCAAATCGAAGCCATCACTGCCGCCCGCACCCGTGAAGCATGGGAACAACGGGCGCGGCAGGGCGGCGTGGCATACACCTACACCCCGCTTGGCGTCCGCGCGGGCAGAAATTTGGAAAACGAAGACAACGCCCTGAAAATCCCCATCACCCTGCGCGGACAGAAAATCGGCGTCATCGCCATCGCCCGCAAAGACAACGCCCCCTGGAATCAGTTCGACAAAGAAATGGTGCAGGAAGTGGCATATCAAACCGGGCTCGCGCTCGACAACATGCGCCTCATCGAAGAAGCAACCCAGCGTTCCCTGCAGGAACAAACCGTCAGCGAACTTGCCCTGCGCTTCAGCCAGGTGATGGACATTGACGCCCTGCTCCAAACCGCCGCCCGTGAATTGGGTCAACTCCCCGATGTGCTCGAAGCGTCCGTCTTCGTCAGCGACATCACCTCCCACACATCCGAAAAGAGGCGCTCCAGAAGGTAACCGCATGGACACGCGACCAAACGACACGCAGCCCGCCGTAACCAGCCGCATCCCCGCCTGGCTTCAGGGATGGAAACTCCCCTGGGCGGCAGCGGCAGGGTTATACCTGCTGGTCTTTTCCTCCTGGCTCATCCTCAAATGGACAAACCCCGCCTACGAGGATTTGATCGCCGGGCTTGGCTATCTGCCGCTCGGCTTATTCGCCGCCGTCAGCGCCGCACTCACAGCGTGGCAATCTCATCTCGACCCGCGCACGCGCCGCGCCTGGTGGCTCCTTGCCCTGAGTGTATTCTCCCTGGTCATTGGCGACATTCTCTATACAGCCATTGACCTCACAAAGGGCGCCGGCTTCCCCGACATTCCAGATATTTTCTACCTCGCGTTCTACCCGCTGGCATTTGCGGGCATTCTCTCCATCCCCACCCCGGCGGAAGACCCTGCCCTCAAACGCACCCGCAGCCTCGACCTGGTCATCACCATGACCAGCGTGACCGGCATCCTCTGGTATTTCATCATCGCCCCAACCGCCGCGGCAGGCGGCGACACCTGGCTGGCAAAATGGGTCGCAGGCATGTACCCCGGCATGGATGCGCTCCTCCTCGCCAGCATCATCGAACTCGCCCTGCAAAGGAATCACCCCGCTGCCCGCCAAACCCTGCTCATCCTCGCGTTCGGCATGACCGCCTTCATCCTCGCCGACATCATCTATGCAGGAGCAGTCCTGCAGGGAACCTACACATCAGGAAACCCTGTGGACACCCTCTGGAGCGTCAGTTACTACCTCATCGGCGTTTCCGCCCTGCGCCAGGCAGGCAAAACCGACGCCCGCGCCGATGTTGCTCCCGCCGTCAAACCTGCCACAGTCTGGCAAAGCGCCGTCCTTTCCTTCACCGCCGTCAGCGCCACCGTCATCGTCTCGCTCTACGCCGCCACCAATGGGAAGGAACCCGGCGTCCCCGACTATGGGCTCTTCACCGCAACCGCCGTCACCATCTTCCTCACCATCGCCCGGCAAATTTTCATCATCGCAGACAACGCCCAACTGATCGAAAAATTAAGCGCCGCCACCAGCCAGTTGCAACTCAACGCCGAAAACCTCGAAGCCCAGGTTGCCCAGCGCACGCAGGAACTCCAAAACCAGACGGATAAACTCTACCTCGTTTCCCAAATTGCGCGCGACATCGCCGCCACATCCAGCCTGGAGAGTCTCCTTGAACTGACAGCCAGCGCCCTGCCTGCGCGCTTCCAGGTACGCCACGCCGGCATCTACCTGCTCGACGAAAAGCGGGAATTTGCCGTTCCCGTTTCCGCCTCCTCGTCCACAGGCAAACAAAGGATCGCCGAAGGCTACAAGATTCCCCTCACCGGAACCGACTTCATCGCACGAACCGCATCCAGCGGCGAGCCTGCCCGCGCATCCATTTCGGACCTCCCGGCTGCTCCCGCCAATCAGCCTCCGCTTCTCCCCGACGCCCGTTCCGCACTGGCGCTGCCCCTCAAAGTGGCAAACCGCACCATCGGCGTTCTCGACCTGCAAAGCAATCAACCGCAGGCGTTTCAGCGTCAGGAAGATACCGCCATTCTCCAAATCGTCGCCGATCAGATCGGCATCGCCATCGAACGCGCGCGCCTGCTCGAACAGGTGGAAGAAAGCCTCAAAGAACTCCAGCGCGCCTATGGCGAAACCACCCGCGAAAAATGGAGGTCGCTTGCCGAAACGGGCTTGCTCGAAAAAGCCGGCTACCGCTTCGACAACGTGCGCATCCAGCCGCTTCAAACCATGCCCGAAGCGGCAGAAGAAGCCCTTCGCGCCGGGAGCCCCGTCGTCCAGGATGGAAGCGGAAAAGGCGCCTCGCAGCCGGCAAAGGTGACAGTTCCCATCAAACTGCGTGGTCAGCCCATTGGCGTCGTCTCACTGAAACTCAAGGAAAACTACAACCCCAACACCATCAAGACCATCACACTGGCTGTGGAACGTCTTGCAAGCGCATTGGAAAGCGCCCGTCTCTTCGAAGAAGCCCGCCTGAAAGCCGAGCGTGAGCAGGCAATTTCACAAGTGACGAGCGCCATCAGCGCCGCGTCCGAGTTCGACGCCATCCTGCGCGCCACCGTCGAAGAAATCGGCAGGTCGCTGGGCGACGCGGAAGTCAGCATACAACTCACAGAGCAGGCAGAGTGAACATGATGAAACGATTGCTTTTCCGCCAGCCATCCCTCCAAACCCTGCTGACCGTCAGTTTCACAGTCAGCGGCGCGCTCATCGCTGCCGCCATCATTCTGTTTCTCTACAGCACCTTCAGAAACGAACTGCGGCAGGAACTCCGTAACCGCCTCGTCAGCATCACCTCCGTTGCCGCCCTCCAGCAGGACGGCGACACCCTCGTCAAAGTAGCGGCGCGAAACGACGAATATTACAACAAAATCAACGCACAGAACCTCAAAATCCGCGCCTCCGACCCGGACCTCGTGTACGTGTACACCATGCGCAAGAACGAACAGGGCATCTACTTCGTGGTGGACGCCAACCTGCCGGGCGACGAAGGCATTGCCGACTTCGGTCAGCCGTACGAGGAACCAGGTCCCCTGCTCGCAGAAAACTTCGACACCATCAGCCAGACCCTCATCGAACCCGATTTCTACACCGACGAGTTTGGCTCCTTCCTCTCGGCATACGCGCCAATCTACGCCTCCAGCGGCGAAAAAGTCGGCGTTTTGGGCGTGGACATCACCGCAAACCGCGTGCTGGAAAAAGAGCGGAGATTCCTCTACACAAGCCTGGCTGTCTTTCTCGCCTCACTGCCGGTCATTGCTCTGCTGGGCTACCTGCTTGGCAGGCAATTAACAGCCCCGCTGACAGAAATGACCCGCACCGTCCAAAAAATCGCCGAAGGCGGCTTGAACGAGCGCGTTCACGAAACGCAAAATTCGAGAGAAGCCACACTCCTGGCAGACAGTTTCAACCGCATGGCGCAAAAACTCGCAGAACTGGTCAACAACCTCGAAGAACAGGTGGCGGAACGCACACAAAAATCCGAAACACGCGCCGCCCGTCTGCAGGCGGTCTCCGCCGTCGCCCGCGCCATTGCCTCGGTTCAGGAAGCCGCCCTTCTGCTGCCAGAAATCACGCGCCTGATCAGCCAGCAATTCGGCTTTTACCATGTCGGCATCTTCCTCGTGGACGAAGCGCGGGAATTTGCCGTCTTGCAAGCCGCCAACAGCGAAGGCGGACAAAGGATGCTCAAACGCCAGCATAAACTCCGTCTGGACATGAAAAGCATCGTCGGCTACACCGCCTTGCGCGGCGAACCCCGCATCGCCCTGGACGTGGGAGCGGATGCCGTTTTCTTCAACAACCCCGACCTCCCCGCCACCCGCTCCGAAATGGCGCTTCCCCTCCTCGTGAGCGGACGCGTCATCGGCGTGCTCGACGTGCAAAGCGCCCAACCCAACGCCTTTACCGAAGAGGACGTTGCCGTCCTTACCACCCTCGCCGACCAGGTCGCCATCGCCATTGAAAATGCCCGCCTGTTCAGCGAAGCCCGCGAAGCGCTGAAAGAATCCGAACAAACCTTCGCGCGCTACGTCAAACAGGAATGGAACAGTTTCAGGCGGTATGCGAAAACCGCCGGCTACCTGTTCGACGGTCAACGCACCCTCCCCTTCGAGGAAAAGGACGGACGGGCTCAAGCCTCCGCCCTGCCCCAAACCGGACGCCTGAGCATGGAAAAGGACAGCGGCGAATTGATCATCCCCGTGCGGCTCAAGGGGCAGGTAATTGGAATAATCAAAGTGCGCCCCAAAAGCATGAACCGCAAATGGACGGATGACGAACGCGTCCTGCTCGAAGCCGCCGCCGAACGCGCCGCCCTTGCCCTCGAAAACGCCCGCCTGGTGGATTCCGCACAACGCCGCGCCTCGCGCGAGCGCGTCATCGGCGAAATTGCCGCCAAAGTGGGCGCCGTCAGCGAAATGGACGCCATCATGCAATCGGCAGTCGAAGAACTCGGACGCAGGCTCGGCAACGCCGCAGAAGTCACTCTCGAACTCGAAAGAGAATAGGCGCAAAACCAGCATGAAGCAGCAAGGTTTATTCTCCTTTACCGTCACACAAAGATACGCCCTCTACGGCGCACTCTTCGGCTTACTTTTTCCCATCGGCTCCACCATCGTGAGAACGCTGGACGCCGGTCTCTCCCTCACCATTCCGAACATTGTTTCGATTCAGGCTGCCGACCCCTTACTCTGGGTCATTGACACCGCGCCATTTTTCCTGGGCTTATTCGCCGCGCTGGCTGGCTATCGCCAGGAAGCCCTGCAAAAGACAAACGACACCCTGCTTCGCGCAGAAAAAGAACTCAATGCCATGCAGAAAACCCTGCAGGAACTCGTCGAAGAAAAAACCAGAGACCTGACGGCGGCAAACCAAAAAGCCGAACAGCGCACCGAACAACTGAAAGCCATCGCCGAGATCACCCGCACCATCATCAGCGTCCGCAGCCTCGACGAACTTCTGACGCAACTTCCCCGCCTCATCAGCCAGTCGCTTGGCTTTTATCATGCAGGCATCTTTCTGCTCGATGAAAACCGCGAATACGCCCTCCTGCGCTCTGCCAACAGCGAAGGCGGACAGCGCATGCTTGCCCGCGGTCACCGCCTGCGCGTGGGACAGCAGGGGATTGTGGGCTACGTCGCCGCGCGCGGCGTCCCGCGCATCGCGTTGGACGTGGGCGAGGACTCCGTTTACTTCAACAACCCCGACCTGCCGAATACCCGCTCCGAAGTTGCTCTGCCGCTCAAATTCGGACCCGAAATCATCGGCGTTTTGGACATTCAATCCACTGAAGCCAATGCCTTCTCGCAGGAAGACATCGAAGTCTTCAGCATCCTCGCCAACCAGATCGCCGTCGCCATTCAAAACGCGCGCTCCTTCGAACAGGCGCAGCGGGCGCTTCGTGAAGCGGCAATCGCATCCAGCCGGCTGACCGGTCAAGCCTGGAAAGAAGTCGCCGACACCATTCGCACAAAAGGCTACCGCTACGACGGCATCAAACCTCAACCGCTGAAAAAAGCGGCTCCTTCAACAGCGGAAGACAACGCGCTCACCGTGCCCGTGCAATTGCGCGGACAGACCATCGGACGGCTGAAAATAAAACCATCCAGCGAGTCCCAAGGTTGGAATGAAGATGAACTCGCCATTATCGAATCCACCGCCGAACGCGTTGCCCTGGCGCTGGATGGCGCCCGCCTCCTCGACGAAGCCCAAAGGCGCGCCGCCCGCGAAAAATTCCTTTCGGAACTGGCGGCAAAACTGGGCGCCTCCTTCAAACTGGATTCCATCCTGCGGGACACTGTGGAAGAACTCGGACAGTTCCTGAAAGACACCACCGTCACCTTCCAACTTACCGACCCGCGCCGTTCTGCCGCCGAAACCGCATCACCGGATCAAAGCAAAGCCTAATCCATGAACGAACCCTTGACCCCCACCCCACAGACCGGAAACCGGCTGAAACGCCTTTGGCAGGCGCTCACCATGCCGCACCCCTCCCTGCAAGACAGCCGGGAGCAGCAATACGCCCGCCTCGCCATCACGCTCATTCTGGTCATCGAAATCCTGAATTTCACCGGCTTCATCGCCAGCAGCCTTTCCAACGGGCTGGCAGAGGGCATCGGCGGCTTTGGCGCTCCTCTGATTGGGCTGGGCATTGCCTACCTGCTGGCAAAAACCAAAAACTACCGGGCGGGCGCTTTCTTCTTTGCAGTGATCTTCGCCGCAGGCGGTTACATCAACGTCATCCGGCAGGGTCCTGCCGCTGACATTGCCGCGAACATCTTCATCTTCGTACCGCTCAGCCTGATCATGGCGAGCAACTTTCTCTCTCCCTGGGCGGTATTCCTGCTGGTGGGGCTCAACATCGGCGCATTCGTTTCGCTGCCTTTCTTCGGCATTCCTCTGCCCGAAAACGCCGGAGGGATTGCAGGCATTCTCACCACCCTGGGCGTCGCTCTGATGTTCCTGGACAATTTCAGAAACCGCTCCGAAACCGTCAGGCTCGAAGAAATCCGCACAATCAACCGCCAATTGGAAGACCTGACCGGCACTCTCGAACAGCGCGTGGCAGAGCGCACGGCGGAACTTGCCGAAGCCAACCGCCAAACCCAACGCCGCGCCGCCCAATTACAAACCATCACCCAACTATCGGCAGCCATCGCTCAATTTGAAGACCTGACCGAACTCTTCCCCGCCGTCACCCGGCTCATCAGCCAACAGTTCGGTTTCTATCACGTCGGCATCTTTCTGCTGGACAGCGAAAAAAGATTTGCCGTGCTGCAAGCCGCAAACAGCGAAGGCGGGCAGCGCATGCTCGCCCGCGGTCACATGCTGGAACTGGGAACCGGCGTCGTCGGCTATGCCGCCCAAACGGGACAGCCGCGCATCGCCCTGGACGTGGGAGCGGACGCCGTGTTCTTCAACAATCCCGACCTCCCCAACACCCGCTCCGAAGCCGCGCTTCCGCTCAAATCGCGCGATGAGGTCATCGGCGTGCTGGACGTGCAATCCACCGAAGCGGGCGCTTTTAGCGAAGAAGACCTGCAAGTGCTGCTCACCCTTGCAAACCAGGTCGCCATTGCACTCGAAAATACCCGCCTGCTGGCAGAAGCCCGCACCGCCCTCTCCCAAATGGAAGAGGTGTACAACGAGTTCACGCGCACGGAATGGCGCCGCACCATTGCGCTGGCAGAACAACCCGGCTTCCGTTACAACGCCGGGCGCATCGAAATTCTGGAGAATGAATTGCGCACGCCGGAAGTGGCGTCAGCGGCGGAACAAGGCCGGGCGGCGTTGAGACAGGCTGAAGGGGCCGGCGGGAAGCGCCCGGCGGTGGCAGTACCGGTCAAGTTGCGCGGAGAAGTCATCGGCGTTTTGCACGTCGAGGCGAATGATCCATCCAAATCGTGGCAGGAGGATGAAATCAGCCTGCTGGAGGCGGTTGCCGAACGCGCCGCGCTCGCCATGGAAAACGCGCGTCTGTTCCAGGACGCCCGCCGCCGCGCCGCCAAGGAACAGGTCATCTCCGAAGCCTCTGCAAAGATTGGCAGTGCGCTCAATTTGGAAAACATCCTGCAAGCCACCGCCGAGGAATTGGGACGCGTGCTGGGCGGCGCAGAGGTGCTGATCCAGTTTCAAAACAATGAGGTTGATAAATGAGCGGAATGCAAGACATGGACAGCATGATGAGTGAAAGACAAAAACAAGTCGGCATACTGCTGGCGGGCATGCTGGCGCTGGCAGGCGCAGCGTTTTTGGTGTTCGATCTCATTACGGTGCGCCTGCAGGGCGGGGTATTGGACCTCTCCGACCGCGTCATGATTCCGTTTTTGACCCTGATGGTGCTCGGCAACCTGCTGGGACTGGCGCTGATGCGCAGGGGGCGTCATCTGGCGGGCGCCTGGCTGACGTACATACTGAGCATGGTCGCGTTTCCGCTGACGGCAACGCTGGTCATCCGCGGAGCGATCCTGGTCGCCGGCGCGAGCGTGGTGGTTTTCACGGCATTATTCGTGTGGCGGGTTTTCCCGCCGGCGTTACGGAGCCGCGTCATCGGTCTGGCAACCGGCACGCTTCTGCTTGCAATTGCCATCGAAATCTGGAACCCGGCGTTTCGCATCGAATCGCAATTCTTTGCGCCGGCAATTGGCGCAGTCATCATGACGCTGACAGCCGCCGGTTTTGCCGCGTACTTTGGGCGGCGGGCGTTGGGCGGCAATATCCGCACGAAAATCGTGGCTGGAATTCTTACCACCGGCTTCCTTTCGCTGCTGGCGCTTTCGATCTTTGCGCTGAACCGCGCCGCCAGGCTTGTCAACACCTTCTCGGGCAATGTCGAGCGGCTTGCCAACCAGTTGGCGCAGGAGCAGCTCATCAACACCATCAACAACGAAGCCAGCCGGGCAGACAGCGCCTTCAACACGGCGGTTGCCCAACTGGAGGGTGTTGCCCATCAGTTGGAACTGCTTCAGGAACAAAAGAACACTCTCGGGAACGGTTTCTATTGGGACGCCGCCGTGCGCCTCACCCGCTACAGCGATGGACAATATTTCAACAGCCGCTACTCGCCCAGCAGTGTGTTTGTTCCATCCACGGTCGAATTGACGGAGGATGTCATCCGCGAATTGAACGTGACGGCATACCTGGATTTTTCCGCGCCGTTCGTTCTGGAAAACAACCCGCAAATTACAGCGCTCTATTACACCGACAAACGCGGAATCATCACCCACTACCCCAACATTCGTTTGGGCGAAAGCCTGCCGCACAACTATGACGGCACGGCGCAGCCGCCCTTCCGTGTGGCAACCCCGCTCTTCAACAAAAATCGAAGCGCCCGCTGGTCCTTCCCCCGTCAGGACCCGGCCGGCAGAGGGCTGGTGGTTTCCGTCTCCTCGCCGGTGTATTTCAAGGATGAATTCCTCGGCGTGATGACGGCGGATTTTCAACTGGCAAGGCTCGCCGAACAAATCGGCGCGATCAAAGTGGGCAACAGCGGCTACGCCTTTCTCGTGGACAACGACGGTCACATCATTGCCCTGCCGCCGCAGGGATACGAACTGCTGGGCTTGCAGCCCGAAACGCTGGGAATGAACGAGGAACCCAAGCAGACCATCTTCGACGGCAACCTGCCTTTCGAGCTGCGGCAAATCACCCTCCGAATTACCGCCGGCGGAAGCGGTCTCATTTCCACCAGCGTCAACGGCGTGAACTACTTTGTTGCCTACGCCCCGCTGGCAAACCGCAGTTTCAGCCTGGGGCTGATCGTGCCGGTGGATGAATTGACACAACCTGTCGCCGCCACCCGCAACGAAATCGCCGCCCAGGTGCAGGATACCGTGCGCAGCGCCGCCGTCATTCTGGTCATCCTGCTGGCGGGGGCGGTGGCGGTCAGTCTGGGACTGGGTCAACTGCTTGCCGCGCCCATTCTGAGCCTCACCCAAACCGCCAATCAGATTCTGGAAGGCAACCTCGCCGCCCAGGCAGAAATCCGCTCGCAGGATGAAATCGGCACGCTGGCGCAGGCGTTCAACGCCATGACCGCCCGTCTGCGCGGCACGCTCGAAGGTCTGGAAAGAAGCGTCGAGGAGCGCACCGCCCAACTGCTCGAAGCCAACGCCAACATCGAGCGGCGCGCCCGGCAATTCCAATCCATCGCGCACATCGCCCGCACCATCAGTTCCAACCTCGAACTCGAAAGTCTGCTCAAACAAATCACGGTTGCAATCAGCCGCGAGTTTGGCTTCTACCACGTGGGCATCTTCCTGCTCGACAGCAACGGAGAATATGCCGTGCTCAGCGCCGCCAACAGTCCCGGCGGACAGCGCATGCTTGCCCGCGGACACCGCCTGAAAGCCGGCGAGAAGGGATTGGTCGGCTATGCCGCCGGCGCCGGCAAACCCCGCATCGCTCTGGACACCGGAGCGGACGCCGTCTTCTTCAACAATCCCGACCTCCCCGAAACCCGTTCCGAAATTGCCCTGCCCCTGCGCGCGGGTGAAACAATCATCGGCGTGCTCGACGTGCAAAGCACCCAGCCCAACGCCTTCGGCGAGGAAGACATCACCATCCTCACCACCCTCGCCGACCAGGTGAGCGTCGCCATTCAAAACGCCAGGCAAAACGAAGAGACCCGTCAGGCGCTGGCGGAATCGCAGGCGCTCTCGAGGCAGTTCGTGCGCAGCGGTTGGAGTCTGTTCACCAAACGGCAAAAACTGCTCGGTGTACGTCACACAGGCGCGAAAGCGTCGCTGCTTTATGCGCAAAACAACAAGGAGGCGCAGGAAATCCTGCAGTCGGCGAAACAACTCAAGGCGGGGATGGGAGGCGCAGTTTTATCCTTGCCGATCAAACTGCGCGGAGAGGTCATCGGCTCGGTGGATGTGCGCGCGCCGGGCAATCGTCAATGGGACCAGGATGAACTCGACATCGTCAACGCCATCCTCGAACGCGCCGCCATCGCCATGGAAAACGCCCGTCTGCTTGCCGAAAGCCAGAAACGCGCCGCCAAAGAGCGCACCATCGGAGAAATTTCCGCCAGGATCAGCGCCCAAAGCGACATGGAGGAATTGCTGAAAGCGGCGGCGCTCGAATTAAAACGCGCCCTGCCCGAAACCGAAGTTATCGTGCAATTGCAAAGCGAGACTCTCGAAAGGAGGGCAGGATGAAAACCTTCATCGAGCGCCTGACCAGCCTGCGTTTCCGTCTCGCCATTGGCTTTGCCCTTGCCGGCGTGCTCATCAGCGCGCTGACAATTTCACTTTCCTACTCGCAGGCGCGCAACAACCTGCTCCGCGAAAAACGGGACAAACTGACCGCCCTTGCCGCAAACGCCGCCCTGCAAATCAACGGCGACCTGCATGCGCAGCTCCAAACCCCCGCCGACATGAAAACCGACGCCTACCGGGAATTGCAAGCCAAAGCGTTCGCCATCGCCGCCACCGACCCGGAAATCCTGTACGTGTACACCATGCGGAAAAATATGG
>DAOUBY010000019.1:0-13053 GCA_034432325.1 Anaerolineales bacterium
CTTGCGAAAAGCTCATCCTGGTATTTGGCGGGATGGGCTTTCGATTCCTTGAGCGGGTTGTGGATTGCGGCAGGTGTGTCTGTGGGGAAAAACCGTCCACGAATACCCTGCGGGTACGATGTGAAAACCGCGATGCCGAATGCACTATGTGCAGATGAGAGTCGTTTCGGGGTGGGGGGAGGCTGTCTGCTTCGACACTCCCTGCGGTCGCAGTGCAGGCGTGCGGCGGGATGTGGTGGTCAGCGGATGGCAAGCGGACACCTGCACCGACCGCAGGTGCGGTGTAAGCGGATGGAAGTCATCTCGGGATGGGGGCGGTGAAGTTGGTATAATTACATCGTTGAGAAGGAGTTCACCCATGTTGGCGCAAACGGCTCTTAAATACGATGTGGAAGTAAATAAAGACGGGCAGGTCAAGTTGACTGTCCCGTTCCCTGCGGGCGCGCATGTAACCGTCTTTGTGGTGGAGGCGGGTGACGCGTTCGCCGATCTTCTCTACGCTTCCCAAACGAGTCTTGATTTTTGGGATAATCCCATAGACGACGAGGACTGGAACAATGCCTGAGCAAGGGGATATTCTGCTCGTGCCGATTCCGTTCACTGACCTTTCGTCGCAGAAACGGCGTCCTGTCATCGTTGTTTCCAACAATGCCTACAATCAAAAGACGACTGATTTGGTGGTTGTGGCGATGACATCCAATCCAGTTGAAGCAGATTACAGTTTTACGATTACTTCGAGCGATCTTGAAAAAGGGACGCTCAACCACCCAGGCAAAGTCCGTGTGGACAAGATTTACACGATTTCCAGGTCCATTGTGGTCAAGACGTTTGGAAGAGTGAATGGAAAGGTGTTGGAACGGATTCGGAGAGAGTTGCAGAGTTTGACCGCGAAGAAGTAATTGGCTTGTGCTTGCGAAAAGCTCATCCTGGTATTTGGCGGGATGGGCTTTCGATTCCTTGAGCGGGTTGTGGATTGCGGCAGGTGTGTCTGTGGGGGAAAACCGTCCACGAATACCCTGCGGGTACGATGTGAAAACCACGAATAAACGAACCCCGATGGATGAGTCTTCGAGTATTCGTGAGAAATTCGTGGATGGTTTCTGTGAGGTCGGAGAGGGGGAGGCTGTCTGCTTTGACAGGCTCCCCCAAAGGCTGATTTCTCGCGCGATGGCGAGCGGCATTTATCTTTCCCCGGAGCGGTAGCGTTCGATGAGCGCCCTGGTGCGCGGGTCCTGCGGCTGGCTAAAGAGGACTTCGGGGGTCGCCTCTTCGATGATTTGACCGTCTGCCATCACAAGGACGCGGTCCGCCACTTCGCGGGCGAAGCCCATTTCGTGGGTGACGACGAGCATGGTCATGCCGTCTTTGGCGACTTTTTGCATGACGTTGAGCACTTCGCCGATGAGTTCGGGGTCGAGGGCGGAGGTGGGTTCGTCGAAGAGCATGACGCGGGGCTGCATGGTCAGGGCGCGGGCGATGGCGACGCGCTGTTTTTGTCCGCCGGAGAGGCGGTTGGGGTATTCGTCTTTTTTGAAGAGCAAGCCAACGCTGTCGAGGTTTTGTTCGGCGAGTTCGATGGCTTGTTTGCGGTCCATGCCTTTGACGGTGACGGGTCCTTCGATGACGTTTTCCAGCACGCTCATGTGCGGGAAGAGGTTGAACTCTTGAAAGACCATGCCGGTGCGCAGGCGGATGTCGTGGATTGCCTGACGGTGTTCGCGGGTGGTGCCGTTATGGATTTCCACGCGGATGCCGTCCACTTCGATGGCGCCCCGCGACGGGTCTTCGAGAAAGTTGATGCAGCGCAGCAGGGTGCTTTTGCCGGAGCCGCTGCGCCCGATGATGCAAACCACCTCGCGCGGCTGAACTTCGAGCGAGATGTCCTTGAGGACATGGAGCAAGCCGAAGTATTTGTCGAGATTGGAGATTTTGACGATGGGCGCCATGTCAGCGGTCTCCTTTGGCGAGGCGGGTTTCGATGATGCTTTGGATGTAGGTGAGGATGATGGTCATGAGCCAGTAGAAGACTGCCGCCATGATGAGCGCTTCGAGGTTGTTGAACTGGGCGCGTCCGACGCGGGTGGCGCGCCACATGATTTCGTGGACGAAGCCGGTGGCGGAGACGAGCGCCGAGTCTTTGGTCATGGCGATGAAGTCGTTGCCGATGGGAGGGATGGCGAAGCGCAGCGCCTGCGGCAGGATGATGCGCTTCATTGTCTGCCAGGGAGTCATGCCAAGCGCCATTGCCGCTTCACGCTGACCGCGTCCCACAGAGGCGAGCCCGGCGCGGAAGATTTCGCTCATGTAGGCGCCGTAGTTCAGTCCCAGCGCAATGACGCCGGCAAACAAGCCGGTCAGGACGATGCCCAGTTGCGGCAGGGCAAGGAAGAAAAAGAAGATTTGCAGGTAGAGGGGCGTTCCGCGAATGAGGGAAACGTAGAATGTGCTGAGCGCATAGAATGGAGGGAATTTGGAGAGCCGCCCCAGCGCGGCAATCAGGGCAAGGACGATTGCCATCGAAATGGAGAGAAAGGAAACCAGAAGCGTCTGCCATACGCCCCCTGCAATAAACGAAAGGTTTTTCTGCATGAATTCGAGGTTGAGCGAGATGGTTCGAATCCCCAGGAAACTTTGCCCGCTGAAGAGATAAATCAGGATAAGGAACAACCCTCCCCACGTGGCGGATACCCACATATTGAACTGACGCGATTTACGCAATTGCGCTTCATAGAGAAGTTCGGCGTGCGTTTTTTGCAGGGCAGGGTCTGAATGCATGATTGCGCTCATGATGACACGTTGCTCCTTTCGAAGAAGCCGTGGGATGTATAAAAGGGAGGCGGGGTTCAGCCGCCTCCCCAAGATGAACTGTTTGCCTTATTTGGGAGCCTGGGTCAGGTCTTCGCCGAGCCATTGGATGGACAGTTGCGAGAGACGACCGTCGCTGTGCATGGCGGTGAAGATTTTGTTGACTTCTTCGCGCAGGCTGTCGGTGGGCAGGCTGGAGGATTTGTCGAATGCCGCGGCAAGTTCCTCCGAGTAGACCGGCGAGCCGAGTTGAACCACCGGGAAGCCAGCCGCAATATTGGCGTTGACCACCGTCATCGAGGTCACATAACCGACGAAGTCCTGACGTCCGGCTGCGATTGCCTGGGCGCATTCCTGATCGGTCGGGAGCGGGACGACCTTCACGTTGGCGGGCGGCTGGGCATAGATGGACGATTCGGGCAGACCGAGACCTTCGAAGTCGCCGCTCAGCCATTGTTCGTAGGTGGTGGCGCTTCCGACGCACAACGCCTGACCTTCGAGGTCAGCCAGGGAGGTAATCCCCGCATCTGCGCGGACGGCGACCACGGCGGGAGCGTAGTAATACGGCACGCTGAAATTCAGAACCTGCTGGCGGGCGGTGGTGATGGTCATGGAGCCGATGCTCACGTCCCATTTGTCAGCCCAGTTGCCGGCGGTGATGAGGTCCCAGTCGGGGGTGGCGAAGCAGGTTTCCACGCCAAGACCTTCGCCCACAGCCTTTGCCACGTCCACATCGAAGCCCTGCATTTCGGCGGTGGTCAGGGCGTCGGCGGGACATTTGGTGTCGGCGGGGCGCTTGCCATCGGTGTTGAGGAAGGATTGCGGTTCATAGTTCGGGTCGGTGGAGACCAGGATGTAGCCTCGCTGTTTGATGGCGTCCAGCAGAGTTTCCGGTTTTGCCTGCCCGCCGCCTCCACATGCGGTCAGCACGAGGGCGGCAAGTATCCCCGCTATGAGAATGTTGTACAGCTTTTTCATTTCTCCTCCAGAAAATGGAATTGGTGTAAGGCAGTCCGACTGCCTTGCGACGTGATAATTAAGCATAGACTATTTTCAGCGATTCTGCAAGGTTCGCCGCTTTTTTCTCGAATGGTAAAATTACAACATCATCATGATTTGGAGGCGATCCTATGGCGGCTGTATTCCCCAGCGAAGAATGGCTGAAGGAACTGGAAGCAAAACTGAATTCCGATGAGCGGTATGCGGATGTTGCTCAAAAGTGGGAGGGCGACTTGTTCTTTTTCATCGAGCCGGAGGGAAATCTCAAAGAGCGGCTCACGTTCTATCTGGACCTGTGGCATGGCAAATGCCGAAAGGTGGAATACCAGCCCGCGCCCGATTCTCATCCCAACCCTGCCTTTACCCTGACCGCTTCGTACAGCAATATCACTGCCATCCTCTCCGGCAAATTGAACCCCATGACCGCCATGATGACCAGCAAGTTGAAGGTTAAGGGCAGCATGGGGTATATGATGCGCAACGTGCCGACCGTGCTGGACTTTGTCCGCGTGGCGCAGGAAGTGACGACTGAGATTTTATAATGCCCTGCGCCGCGAAGCAGTCTCCTTGCTCAGCAGCGGGAGATTGCTTCGCTCCGCTCGCAATGACAAATGACGCCATGCAGCCCCTCCTCAAAATTAACCTCACGACCGGAAAAACTGAAGAATACGTCATCCCGAAAGAGTGGGAGAGGGATTTTCTCGGCGGCGCTTCGCTTGCCGCCCGCATCCTGTATGAACACCTGACGCCCGATTTGGATCCGCTTTCGCCTGAGGCTCCCCTGCTTTTTCTGACCGGTCCCCTGACCGGCACCTCCGGCCCCACAACGGGGCGCTTCGTCATCTGCGGAAAAGGACCTGCCACCGGGCTATGGGCAGAATCCAACATCGGCGGCTTTTGGGGTCCCGAACTGCGGAAAGCCGGCTATGACGGGTTGTGGATTACGGGGAAGGCGCCGGAGGCGGCGTATCTCTGGTTGGACGGGAACAGCCTCGAGGTCCGGCCTGCGGCGCATTTGTGGGGCATGGATACCTACGAGGCGCAGGAGAAAGTCAAAGAGGAAGTGGGAGTCAGGTCTGCGAGAGTCTGTGTGATTGGGCCGGCGGGGGAGAGGGGAGTCCTGTTTGCTTCGATCATGTGCGATCACGGACGCATGGCTGGGCGGACGGGCATGGGCGCGGTGATGGGGGCGAAGAATCTCAAGGCGGTGGCGGTGCATGGGGAAGGGGAAATCCCCGTGTTCGACCTGGCGGGATACAAGGTTCTGCGGTCGGAGGCGAACCGCAAATTGCGCGAGGATAACGAAGCGAAGGTGCTGCGCGAATTGGGAACGGCAAGCGCGGCAAATTATGCCGAATATCTCGGCGCGATGCCGGTGAAGTATTTTTCGAGCGGGTCGTTTCCGGCGGTGGATGATGTCTCCGGCGCGAAGATGACCGAGAGTATTCTGGTTGGGCAGAGCGCCTGTCAGGGGTGTGTGATTGCCTGCGGGCGGGTGGTGAAATTGCCCGGCGAGACGGCGAAGCGTAAAGGTCCCGAACACGAGACGATGGTGGGCTTCGGCGCGAATCTGCTGAACGATAACCTGGCTTCCATTGTGCAGTTGGGCGAATTGTGCGACCGTCTGGGCATGGATACCATCAGCGCCAGCAACACCATTGGGCTGGCGTTTCATTTGTACGAGAAAGGGCTGATCACGAAGGACGACACGGGCGGCATCGAGTTGAAGTGGGGGGATGTGGCTGCCATCGAGCAATTGGTGCAAATGACCGCCGCCCGCGAGGGACTGGGCAGCCTGCTGGCGCAGGGTTCGAGACGCTTCGGCGCGCATTTCGGCGCGGAAGAGGAAGCCGTGCAGGTGAACGGACTCGAGGTCGCCTACCACGATCCGCGCGGCGTGTCGGGGATGGCGCTTTCGTATGCGACCAGTCCGCGCGGGGCGTGTCACAACCAGTCCGATTACTTTTTTGTGGATTGGGGGCATTCGCACGAGGAGATCGGCATCGAATTCATGGATCGTCACGCACAGGCGGAGAAAGCCGCCAACGTCGCGCGGCATCAAAACTGGCGTTCGGTGGATAACGCGCTCGTGACCTGTATCTTTGCCAATGTGGGCGCGCAGGAAAAAGCCAGTCTCATCAATGCCGCCTGCGGGCTGGATTGGTCGGTGGCGGAGATGATGAAGTTCGGCGAACGCTCGTGGAATCTGAAGCGCGCCATCAACAACCGCATGGGGTTGACCGCTCAAAACGACAGGCTGCCAAAGGCGCTGCTAACGCCCATGCCCGACGGCGGCTCGGCGGGATTTGTGCCGGATATCGAGGGAATGCTCTTTGCCTATTACGAAGCCCGCGGCTGGGACAAGGCGACCGGCAAGCCGACACGGGAGAAGTTGATCGAGTTGGGGCTGGAAGATGCAGCGCGCGATTTGTGGGGAGAATAAAAAGCGGCTGCATGATTTTGCAGCCGTGTCCCCACGTGTTTAATTCGATTGCGAATGGCTAGACGTTCTTTTGCATTTCGTCCAGCCATTTTTGCAGAACTTCCACATATTTTGTAATATCGCGGTAAACCGATTTCGCCAGTTTTTCGTTGTAGGTATGTACAGTCAGGTTTCTCGCTTCAACCATGCGAAGAGCGGCTTGGGCGGTTTTTTCGTCGAACAATCCCGCCTGCCAGCTGAAACGAACCGTACCTTTTGGCGAATTGGCAATCAACCCTTCCACTTCATTCAGATAGAGTTGCGCGGCTTTCCAAACTGCTTCGAACGTGTATTCAAAGCGCTGGATGGCGGCATCCCGTTCGACTTCGGTAAGTTTGGGCTTGTCGGTCAATTCGCGAAGCGTTTGCAGAGCCTTTCGCGCAACGGCAAGCCGCTCTTTTACTCGCTCCATGGAATACCCTCCTGCAAAACACGACGACGAAATGCTGGGTCTGTTTTCGACAGATCCACGATCTCCACAGTGCGGAGGATGTCGCTTTCCTCCAGTTTTTGACGAATCTCTGTGATGATGACGGGATTCAGCCTTCGACGGGGAAGGATTGCCACGTCAATATCCGAGTGCATTCGAGCCTTACCCGTGGCGTGCGAGCCGAACAAATACACCTTTGCACCTTTTCCCCGCAGGTGACCAAGGATGATCTTTTTTGTCGTCCGCAGATCGTAAGAAAGGACGGAAGACTTCATACCTTTATTATACCGAATTGCTTTGAGATATCCTGGCGAATGAACGCCGTTTGATTTTTGTAAGAGACAGGCGGCGAAAGACATGTCTTGCGTTACAATTCCCGCGCTCAATGGAGAAAACCATGAAACTTGTAACTGTCGCACAAATGCAGGCAATCGAAAAAGAAGCCGATGCCGCCGGCTTGACCTATGACCAAATGATGGAAAACGCCGGTCAGGGTCTGGCAGATGTGATTCTCGACCTGTTCGTTGACGAACCCGAACCCGAAGCGGTGGGCTTGGTGGGACCAGGCAACAACGGCGGCGACACCCTCGTCGCGTTGACCGCTCTGCTCGAAGAAGGCTGGAAGGCAAAGGCATACCTCGTCAAACGCAAAAAGGACGCCCTCGTCAAACGCTTCACCGAAGCGGGCGGCGAGATCATCTCCGGCGAAGACGCCTTCGACAAACTGGCGGAAGCCATCGAAACGGCAGACATCCTGCTCGACGGCGTGCTCGGCACGGGCGTCAAACTCCCCTTGAAGAAGGATGTCGCCGAACTGCTCTCGGAAGTCAACGATATTCTCGATAGCCTCGAAGAGGACGCCCCCCTCGTCGTCGCTGTGGATTGCCCCAGCGGCGTGGATTGCGACAGCGGCGAAGCGGCGGAAGAAACCATCCCCGCCGACATCACCGTCACAATGGCGGCGGTCAAACAGGGGCTGGTGAAACTGCCCGCTTTTGAGTACGTGGGCGAACTTAAAACCGTGGACATCGGCTTGCCCGGCGATTTGCCCACCCTGCAGGCGGTCACCGCCGAAGTTGCCGAGGAAGATTCCGTCGCCGCGCTCCTGCCGGAACGTCCGCTCGAAGCGCACAAGGGGACGTTCGGCACGGCGCTCATTGCGGCGGGGTCGGTCAATTTCACCGGCGCCGCCCTGCTGGCGGGCGAGGCGGCGTACCGCGCCGGCGCGGGGCTGGTCACGCTGGCGGTGCCGGCTCCGCTGCACAGCGCGCTTGCGGGTCAATTCCCCGAAGCGACCTGGGTTCTGCTTCCTCACGAAGCGGGGCGCATCTCCGAAACCGCCGCCGATGTGCTGGCGAAAAATTTCGAGAAAGCCAGCGCCCTGTTGATCGGTCCCGGCTTTGGAACCGAAGCGACCACCAAAGTCTTCCTCGAAGACCTGCTTTCGGGCGGGGCGGCGCAGAAAAAGGCTCCAGCCAGGATCGGGTTCATTCAGCACGAAAACAGCCCAAAGTCGGAGGGCGAAGCGAAACTTCCCCCGCTGGTGATTGACGCAGACGGGCTGAAACTTCTCGCGCAAATCAAAGACTGGGCGTCGAAACTTCCTCCGCTTTCCATTCTCACGCCGCATCCCGGCGAAATGGCTGTGTTGACCGGCTTGTCCAAAGAAGAAATTCAGGAAAACCGTCAGGCGGCGGCGTTGAAGTATGCGAAGGAGTGGGGGCATGTGGTGGTGCTGAAGGGCGCTTTCACGCTGATTGCCTCCCCCGACGGACGCCTGACCCTCATCCCCGTTGCCACGCCCGCCCTTGCCCGCGCCGGGACAGGCGATGTTCTGGCGGGACTGATCGTTGGGCTGCGCGCCCAGGGCTTGGACGCCTACGATTCAGCCGTCGCCGCAGCCTGGATCCACGCCCAGGCTGGGCTCTACGCCGCAGACGACCTCGGCGCGACCGCCTCCGTCCTTGCCAGCGACGTGCTGAACTCGGTCGCAGACGTGTTGAGCGATTTGGAATAACCTTCGTTCCTGCCCGTTGAATCAAAAAGAGGAGACTGATTTCTCAGCCTCCTCTTTTCATTTATACCAATCCCCATTTACCAATTTACCGATTTACCTGTTACCCCTTCAAAAACTCCTCCAGCGCCGCCTTGCTGATGCGGTAGGCGTTGCCGAGTTTCTTTGCCTTCAGGTCGCCGGCTTCGATGGCGGCTTTTACGTCTTCTTCAGAGACTTTGAGAATTGCCGCCGCTTCGGAGGGCGTCATCACATCGGGAATGCCCGCCGCGCTTCCGCCGCCCGATTGCTGTGACTGCTGTCCCTGCTGCATTGCGCCGGAGGTTGCCTGCTGCATCAGGTTGCCGATGCCCATCCCCGCGCCGATGCCTGCCGTGAGCCCCGCGCCCCCGCTGGGGTTCTGCGCCGCATCGCGCATGGCATCCGCGGCTTGCAGTTGGGTGTAGGTCGCCATGTCGAGCATGCCCATGTCGCGCAGTTCCTGAGCCGACTTGCTGGACGGCTTGAGGTTGCCGATGTAGAACGATTTCAGCGTGAGCCCGAGCGCCTCGAAATCATCCTGCGCCTTCGCCCGCACCGCCGCGCCGACTTCCTCCGTCAGACCGATGAGTTCCACCACGCTCTTGGCGGCGGTCGTCTCGCCCAACACATCCTGAAGCGTGGAAAGCAGCATGGTCTTCAAGCGGTCTTCGATGTCTGCCGTGCGGTATGCGCCCTGCGTGCCGACGACCTGCGTCACGAACTGCTGCGGGTCCTTCACCTGGAAGGAGAATGTGCCAAACCCCTGCAGGAGCGCCACGCCCAGCCCCATGCCCGGGTTGCGGACGATAATCGGCTGGGGCGTTCCCCATTTCTCGTTGGCAAACTCCTTCATCGAGACGAAGTACACCTCCGCCGGGAAGGGCGTGCGCTCGTTGAACAGTTTGCCGAGCAGGTTGATGAGCAGGGGGATGTTGGCTGTGGTCAACGTGTGACGACCGGCGCGGAACACATCCAGCGCCTGCCCGTCGCGGAAGAACACCGCCGCCTGCGCCTCACGCACAATCAACTGCGAGCCGATGCGGAAATCGCCAATGCCCTGCTCGGGGAAACGATGGACGATTTCGCCCTGCATCTCGCTCGGATATTCGATTACATCAAAAACGCGCGCCATGATTTTCTCCTTTTTGAAGACCGTTGAATTGATTATAGCCCATAGACCTTGCAGGTCAAGAACCGTTTTTCTTATTTCTACGAATTCCCCCCTCGAAAGTTTCGCGCTTCGATGGGTTGCACTGATCACTGGTAACTGGTAACTGGTAACTGGTGACTGGTGACTGCTCCCTTCCCTCTACTCCTTCATCATCTTTCCCGTCCCTCTGTCGCGCAGCATCAAAATCTCCGCCATGATACTGACGGCAATCTCTTCGGGCGTTTCGGCGTTCAACTCCAAGCCAATCGGCGAATGCACTTTTTGAATCAACTCATCGGGAACGCCCTGCTCCTTCAGCGCCTTGACGGTCGTCAGCCAGCGGCGCTTCGAACCGATGACGCCGATGTACGCCGCCTGCGACTGGAGCAGCGCCGGCAGCCCTGCCGCATCAATGCTGGACCCCCGGCTGGTCACCACGATAAAAGTCCGCCGCGTCACTTTGAGTTGATTCGGCAACTCTGCCATCGGGCAGGGATGGTACGCGTCTGCGCCCGGCACGGCTTCGGGGGTGCAAAACTCGGCGCGGTCATCGCTGACAGCCACGCGGAATCCCAGCCACTTGGCGAGATGCACAACCGCCTTGCCGACATGTCCGGCGCCGATGACGACAACCATAGCAGGGGGCAGAATCGGTTCCACGAACACCTCCACAGTACCGCCGCACACGCCGGGGTCGCCGCGGCTGGGGTCCACCATGTTGTAATGCAGCAGGCGCGGCTGACCGTCGTTGATTGCCATCCACGCTTCATCGAGGACGCGGTGCTCCAGGTCGCCGCCGCCCACCGTCCCGATGAACCTGCCGTCGGGATAGACGAGCATCTTGCTGCCCACATGCCGCGGCGTGGAGCCTTCGCTTTTCACCACCGTGCAAAGCGCGGCGGCTTCGTTGTTCTTTTCCAATTCGGAGAGGGCTTGATAGATGGAGTTCATAATAAATCCGCAGCGGTACGATGCGTCGTGCCTTGCAAAACAATCAGCGTTCCAGCAGACCCAGCGCCACCGGCAGCAGCTGCTTCTTGCACGAGACCACCCCGGGCGCGGGCGTGCTATTTCAATCCCATCCACTTTCGAGCAAACTTGCGAATGCCATTGGCAATTTTGATGGCTTCCCGCGCTTCCTCCAATGTCGGCTGAGTTCCAGGGTAACGGGTTTCAACGGCGTGCCGGGAAAGCTCCACAAGATCATGAGGGTTGAAGCCCGTAAAAATGCCCGCCTGATTGCAAAGCGTGTTTAGGGAAACAAGGTCGTGTGTTTTTGGAAATTCTACACCTTTAAGGAGCAACATTGCTTTTAAATACTTCTCCGCGCACTGTTGGGCATGAAAGCAAATGCTGAATAACTTTGGTTTTGTCTGGCGAATAAGGGTTTTGGCGACTGAAAAATCTTCCTCTGCGTAGGAAACCCATGATTTCAATTCACTGATATCGGTCATAAAGGACTTTTCCCTTTTTTAGAATTTCTCTGATGAAGTAGCTGTTATCCTTACCGCCTTTCAACGCTTCGCTCACTTCTTTAGGGGTCTTTACAATGATATCCACTGGAAATTGACGCGGGTAGAGCGCCAGGGATGCGATGAGGTAGTTTTGCTTTTTGTCGCCGTCTTTTATGATCAGCAAATCCACGTCGCTGTCCGGGGTGGGATTTCCATACGCGTAGGAACCGAAAAGAATGATCTTCTCGGGTTCTAACGCTGTCACGATGCGTTTGATTGCCTGTGGCAGCGTTTGGGAAACCGGCGGAAACCCCGCCGGGCGGACTTTTGTCTTGATAGGCAGCATGAATATCCTCACACTGATTTTATCAGCGTTCCAGCAGACCCAGCACCACCGGCAGCAACTGTTTCTTGCGCGAGACCACCCCGGGCGCGTCGCGCGTGCCGTCGGGGAGGGGCGGATAGGGCAGGTCGGCGAGGATGGGCGGCGGGTTGGAGGAGACGATCAGTCTGCTGGAGCCGCGCACCACGTCGGTGACGAGCAGCATGGCAAAGTCGAGTCCGCGTTTGTCGCGCAGGTCGTCGAGGGCTTTGGTGAGCGGCTCGAGGTGTTCGGGCAGTTGGACGAGGTCGGTGACTTCTGCCTGGGCGATGGCAAGTTTGAAGCCGCCCGCTTCGTAGGGTTTGATGTCGTTGTTGACGATTTCTTCGGGGGTGCGGTTGGAAAGTCCCGCACCGGCGGAGAGTACCTGCCTGCCGAAGGATTCGATGGTCTCGCCTTTGAGCGGACTCCCGCCCACGAATGCCCAGCGCGCCAGGCGCTCGGCGGCTTCCTTGTCGCGCGGCGTGGTGGTGGGAGAGGTCAGGATGAGGGTGTCGGCTAAAAGTCCGGCGAGAAGCGCCCCGGCAAGGTCCGGCGGGGCGGAGAGTCCCGCTTCGGCGGTCTGCTCGGTGACGAGGGTGGAGGTCGAGCCGACGATGTCCACGGTGAAGCGGATGGGGGTGTGGGTGTGCGGGTTGCCGAGGCGGTGATGGTCGAGGATTTCGAGCAGTTCGGCTTCTTCGAGCGAGGCGATTGCCTGGCGCGGTTCGTTGTGATCCACGAGGATGATTTTGAGGCGCGGCGGGTTGAGGATGTCGCGCTGGCGGGCGATGCCGAGGTACAAGCCGTTTTCGTCGGTGACCCAGTAGTCGTCGTGGTCGTCGCGCAGGATGCGGTTGAGCGAGTCGCGGATGTGGGCGTTGGCGGCGTATTTGGGGACGGAGGTGTCGGCGGCGTCGCGGCATGGGGCGGACATCATCTCGCGCACGGTGGTGTCGCCGGGGCGCGGTCCGAGGATCTTGGTGAAGTAGTTGAAGAGGCTGAGCCCGTTGATGAGTCCGTAGGGTTTGCCGTCTTCGCTGACGACGGGGGCAAGTCCGCCTGTTTTGCTGGCGAGGGTCCACGCCGCGCCGAGTTGGGAATCGGGCGTGAGCGTGTCGAGCCGTTTCATCACCGATTCGAAGCGGGGCGAGGCGTCGGTGAGCAGGGCGGGCGGGTCGAGGCTGAGCGTTTTGAGCACCCAGGCGGTTTGCGGGTTGAGGGCGCCGGCGCGCGCGGGGACGGTGTTCAGTCCGTCGCGTTCGCGCAGCAGCCAGGCGTAGCCCATGGCGGAGGCGATGGAGTCGGTGTCGGGGTTGACGTGTCCGATGACGTAG
>DAOUBY010000020.1:0-5149 GCA_034432325.1 Anaerolineales bacterium
ACGGGTTCGTCGTCGAAGGTCCAGACGCGCGCGCGGATTTGGGAGGCGGGGGAGTAGGAGGCTCGGGCGAGGAAATGCCCCTCGGCGGAGAGCAGGTCCACGGTCGCACCGGAGGCGGGGTTTCCTTCCACCCGTTGGATCGCGCCGGAAAAAATCCACGGGTGGCGGCGGAGCAGACTCTTTTCGCGTCCGGGTTTGAGGATAATTTGCGGCATGGCGTGAGTGTATCATGATATGATGGTGGCTTGTTTGAATTGAGGAACCATGTTGAAACCCATCCGCTGGAATACGTTTGCACGAGATTTTGTCGTCATTCAATTCGGTTTTTTGCTGTACGGCGTTGCGCTGGCGTTGTTGATTCGCGCCAGTTTGGGAACGAGCACCTGGCTGGTGCTGGAGATTGCGCTGGCGGATATGTTGGGCATCACCATCGGAACGATGACGGTGTGGATGGGCTTTGCCGTTTTGGCAATTGCGCTGACCTTCCGCGAACGGGTGGGGTGGGGAACGCTGGGGAATATTCTGAGCATTGGTCCGTGGTTGAATCTGTTTTTGGGTTGGATTCCCTCGCTGGAGGGGAATCTCCCTTTGCGGGTCGGGATGTTCCTGCTGGGGGTGTTGATTCAGGGCATTGCCACGGCGGTGTACATTGGCGTGGACGCGGGGGCGGGTCCGCGCGACAGTTTGATGCTGGCAATTCACCGCGTGACGGGGGTGAGCGTGCGGCTGGCGAGAGGTTCCATCGAAGTGATCGTCGTCGCGCTGGGCTGGCTGCTGGGCGGACCGGCAGGCTGGGGAACGCTGGCGTTTGCGCTGTTGATCGGTCCGTCGGTGCAGTGGGCGTTCAAGTTGTTCAAGGTGCGCCCGCACAAGGCGGAGGAGAAGGCGGCAGTCGTTAATCTCTAGTCGCTGGTCTATGGGTTTCAGGAGAGAGGGAGAAGTTAGTAGTAATTGGTAATTGGTGATTGGTAATTGGTGATTGGTGATTGGTGATTGGTGAGCAATTGATAGGTGTAAGGAGGAGTTCGTCATGCTGGAGATGCAAAACGATTTGAATCAACCCGTTTCCCCGCCAGAAGCGCCGAAGAAGCGCTCGACCGGCGCGCTGGCGTTGTTCCTTGTGCTTGCCCTGCCAATGCCGATTTGCATGTTCCTCTATCACTTTGTGCTGTGGTTCATGGAGCAGACGGCGATTGCTTCGGGCAGTCTCGCCTACCTCAAATGGGCGGGCGTGATCGGGCTGGCGGCGCAGGCGGTTGTGATGACGGGCATCGCGGCGGCGCTGTGGTATTTCACAAAGGACGAACGCTTCAAGCCCGTTTATGCGGGATGGCTGGGCGCGGCAGCAATGGCGTTCCCGGCGCTCGCGCTGCGCTTTCTTGGTCCGAACAACGACCAGGTGGGAGCAATCGCTCAAATTGTGATTTGTCTGGCGGCGTTTTTCATCGTGTCCAAAATCCGCAAGGTAAAGATGGATTGGAAAGCGGGGGGCGTTTCGACTGCGTTCCTGCTGGCGGCGTTCGGCGTCGGTCCGTTTGCGGTGTTCGGCGCGTTCGGTTCGCCCGCCGACGCGCTGCTGGGCTTGCTGGCGGGGCTGTCCCTCGGATTACTGGCGGCGGCGTTGATGGAAGCAACGACGGGCAACCGGTTCCTCGACGCGTTCGGCATCGGCGCGACGCTTGCTTTGCTCGGTTCGGCAATCGGGTACGACGGGGCGCAGTTGATTCTGCTTGCCCTGCTTCCCTCTTTTGCGTTTGCGGTCGCGGCGGTCCTGCCTTCGCGGGCGGCGGGGATGACGCTCACCGGGCTGCTTGCGGCGGCAGGATTCGTTTTCTTCGACCCGACGGAACTCACCATTCTGCTGGGCGACATCGGCGGGCTGGCGATCAGGGCGGGCGCGTTTGCCGTCGGCTTGGGGGTGATGGTGGGGATTGTCGGGGCGGCGATGCGTATGTTTGCAGGAGCAGGCTCGAGGTCTGAAACGAAGCGCCAGCTCGGTTGGGCGGGCGCCGGAGCGGCGTGGCTGGTCGTCGCCGTCCTGTTCGTCACGAACGGCAATCACGGTTTTTACGGCGACCGTCTCTTTGTCATCATGAAGGCGCAGGCTGATTTGTCGGAGGCGCGGAACATCCCAGCCATAGACGAGCGGCGCGCGGCGGCGTATGAAGAGTTGACCCGCTTTGCGAATGAGTCGCAGGCAGATTTGCGGAAGACGTTCGACTCGCTGGGCGTGAAGTACACGCCCTATTATCTGGTCAATGCGATGGAGGTACGCGGCGGGACGTTGATTCGACTCTACCTGCTGACCCGCCCCGAAGTGGACCGCGTCCTTCCCAGCCCGAGGCTGAGACCTGCCCCCCAACCCGAAACTGCCGCCTTGAGCGGACTCTTCTCCGCGCCTCCGCCGGGCGGCGTGCAGTGGAACGTGAGCATGATCGGCGCGGACAGGGTGTGGGCGGAGTTCGGCGTGCGCGGCGAGGGCATCGTCATCGGGCAGTCGGACAGCGGCGTGGACGTAACTCATCCCGACTTGAAGGATAGTTATCGCGGGAAGGATTCGGGCAACGACTACAACTGGTTCGATCCGTGGTATGGCGGGTCGTCGCCATACGACGTGAACGGTCACGGCACGCACACGCTCGGCACGGCGCTGGGCGGGAACGGCATCGGTGTGGCGCCTGGCGCGACCTGGTTTGCCTGCATGAACCTGAACCGCAATCTGGGTAACCCTGCGTTGTATCTCGACTGTATGCAGTTCATGCTGGCGCCGTTCCCGCAGGACGGCGACCCGTTCACCGACGGCGACCCGGCGCGCGCCGCGGATGTGTTGAATAACTCGTGGGGCTGTCCTGAACTCGAAGGGTGCGACCCGCAGGCGCTGCTGTATGCGGCGAATCATCTGCGCGACGCGGGGATTTTCGTGGTCGTTTCGGCGGGCAACGACGGCCCGAATTGCAGTACGGTCAATGCGCCGCTGTCGTTGTACGACTCAGTCTTTTCGGTGGGGGCAATTGACCGCAACGGCAGCGTGACCGAGTTCTCCAGCCGCGGACCCGTGACGGTGGACGGCTCGAACCGCATCAAGCCCGATATTGTCGCGCCGGGCAGAGACATCCTGTCCGCTTTGCCGGGCGGCGGCTACGGCGCGCTGGAAGGCACGTCCATGGCGGGACCGCATGTGGCGGGGGCGGTGGCGCTGTTGTGGTCGGCGGATCCCAGCCTGATTGGGGATATTGACCGCACGGAACAGATTCTCATCGAGACGGCGGCTCCGTACACGGGGAGCACGTCGGTGGGGTGTTTCGAGGGCGGCCTGCCCAATGCGGGATACGGCTACGGGGTGGTGGATATCTATGCGGCGGTGAAGAAGGCGCTGGGGAAGTAGCCGCCTCCTGGCAGAGAACTGTCTGATATAATCTCCTTTGTCGGAAAAAATCATAAATTTCCGACAAAGGAGATTTTTTATGCTAAGTGTGCGCGTCAACCCCAAAGGGCAAATTACCCTCCCCAGGGAAATCCGCCGCAAGTTGAATATCAGGTCGGGAGACCAGATGGCGGTCATTTTGGACGGCGATCAGATTGTGTTCAAGCCTTTCACAAAGACATTGCGCGATATGCGTGGAAGCGTTAGGGTAAGCGGCGAGCAGGATTTCGAGAAAATTCGGGGGGAAGCGCTGGCAAAACGGGCAAAGAGGAATGTGACCGATGAAGGCTGAACGGGTCTTTGTTGACACCAACCTCTTTCTTCGTTACCTGACAAATGATGTGCCGGCGCAGGCGGATGCTGTCGAGGAACTGCTGCGGAAGGCTGAGCAAAACAAGGTGTCTCTGATTACAAACGGCATGGTGATCGCCGAGATCGTATGGACGCTGGAAAGTTACTACGGTCTGGAACGAGGCGATATTCAAGGCAAGGTCATGGCGATTCTCAACACTCCAGGGCTGGAAATTCCCGAAAGCGACCTGATCCTGAAGTCCATTATCTGGTATGCCGAGAAGAATGTGGATTTCATTGACGCCTATAACGCTGCCTGGATGGGTCAGGAAAACATCGAAAGAATTTACACCTTCGACCAGAAGCATTTTGCCCGTTTCGACGACGTGGAAGCATTGCTTCCCTGATGCGGATGGTATCACCCAAACAGGGCAATGACGATTATCCCCGCAAAGATGATGACCGAGCCGAGGACGCGCATGCCGCCCATCTTCTCGCCGAGGAACTGCCAGCCGAGAAACGCGCCGATGACCACGCTCATTTCGCGGATGGCGCCGGAGTAACTGACCGGCGCGATGGTGTAGGCGAACAACGCCAGAAGGTAGGCAACAACGCCGAGAACGGCGGCAAGAATCAACGGCAGGCGCGGACCGTTCCAGGCGGAGGCGAAGCGCTCCCAGCCAAAACGACGCAGGTTGTAGGTTGTGGTGATGACCGGCACCAGCATGAACATGGTCAGCGCGTAGGGGAGGGGCGGTCCGTTTTTGACGGCGGTGCCGTCAATCAGCGTGTAGAGGGAGATGACGAGGGCGACGCTCAAAGCGGTGAGAATGCCTTTGAGGCGAATGCGGCTGCCGCGAGCCTGAACGAGGCTGGTCGCGCCGATGACGATCATGCCGCAGACAATCAGCGTCACGCCCAGGATGCCGCCCGGGGTCAGGTCTTCCCGCAAAAACAACGCCGACCAGAGCATCAGGAAGGCGGGAGCGGTTCCGCGCGCGATGGGATAAACGAGGGAAAAGTCGTTATCGGTGTAGGCGTTGGAAAGCAGGATGAAATAGACCGCCTCGAGCGTCATGCTGATGACGGCAAAGAGCCACATCGAACGCGGCGGCAGACCGATGAAGAGCAAAATGAGGAGCGCAAATGCCCCGCTCAAAATGACCTGCCAGCCCATGGCAATGTATTTTTCCTGCGATTGTTTGAGCAGCAGATTCCACAGCGCATGCAGCGAGGCGGAGGCGAACAGCAGCAGGAGGGCAAAAATGGACATGCAGGCTGGAATGTATCACAAATTTTATTCTCGCGGGGAAATCGCCATATGGCTTTCTCATTATCGCTTGCGCCGCTTTGTTTAACAGGATAGACAGGATAAACAGGATGTTTTCGCCCTGCTTTGCGCGCGGCTTGTCCTGAAATCCTGTCTATCCTGTT
>DAOUBY010000021.1:0-6015 GCA_034432325.1 Anaerolineales bacterium
GATTGACGATTGACGATTTGAGTTGTTGGGCAAGAGGGGCGAAGCGGCGGTTAAAACCAGTCATCAGTAAACAGTTATCTGTCTTCCTTAATTGCTTACTGATCGCTGATAACTGATCACTATTTATGGCAAGAGGCTTTTCAACAAACACATGCTTGCCCGCTTTGAGCGCTTTGACAACCAGATCGGCATGGGAATCATGGCGGGTGAGGATGGCAATGGTGTTGATCTTCGGGTCGTTGAGGATCTCGTCGTCGGAGGAGGATGCGTACTGGAATCCGAATTTCTTTCCGGCGTGCTGGGCGTGCAGTCCGCCGGCGGAGGCGATGCCGACAAGGGAAACGCCGCCCGCTTTTTTGATGGCGGGAAGAAGTACCGCGTTGGCAAACAAGCCGGCGCCGAGGACGCCCAACGTTACCACGTTTGAACGTTCGAACGTTGGAACGTTGAACTTGACAACTTGCGAACCTGACAACTTTTCACCGCTTTGTGGATAGGTCAATACCACACCGAGGAATTTTTCCTTCGTTTTCCCGGTGATGACCTCATACGCCTGCGCCGCCTGTTCAATGGGAAATCGGTGTGTGATGAGCGGCTTGACCTGCAATTTTCCGCCGGCCATCAGGTCGAGCACGGACTCGAAGTTACGTCCCTCCGTCCAGCGCACGTAGCCGATGGGGTAATCCACGCCGTTTTCCTCGTAGGAGGGATCGTAACGCCCCGGTCCGTAGGAGCGGGAGTTGATGAAGGAAATTTCCTTTTCGTAGTACACCTTGCGGGGAAAGGTGAGGCCCACTGCGCCGGTGGCAACGACTCGCGCGCGGTCGCGGGCGATGACGCCAGCCAGTTCAACCGGGTCGTTGGATTTGGTGTCGGCGCAGATGAGGATGGCGTCGAAGCCGCGGTTGGAGGTGAAAGCCTGGGCGGAATCCACGGCGTTTTCGCGGGAAACAGCCTGAAGTCCAAGAGAAGAGGCGAGTTTGAGGCGGGCGGGGTCAATATCTATGCCGAGGACGCGGCATCCGGCAGCGGCGGCAATTTGGGCGGTCAGAAGTCCGAGCAGTCCCATTCCAATGACTGCCACGTTTTCGCCAATCTGCGGTTCGGCGAGGCGGAATCCATGCATGGCGATGGCGCCCAGCGTGGTGAAGGCGGCGGATTCGAAATCCACATTTTGGGGAATGGGCGTGAGCAGATTACGCGGCACGACGTTGTATTCGGCATGGACGGCGTAGTTGAGTCCCGCGCACGCCACCCGCTGACCGACTTTGAGCCCGGGCGTGTTCTTCCCGAGCGCAACAACCGTGCCGGCGGAGGAGTATCCGAGCGCCATCGGCTGGTCGAGGCGGTTGAAGGCGGCTTGCACGGTGGGCATCACGCCTTCGCGTTTGGCTTTGTCGAGCACCTGTTTGACGAGGTCGGGACGGGAGCGCGCTTTGCCGAGCAGGGATTTTTCGGCAAATTCGACGATCATGCGTTCGGTTCCCGCCGAGACAAGGCTCGCCTGCACCCGAACCAGCGCCTGCCCTTCGCGCGGCATGGGGACGGGAATCTCTTCCACAGTGGTTTTTCCGGTTTTGACGTTTTGGAGAAGTTGTTTCATGTTGAATTGAAGTTCCGACGAAATGTTTGCAGGCAGTATACCCGAATTCGGCAGACCCTTGGCGGCTGCCGTTTCTCTCGGAAAAATCGGTTGTATACCGAAAGTTGTGTAAATTCGTACCGCGAGATTAATCTCGCGCCACTTTTACACAACAATTGAGATACTATCGAAAAATCTTGCCTCGCAATGAAATTGTAACTATAATGCTTGCAACAATTGGTTTGCCCTGCGGCAATACCTTATTGATGGCTGAACCGGTTCGGCGAAACCGGCGCATAGGAAAGGAGGCTGCCCCGACAAATGACTTTCGACCTAAAACATGCTTTGTCTGCCCCAAAACCTTCATCAATAAGGAGAAAATATTATGGCTCTCGGTGGTTACGCTGATAAAGTTGCCTGGGTTGACCTGACCACAGGCAAAACGGAATTCAAGCCCATTCCGGAAGAATACAAACGCAAATACATCGGCGGGCGCGGCGTTGGCGTGCGGTTCGTGTTTGACAACGGTCCGCAGGTGGATCCGCTCTCACCGGACAACATCCTCTGCTTCATGAACGGACCGCTGACCGGCTCCGAAGCCAACATGAGCGGACGCATGGCAATCGTGACCAAATCGCCTCTGACCGGAACCGTGACTGATTCTCACCATGGGGGCTGGTCTGCCGCCCGATTGCGCTGGGCTGGCTACGACGGGCTGGTCTTCAAGGGCAAGGCGCCCAAACCGACCTACGTGTACATCCACGACGGGCAGTTCGAACTGCTGGACGCTTCTGAAGTGTGGGGCAAGGGCGTGCATGATACCGTCAAATACTTCCGCGAAAAATACGGCGAAAAAGACCTGACCGTCATTTCGATTGGTCCTGCAGGCGAGAACCTGGTCAAGTTTGCCTGCTGGGTGAACGAAGACGACCGCGCCAGCGGACGCGGCGGCACCGGCTGTGTGGGCGGCTCGAAGAACCTGAAAGCCATCGTCATCAAAGCCGAAAAAGCCATCACCAAAGCCGCCGACCGCGACGCCTGGAAGCCCGCCCATGAACGCGCCCTGAAGGGCATCATGGCGGAAGAGAACATCACCAGTCCGCGCAAGGGCGGTCTTTCCGTCTATGGCACGAACGTGCTGATGAACATTACCAACAGCATCGGCGCGCTCCCCACCAAAAACAGCCGTTACACTTCCTTCGGCGCCAATGCCGAAACCATCGCTGGCGAATGGGTCAACGCCAACATCCTCGTGGACAATCCCACCTGCCACGCCTGTCCCGTTGCCTGCAAGAAGGAAGTCGAAATCAAGGACGGACCGTTTGCCGGGCTGCGCATGGAATCGGTGGAATACGAACCCGCCTGGTCGGTCGGCGCGAACTGCGGCAACCCCGACGCCCGCCTCGTCGCCAAGATGATTGACCTGTGCAACGACTTCGGCATGGACGCCATCGAAACCGGTCACCCCCTCTCGGTCTGGATGGAAGCGACCGAGCGCGGCTACACCAACGGCTCCGGAAAACTCGCCTGGGGCGACCCAGAAGGCATGACCAAAGCCGCTGAAATGATTGCCAAACGCGAAGGCTTTGGCGCAATCCTCGCCGAAGGCGCTGAAGCGGTTGCCAGGCACTTCGGTCACCCCGAACTCGCCATGACCGTCAAAGGACAGGGCATCCCTGCCTACGACCCGCGCGGGCTCAAGGGCATGGGCATCGCCTACGCCACATCGAACCGCGGCGCCTGTCACCTGCGCGCCTACACCCCCGCCGCCGAACTCGGCGTGATGCCCTACAACTCCCTCAAAGTGGACCCGCTCGAATGGAAAGGCAAGGGCGAACTCGTCAAAGTCTTCCAGGATGTGCACGCCTTCTCCGACAGCATGGACCTGTGCAAATTCAGCGCCTTCGCCATGGGCGCGGAAGAATACGCCCAGCAATACTCCGCCATGGTGGGCGTCCCCTTCACCGCCGACGATGTGCTGAAGACCGGCGAGCGCATCTACAACCTGGAGCGCTACTACAACAACCTGGCTGGCTTCCGTGAAGGCTCCGACTACCTGCCCAAGCGCTTCCTCGAAGAACCCTCCGACCAGCCCGGCTCGAAGGGACACGTCTGCGAGCTCGACAAGATGCTCGAGGAATACTACAAGGCGCGCGGCTGGGAAAACGGCGTCGTGCCGGAAGCCAAACTGAAGGAGTTGGAGGTTATCTAACTGATGTGACGCGGCTCATTCGTGGCGCGACATTCATGTCGCCTGAAACTGCGAGATACCCTTCGACAGGCTCAGGGCAAGAATCTCGCGCTACCTGCGAGACAAATCTCGCGCTACCGCGTGTGAATCAATAAACAAGAAGCGGCGTGGAGGCAATAACACGCCGCTTTCGTTTGCCAATCCCCAATTACCAATTGCCAATTACCACTTACCAATCCCCAATCTCCAATTGCCAATCACCGCCCTCACGCCCCCGCCCTCAGGGTCTTCTTTCCAAAACGGGTCAAAAAATCATCCACCAGATGATCTTCGATTTCGATCGTCAGGCGCGTCTGCCCCACCGCGAGCGAACCCAGACGGAACGGCTCCATCTTTTCGAGCGTCACGCTCCATCCCTCCGCGCGGATGAGGTTATCGCCTTCGGGCGTTCCGCCCATTTCCTGTAAGTATTCCTTCAGCAAAAACATGGGGATGCCGCGCATCTCACGGACGATGGTTTGCATCAGCCGCCTCCCACTGGAGGGAAGATGTCAATCTTATCGTCCGGTTGAAGAACGGTATCGAATTTTTCAGGCAGATACACCGCTTCGCGTCCGTTGATGAAAAACTTCATGTGCGGGAGGAAGTTCCCGTTTTCGTCCAGCAATTCGCGGCGCATGGCGGGATACTGCTCCACAAAGCGGCGCACCAACTGAATGGCGGTCGTGCCTGCGGGCAGGTTCAACTCCACCGTCTTCTGCCCGACAATCGGGCGCAGGGTGGCGTAAAAATTGACTTTCATTGCCATCGCTTCCATTTTGGGTTGCCTCCAAATGCTCCAGTTGGCGCAGAAACACACTGCGCTGGCGTGCGTGATACTATCAAGAACGTCTTTGGCGTCCGTATTTTACCTGCAAATGCTCTGTTGCAAGGATGTTTTTTGAAGCGTACTGGGCGTTCTCTAACGCCCGAAGTTGCGCTAGAGAGCGCAAAATACGCAGAATGTTTGCATGATTGCAACAGAGCAACCCGCAAACAAAAAGCCCCGGCGACGCCGGGGCATGGAGATTCGCGCTGCAGCGGCTCAGGGGCATTGAATAATTCCCTGCGCCCACAAACAGCCGCCGCAGACCGGGAAAGTGGTATTGCCGAGGCAATCTTCTTCGTTGGTCTCGGAAAGGTCACAGCCGCCGCAGAAGGTGCAGGGCGCAAAGACGAAATTATGCAGCCGCTCGCGGTAGGCGACATAGCCCTCATCCAGCCAGATTTCCTGCAAAGATTTCTCGCGCACGTTGCCGATGACGTGTTTTTTGATGTGACGCGGCTTGTTGTGCAGGTAAGTGGTGTGCGTGTGCATGAGGGGCCAGCACGGGCTGACGTCCCCCGTCCACGCGATGGACATGGTGCCGCTTTCGACGAAGTTGCACACGTCGTTTGCGCCGCCCCAGTTGTTGCCGGCGTAACTGATGTTCAAGCCGCTGTTGAAGACTTCGAAAATGGCGTCGCGGGTGGATTCGTCGAAGTCCAGTTTGGGCAGGCTCAGGCTGGGAAGATGCGGCGCGTTCATGTAGGCGATGTCGCGGGTGACGCGGTTGTAGAGGCGGTCTGCCTGCATCTCTTCGGCGGCGGGCTGCAGGTTGCTGACGGAAAAATATTTGGCGCGCAGAGATTTCCCGATTTGGATGACTTTGGGCAAATCGGCAATGTTGCGCTTCATGGCGACAAAGGCAATACCGATCTCAGGCTTGGGGTAATGTCCCGGCGGGCGCATCCTGACGAACCGCTCCAGGTTGGCGATGATGTTCGGCAGTTCCGCGCCGAGGCGGATATCGGCAAAACCTTCGGGGGTGGCGCCATCCATCGAAACCCACAACACGTCCAGCCCTGCGTCAATGAGTTCGCGGGATTTTTTCTCGGTCAAAATCGTGCCGTTGGTGATGAGTTCAACCTTGACGCCCAGTTCGCGCTTGATGCGGCGAATCCATTCGATGGTCTTTTGGTGAAACAGCGGCTCGCCGATGCCGCCGAAATACACGCTGGGAATGGGGTCCAGTTCCTTCAGCCCGGCAAAGATGCGCTCAAAGGTCTCTTCGGTCATGCGTCCGATGGGCTGTTCCCAGGCGTTGCGGAAGCAGGTGATACAGTCGAGGTTGCAGGCGACGGTCGGTTCGATGTAGACCTTGGTGAGGTGTGTGACCGGGCGGTGCATACGGATAAAGTTGTGTCCTTCGTCGAGGCGCAC
>DAOUBY010000022.1:0-3046 GCA_034432325.1 Anaerolineales bacterium
GACCGCAAACGCGCCGAGGAAGAACTGCGCCTCAGCCGCAACCGCCTGGCGGAACTTTCCCGGCAACTCATCGAAGCGCAGGAAACCGAACGCCGCGCCATCGGGCGCGAGCTGCACGACCAGTTTGGGCAGATGCTCACCGCCCTCAAATTGACCCTCGACATGGCGGCTCAACTCTCCCCCGAACTGGCGGAAAAGAAACTGACAGCCGCTCAAAAACTGGTGGACGACCTGATCGCCCGCACCAGCCGCATCTCGCTCGACCTGCGCCCGCCCATGCTCGACGACCTCGGTCTCGTCCCCGCCCTGCTCTGGCATGTTCACCGTTTCGAGGAAGAGAGCGGCATTCGGGTCAACTTTGCCCATTACGGCATTCAAGAGCGCCGCTTTGCGCCCGAAATCGAGACCACCGCCTACCGCGCCGTGCAGGAGGCGCTGACCAACGCCGCGCGTCATGCCGGGGCAACGCAGATCAGCCTCCAGGTCCGCGTGAGAGACGGGGAGATGGACATCGAAATCGAAGACGACGGACGCGGCTTCGATCCGCGCGAGGCGCTGGCGCACAATCACGGTCTGGGGGCGATGCGCGAACGCGTGCATCTGGCGGGCGGCTCGTTCCACATCCAATCCAGCCAGGGCGAGGGCGCGCGCCTCTCCATCCGCCTGCCGCTGAGAGAGAGTACCCCATGACCGCCATCCTCCTTGCCGACGATCATCAGGTGCTGCGCGAGGCGTTGCGCCTTTTGCTCGAAACCCAGCCCGATTTTCACGTCGTCGCCGAAACGGGCGACGGGTTGGAAGCCGCGGCGCTGACGGAAAAACACAAGCCCGATGTGTTGATTGTGGACATGATGATGCCGGGTCTCACCGGACTGGAAGTGGCGAGGCGGACGAAACGCCTTTCCCCCGCCACACACGTGATCGTGCTTTCGATGTACGACGCCGAAAACTACGTCGTCGAATCGCTGGCGGCGGGCGCGGCGGGATATGTGCTGAAGCAGAGTTCCTCGCAGGAACTGGTCTCCGCCATCCGTCAGGTGCTGGCGGGCGGGCTGTACCTCAGCCCCTCGCTCAATGAACGCGCCCTTCAGTCCTATGCTCAGCGCGCGCGGGAGGCGCACGTCGAAGACCCCTTCGACCTGCTCACCGACCGCGAGCGCGAGGTGCTCCAACTCGCCGCCGAGGGACTGAACAACCCGCAAATCGCCGAGCGGCTTTCCATCAGCGCCCGCACCGTCGAAATGCACCGCAGCCATCTCATGCAAAAACTGGGGTTGAAAACCCAAACCGACCTGGTGAAATACGCCGTCAAACGCGGGCTGGTGTAGCGCTGCTTCGAGCGCAGGGGGCGTTCTCTTACGCGCCCGCCGGCGTCAGCCTGTCCTGGCGGACAGTTCGGGCAGAACGCCAACTACGGCGCGCACCGGTTTACAAAAATGCAGGGCAAAAACGCCCCAAATACCGTACAATCCCTAATAGCCGCACGGAGCGGGGGCTGGTATGCTGGGAGCATAACCGAAAGAAAGAATGAGAGGCTCCCTTGAAACACCCCATCCGTATCCTGCTCGTGGACGATAGTCCCTATTTCCTTGCCGCGGCGCGCGATTTTTTGCGCCTTCAGGCAGACTTCGATGTCGTCGGTGTGGCGGGCGAGTCTCAGGGCATGCTCGCCCAAATCGCCGAGGAAACTCCCGACGTCATCCTGCTGGACCTGAACGTCGGAGACCGTTCGGGACTGGACTTGATACCGCTGATCAAGAGCGCCGCTCCTGCCGCGAAAATCATCGTCCTCACCGTCATGGAAGAGGAACCCTACCGCGACGCCGCCCTGCGCGCCGGAGCAGACGCCTTCGTGCGCAAAACAGAGATGAGCCGAAAGTTGATTTCGGTGATTGCCGAAATTTCCTCCGCCGGCGAGGATTCGGCCAGCCAGAGGTGAGCAGTTTATGACCTCAACCAAAACCAAAGATCCTCCTTCCGAGCAGAATCACACCCCCGGGCAGGAGCTGCTGTTCCAGAGCAACCCCCTGCCCATGTGGGTCTATGATTTGGAGACCCTGCGCTTCCTCGCCGTCAACGACGCCGCTGTGGAGCAATACGGCTACTCGCGCGAGGAATTCCTCTCCATGCGCATCACCGACATCCGCCCCGAAGAAGACGTGCCGCGCCTGCTCGAAGACCTGAAGCAGGAGCGTCCCGTCCTTCAGCATTCGGGCGGCTGGCGGCATTACCGCAAGGATGGCAGCGTCATTGACGTTGAAATCCACTCGCACACCCTCACCTACAACGGACGCCGCGCCGCCCTGGTCACCGCCTTGAACGTCACCGGAAAAAAACGCGCGGAAGAACGCCTCCGCTATCAGGCAAGCCTGCTGGAAAACGTCTCGGACGCCGTCATCGCCACCGACGCCCGCTTTGTCATCCAATCCTGGAACAAAGGCGCCGAGGCGCTGTATGGCTGGACGGCAAAAGAGGCAATCGGCAACGCCATGGGGGAACTCGTCCCCACCAGGTATCCCAACGAGCCCCGCCAAAAGGTGCTGGAACAATTTCTGAAAAACGGCTTTTGGAAGGGGGAGGTCATTCAGCAGCACAAAGACGGCGCGCTTCTGGAGATTTACTCGACGGTCACCCTGCTCAAAAACGAGCGGGGCGACATGATCGGCGCGGTGGCGGTCAACCGCGACATCACCAACCAGAAAAAGGCGGAACGGTTCGCCCGCGAAGCCCTGAACGCCCTCACCGCCAGCATCGCCATCCTGGACGAGGACGGCGTCATCCTGGCGGTCAACCGCGCCTGGCGCGATTTTGCCCGGGAAAACGGCGCCGACCCGGCGAAGGTCTCTGAGGGCGTCAACTACCTGGCGGTTTGCGAGGCGGCGGTGGGCATGGGGGCAGAGGAAGCCGCGGCAATGGCGGCAGGCATTCGGTCCGTGATGCGGGGCGAGCGGGATGAATATCAACTCGAGTACCCGTGTCACTCACCCGAGGAACAGCGCTGGTTCGTCGCCCGCGTCACCCGCTTCACCCTCGAGGGCGAAATGCG
>DAOUBY010000023.1:0-7959 GCA_034432325.1 Anaerolineales bacterium
TCACCGTCAACCGCTTCGAATGGACCGTGCAGACTGCCGAAGAACGCTGGGAACTGCTCAATCAATTCACCTTCGGCGAATAGCCCAAAATTTGTACAAATAAATTAACGCAAAACCCTGCGTAGAGCGCGTTCTCTAACGCGCAGACTGGATAATCAACGTTAGAGAACGTTAATTATGCGTAAGTCTTGTCATGACATTAATCATTCTCTCATGTGACACAATCCACTATTGTGAAAACATTCACAGGGCTACAATGTCCATGCTTGTATTCGTTTATCCGCATATAAGAAGGTAATCATGGTCACACAAACCCTCAGACAAGAAATCACCCAACTCGAAGCGGACTTTTGTTTTGCGCTTTCCGACCCAACGCGCATTCTGATCCTGTATGCGTTGAGCGAAAAGCCCATGAACGTCACCGAACTGACCAACGAACTGGGCATTCCCCAACCCACCACCTCCCGGCATCTCAAGGTTCTGCGTGAGCGCGGGCTGGTGTACACGGAACGCCAGGGCACGGTCATCACGTATTTCCTGGCAGATAACCGCATCATTCAGGCGATGGATTTGCTCCGCGCCGCGATGCGCGCCCGCCTCACCCAGCAGGCAAACCTCGTCAACGAACTTGCATAGGAGACTGTATGAAAAAACGCACCACGACAAGCTCGGCACGCCGCTTCCCCGCCTGGACTTTGGGACTGATCGGCATCCTGCTCGTGATCCTCGTCCCGGTCCTGTACTTCCTTCCCCGCTCGAACGACCCCTCCACCAACCCGGCAGACTATCTGCCCCAAAAACCCGTCCACGTGGACCACTCGGACATCGTCAAAGGCGACTTCAAAACCGGGCAGGACGTGACCCGCGCCTGCCTCGAATGTCACAAAGACGCCGCCAAACAGGTGATGGCAACCACCCACTGGACATGGGAATCGAAACCTTTCAACGTCCCCTGGCGCGGGGAACCGGTCACCATCGGCAAAGTCAATCAAATCAACAACTTCTGCATCGGCACACAAGGCAACGAAAACAAGTGCATGTCCTGTCATGCGGGCTACGGCTGGGAGCAGGGACGTGAAGCCGCCCTCGCCAACCCCGAAAACGTGGACTGTCTCGCCTGCCATGCCGATATGGGCGTTTATGGCAAAGGAACTTACGGCAACCCCGCCGAGGGAGTTGACCTGCTTGCCGCGGCAAAATCCGTCCGCGCACCCACCCGCGAAAACTGCGGTAAATGCCACTTCGACGGCGGCGGCGGTAATGGCGTCAAACACGGCGACCTCGACGAGAGTCTGTACTTCCCCTCCGTCAACAACGACGTTCACATGGGCAGCACTCTGAACATGCAATGCACCGACTGCCACCGGACGAAAGACCATCAAATTCTCGGGCGCATGATTGCAGATAACTACACCGTTGACCCGAAGGAACAGGTCTCGTGCGAGCAGTGCCATGTGAACCAAAAGCACGCCGACGAGCGCATCAACACCCACCTCTCCGCCGTCGCCTGCCAAACCTGCCACATCCCCGCCCTTGCGCTCGAAGACCCCACCAAGGTCTATTGGGACTGGTCGCAGGCAGGTCAGGAGGGACGCGTAGAAGACCACTTCACCTACCTCAAGATCAAGGGTGAGTTCGTCTACGACAAGAACTTTGCCCCCACCTACCTGTGGTTCAACGGAAACAACGAGTATCGCTACATTCTCGGCGACAAGATTGACCCGAACGGCATCACCTATATCAACAAACCCGCCGGGGACATCAACGACCCCGCCGCCAAAATCTTCCCCTTCAAACTTCACGTTGCCAAACAGCCCTACGATGCCGTCTACAACTACCTCCTGCAACCCATCACCTCAGGCAAGGATGGCTTCTGGACCAACTTCAACTGGGATCAAGCGTTCCGCCTCGCCGAACCCATCACAGGGCTGAAATACAGCGGTCAATACGGCTTCGCCACCACCTACATGTACTGGCCCACCACCCACATGGTCCAACCCGCCGCCAACGCCCTGCAATGCGACTCCTGCCACGGCGCCAACGGACGCCTCGACTGGCAGGCGCTCGGCTACCCCGGCGACCCCATCGAATGGGGCGGAAGGAAATAATTGGTAAGTAGTAATTGATAATCACCATTTACCAATTACCAACCACCACGGACACAACCATGAAACGACATCTACTCATCATCGCTGGACTTCTCATCCTCACCCTTGCCATCGGAATTGGGACGGCTCTCGCCTCGCCCAAACCTGCCCCCGCCCAACAAGCCTCGCCCCTGCACCCAAACTTTCCCCTGCTCGATAAAAACGGCGAAAACGTGCTCGTCTCCGGCGGAGCAGTCTCCACCATGCAAACCTGCGGGCAGTGCCACGACACCAAATTCATCCAATCGCACGCCTTCCACTCCGACCTCGGACTGAGCGACTACCAGCCCGCCAGCGGCTTCAACGCCAGCACAGGCACCTTCGGCAAATGGGACCCGCTCACCTACCGCTACCTCTCCCAACCCGGCGACGAGCGCCTCGACCTCTCCACCGCCGAATGGCTCAAACTCAACGGCGCGCGCGTCGTCGGCGGAGGTCCCGCCGAAACCTCCCGCACTGGGCAGCCGCTCGACTCCCTGCCCCTCAGCGCCAAAAACTACGAAACCGCCATACTCGGCAAAAACGGCGTCATCGAAGCCTGGGACTGGAAAGCCTCCGGCACCATGGAAATGAACTGCTTCCTGTGCCACATCGAAACGCCCAACAACGACGCCCGCAAGGCGTTCATCCGCGGCGGCTCGTTCGGCAGCGCCAACACCGGCACCCTGCTGGGTCTCGGCGTGGTGGACTACGACGGCTCCACCGGCGCATGGACCTGGAACCCCGCCGCCTTCAACGAAAACGGCGAAGTCAAATCCGAAGTCCTGAAAATCCAAGACCCCACCAATGCCAACTGCGCCGCCTGTCACGGCGAAGTCCACGCCGGCACAGCCCCCCTCACCTTCACCGCCTGCGACCTCGACTACCCGCAGACCGCCACCACCGGGCAGGTCATCTCCGCGCAAAAAATCTCCGCCTCCGGCGTCAACCTGAGCGGCAAAAAAGACCTCAACCGCTCGTGGGATATTCACGCCGAGCGCCAACTCCAATGCACCGACTGCCACTACGCGCTCAACAACCCCGCCCGCGCTTTCGAAGCGCAGGGCGACAACCCCGAGCACCTCAAATACGACCCGCGCACCCTCGAAATCGGCGAATACCTCCAGCGCCCCGACCATAACTTTGCGCGCGGGCAAAGCGCCCAGTTCAACGTCGCCCCCGAACTCAAAGGCACCATGCGCCGCTGTGAGTCCTGCCACGACGCAAACAAAGGTCACGCCGATTGGCTCCCCTACGTGGACACCCACATGGCGGTCGTCGCCTGCGAAACCTGCCACATCCCCAAACTCTACGCGCCCGCCATCCAATCCTACGACTGGACCGTCCTCACAACCGGCAGCCAGCCCGTCAAAACCTGCCGCGGCGTGGAAGGCGAACCCAACCTGGTCACCTCCCTTGTGACCGGCTACGAACCCGTCCTGCTCAACCGCCGAAACATTGACGGAAACCTTCTGCTCGCCCCCTACAACCTCATCACCACCTACTACTGGGTCTATGACGACGCCAACGGGAATCAACGCCCGGTTCGCCTGCTGGACCTCGAAACTGTCTTCTTCCAAAACGGCTCCTACGCCGCCGACATCGTTTCCGCCTTCGACGCAAACGGCGACGGCGCGCTCACGAACGACGAACTGGTCATCAACACCGCCGCCAAAGAAGAAATCGTCAAAACCAAACTTGCCGCGCTCGGACTGAACAACCCGCGCATCGAAGGACTCGTCCAGCCGTACAGCATCAATCACAACGTGACGCGCGGCGAGAACGCCGTCAACGACTGCAAAGCCTGCCACAACGAAGGCTCGCGCATCTTCCAACCCATCAAACTCGCCGACTACGCGCCCAACGGCGTCGTCCCAGCCTTCGACGCGAACAACAACGTCAACGCCTCCGGCGAAATCGTGACCGGCGCAGACGGCGCGGTGTACTACAAACCCGTTCCTTCCAACGACGGCATGTACGTCTTCGGCTCCAGCCGCGTGAGTTGGGTGGACTGGCTCGGCGCGCTGCTGTTTGCCGGCTCGCTTTTGGGCGTGCTCGGTCACGGGACGTTGAGATACGTTTCGGCGCGGAAACAGGCTCGAGGTCCAAAACGAACCGAGCGGATTTACATGTACGAACCGTACCGCCGCTTCTGGCACTGGCTCCAGACCGCCTCCATCGTCATCCTGCTCTTCACCGGTCTCATCATCCACCGCCCGGATATCTTCGGGGTGTTCTCGTTCCGCGGCGTGGTGACGGTGCATAACGTTCTGGCGGTCATCCTGGTGATCAATGCGGCGCTGTCGCTGTTCTATCACCTTGCCACCGAACGCATCCGCGAATTCATCCCGCGCCCCTACGGCTTCTTCGATGATGCCATCGTGCAGGCAAAGTATTACATCAACGGCATCTTCAAGGGCGAGCCGCATCCGTTCGAAAAACGCCCCGACAGCCGCATGAACCCCATCCAAAAAGCGACCTACTTCGCCATTCTGAACGTGCTTCTGCCTCTGCAAATCATCACCGGCGCGCTGATGTGGGGCGTTCAGCGCTGGACGCAGATCGCCAACTGGTTCGGCGGTCTCCCTGTGCTGGCGCCGTTCCACTCGCTGGTGGCTTGGCTGTTTGGAACGTTCATCCTGGTGCATGTGTACATGACCACCACCGGCGCAACCCCGCTCGAAGCCATGCGCGCCATGGTCACCGGCTACGAAGAAGTGGAAGTGCATGAACCTCATGCAGAAGCAGTGGAAGAAGAAAAGAAGGAGAATTAATATGACAACCGCTCCTGTTGCAAAGAAAAACATCTTCAAGCGTCCCGAAAAGCCGTACGTTCACCCCTACCTGGGCGGGGTGATCCTGGGAATTGTGCTCTTCCTGGCATTTTTCCTGACCGGCAACGGGCTGGGCTCCTCGGGCGCCACCAGCCGCCTCGATGCTTTCATCGTGGACGCCATCTCCCCCTCCCATGTGGATAACAATTCCTACCTGCTGAAAATGGCAGGCGGGAACAAAAATCCGCTCGACGATTGGATCGTGCCGGTCTTCTTTGGCGCATTGCTCGGCGGCTTCACCTCCGGTCTGCTGAACGGACGACTCAAACTGACCACCACCCGTGGACCTCAAATCTCCGACCGCACGCGCTGGCTGATGGCTTTTCTGGGCGGCGTGCTCTTCCTCTACGGCGCCCGTATGGCGCGCGGATGCACGTCGGGGCAGGCGCTCTCCGGCGGCACGACGTTGTCGGCAGGCTCATGGGTCGTGATGTTCGCCATTTTCGGCGGCGCGTATGGGCTGGCGTATTTTGTAAGAAAGTTATGGAACTAAACAATTACCAATTACTACTTACCAGGCAAAGTACATGGTAATTGGTAATTACATGGAGAATCCTATGAACTTCCCACTCCAAATCTTCAACACAGCCGCCACGCCTCATCCGTGGTACTTCTACGCGGTCTTCGCGTTGATCGGCTTTGCCTTCGGCTTCACCCTCGAAATGTCCGGCTTCGGCGACTCGCGTAAACTCGCCGCCCAGTTCTATTTCAAGGAATTGACCGTTCTCAAGGTCATGTTCACCGCCATCGTCACCGCCATGGTGCTGCTCTTCGGCGCGGTGGGACTGGGCATCCTCAACTTCAATCAGGTGTGGGTCAACCCCACCTACCTGTGGTCCGGGCTGGTCGGCGGGCTCATCATGGGTGTTGGCTTCATCATCGGCGGCTTCTGCCCCACCACATCGCTGGCTTCCGCATCCACCGGCAAAATTGACGGCATGTTCTTCATGCTGGGCGGCTTCTTCGGCGCGGCAATCTTCGCCGAGACCGAACCGCTCTTCACCTACTGGTACAACAACGCCGGCTACTACGGACGCCTGACCCTCGACCAGGTCTTCCACCTGCCGGTGGGCGTGGTGGTTTTGATTATCGTCCTGATGGCGCTCTTCATGTTCTGGGGCGCGGAACAACTGGAACGCATCATCGGCAAAAAGGACATGAGCCGCGAGCCCAAACTCCGCATTGCAGGCGCGGGCGCGCTCTTCGCCCTCGCCCTGGCGGTGGTCTTCATCGGCTCGCCCTCCCTCGAAGAACGCTACCAGAAACTCACCTTCACCCGCACCGAGACCATCCCCCAACTGGATGGACAGCCGCCCATCGTCAACACCGTCACCTACACCGCCGACGAGATGCTCGCCAACCGTCTGGTGTTCGTCTCGCCTGCCGAAGCCTTCAAGGCGAAATACAACCAGGCAATGAAACCCGTCTATCTCGACGTGCGCTCCGAAGCGGACTACAACATCTACCACATCGCGGGCGCGGTCAACGTGCCGCTGGAACGCCTCGAGGAGGTCATCCCCGTTCTGCTGACCGAGCCGCCCGCCAACACCGTCTTCATCGTCATGAGCAACGACGAAACCGCCGCCGTGCAGGCATGGAAGATTCTCGTCGCCTCGAGCGTGCCGAACGTTTACATCCTCGAAGGCGGAGTCAACAACTGGATTGCCTTCTTCGGCAAGGAAGACGAGACCCTCAAAGGCGTTCAACCCGCCCCGAACCCTGCTCCCGATCAACTGGCTTACATCTTCCCTGCGGCTTTGGGCAATCGCTACGAATCCTGCGACCCGAACCCCATCAAATACGAAGAGTTGGAATTCGAAGCAAAAATCCAATTGCAGTTGAAGCGCGACAAGAGCGGCGGCGGCTGCGGATAAAATCCGGAAACAACCACACACAAAAGAAGTCCTCACGAAACTTTGCTCGTGAGGACTTCTTTCATCCTTCAGCCTTGTTTCTATTCCTCCCTGATCGTTATCGTCTCGATCACATCTCCCTCATAATCCGGCAACTGTTCCGGGTCGCGGCGGGTGATGCCGTTGACCACCTCCATCCCCTCGATGACCTGACCGAAGATGGTGTACCCGCCGTCCAACTGCGGCGCCGGCCCAAATGTGATGAAGAACTGACTCCCATTGGTCGGCGTTCGCGCGCCGCGGTTTGCCATCGCCAGCACGCCCGCCTTGTCGAACTTCAAATCGTTCGGCTCATACTCGAACTGATAGCCCGGTCCGCCTGCGCCGGTGCCGGTCGGGTCGCCGCCCTGCGCCATGAACCCCTCCAGCACGCGGTGAAAGGTCGTGCCGTCATAGAAGCCTTCACGCGCCAGAAAAACAAAGTTGTTGACCGTCTTGGGCGCTTTGCCGGCATACAGTTCAACGGTAAACTCGCCGCCTTTTTCCATCACAAACGTGGCGAAGTACTTCTTCGCAGGGTCAATGACCATCGGCGGATAAGACGTATACTGCCTGGGCGTGACATCGTTCCGCCCCGAAAACCGCCAGATACCCAACGCAATGACCAGAACAACCAAAACCGCGCCCGCAATCTGAATGTACCTTGCCTGCCGCGCCTTACGCTGCGCTTCCAGCCTTGCCTCCAGTTTCTTCTTGTTCGCCATTTCGAAGCAACTCCTCGTCAAAAATTCCTTGGGTCGTATGCCGAAAGTTGTGTAAATTCGTACCGCGAGATTAATCTCGCGCCACTTTTACACAACAATCGAGATACCACCTTCTTCCTTGCCAGCCGGCGTCACGGATTTTAGCATACCTGAGCGGCTGGTCTCTGCCCCCGCAAACGATATAATACAGACATGGCAGATAACAAACTCTTTCGCAAACACATTGCCATTCCGCAAGATCACGGCTCGTGGGTGTTCATCCTCAGCCCGCTATTGATTGGCATTTTTGCGAGCCGCGCGTTCACGCCCGCCTCGCTCAGCCTGGTCATCGCCGCCATGGCGGCATTCATGCTCCGTCAGCCCGCCGCCACGCTCATCAAAA
>DAOUBY010000024.1:0-11067 GCA_034432325.1 Anaerolineales bacterium
CGCCCGAACAAGGCGCGCTCGTAACCCGTCACTTCGTACACTGGATGTCCCATCTTCTGCAGGGCATCCAGTGTTTCTTTGGGCATCCCTTCCTCGATGGCGACGCGACCGCCCGCTTCGTCCACGTCAATGCAGAAGCGCGGCAGGTCGAGGGCGGATTGCGGGTCGAGACCTGCATCGTGCAGGGCGGAGAGGACCTGAACGTGTCCCTGCGGCTGCATGAATCCGCCCATCACGCCGTAGGAGGCGTAGAGCTCTTCGACCTCACCCTGTCCCTCGGACACCCCTCCCCCCGTGGGAGAGGAATGCGCGCCCTCACCCCCGCCCCCTCTCCCAAAAGGAGAGGGGGGTCTTGTGACCATTGCAGGAATAATCGTGTGATACGGGCGTTTGCGCGGGGCGAGGCAGTTGGGATGGTTCGGATCGAGGCTGAAGTTGTGTCCGCGGTTTTGCAGGGTAAAGCCCCAGCCTTTTGGCACGATGCCCGTGCCGAAGCCCATATAGTTGCTGTTGATGAACGAGCAGGCGTTGCCCCATTGATCCACAACGCTCAGATACACGGTGTTCGACGATGCCACAGGCGCGCCGCGTTTTGGGTCAATGACGGCGCGCTGAGGGTCGAGCAATTTGCGGCGTTCGGCGGCATATTCCTTCGACAACAACTCTTTCACCGGCACGTCCGAAAACTTCGGGTCGGCGACGTACCAGCGCGCATCCGCAAACGCCAGCCGCAACGCTTCGATCATCAGGTGCATCTTCCCGGCGGATAACGCTTCGAGCGCAGCAAGATCGAAGCCTTCGAGGAGGTTCAAGGCGATGAGCGCCGTGATGCCCTGTCCGTTGGGCGGACATTCGTACACGCGCAGTCCGCGATACGTGACGGAGATCGGCTCCTCCCACGTGGACGTGTGCGCGGCAAGGTCGTCCATCGTCAGACAGCCGCCCGCTTCTTTGATTACGCCGACAATTGCCTCTGCAATCTCGCCCTGGTAAAACCCGACGGCTCCCCGCTCCGCCACGAGTTTGAACGTGCGCGCCAGGCCGGGGTTGCGGAAGAGTTCGCCAGCCTTCGGCGCGCGTCCGTTGAGGGTGAGTTCATTTCCGTTCGGTGCGGACTTCAATTGCCGCTCCGCGCCGCGCGCCCAAAAGTGAGCCGTGATCGGCGCGACGGGAAAGCCCTCCTCCGCGAGGCGGATGGCAGGCGCAAGGATTTCTGCCAGCGAAAGCGAACCGTGCCGGGCAATGAGGTCGCACCAGCCTGCGCACGCGCCAGGGACCGTGACGGTATGCGGGTGGAACGGAGGCAAGGTCTCAGCGAGGAGTCCTTCGGTCTTTAGCCGATCCAGCGTCAGGGCGGCGGGAGCGCGCCCCGAGCCGTTGAGGGCGGTGACCTCTCCCGTCTCCGCAGAATAGTAGAGGGCGAACATGTCCCCGCCAATCCCAGTGGAGGTGGGTTCGGTCACGTTGAGCGCAGCGCCCGCAGCGACGGCGGCGTCGGCGGCATTGCCGCCCTTCGCAAGGATTTCGAGACCTGCGGCAGTGGCGAGCGGCTGAGAGGTGGCGACGATACCGCGGCGGCTGTAAACGGGCGAGCGGCGGGAGGTGAAAGCGGGTTGAAGCATGGGAATCCTTTCGAGGTGATGATGGCGGCGGATGGCAGACCATGGTCCATTGCCGATTGTCCGCCGCCTATGGGCTGACAAAGTATAATTCTTTTCGAGAAGCGGGAGATGGGTCAATGGGGAATGAAAAATTGCAAAGGGCCTCAAAATTTCGGAATTTTTTCAATGTGAAGATATATTTTCGACAATCGAACCTTGACATATTTTAAATTAAATTTATAATACGCAAAAATTTGAAGCGCAAAAGTTGGAATTCTTTATTGAAAAATAAAAAAATTGAGGCGCGATGCAAAATCAATCCCACCCACTCCCCCAAAACTGGGCTGTCCGTTTCTTTACCATCTGGACTGGACAAGCCTTCTCTTTGTTCGGCTCGGCGCTCGTGCAATTCGCCCTGGTCTGGTGGCTGACCCGCGAAACGGGCTCTGCCACGGTGCTGGCAACCGCCTCGCTGGTGGCGTTGCTGCCGCAAATCATCCTCGGTCCGTTCGTTGGTGCGCTGGTTGACCGCTGGAACCGCCGGGTTATCATGATCGCGGCAGATACGTCCATTGCGCTTGCCACACTCGTCCTGTTTTACCTGTTCGCATCAGGACAGATACAACCCTGGCACGTCTTTGCGCTGATGGCAGTGCGCTCGCTGGGCGGAGCGTTCCACGGTCCCGCCATGACTGCCTCCACCTCCTTGATGGTGCCAGACAAGCATCTCGCGCGCGTCGCCGGCGCCAACCAGACCCTGCAAGGCTTAATCAACATCTTCGCCCCTCCGCTCGGCGCTCTGCTCATCGAACTCATTTCCACGCAGAATGTCCTGCTGATTGACGTGGGAACGGCGCTTCTTGCCATCGTGCCTTTGTTTTTCATCTCCATCCCTCAGCCTGCCCGCCACGCCCTGCAAGTCAGCGGCGCGATTGCAAAGACATCCTACCTGCACGATCTGCGTGAAGGGTTTGCCTACGTCGTCCGCTGGAAGGGACTGCTGGGCATCATTGCCCTCGCCATGTTGTTGAACTTCATGATCGTGCCGGCATCGTCATTGCTGCCGCTGGTGGTGACCAAGGTCTTCAACGGAGGCGCGGCGGAACTGGGTTGGACCGAATCCTTGTTCGGCGTTGGGGTGATCGTCGGCGGCGTCAGCCTCAGCATTTGGGGCGGGTTCAAGCGCCGCATTGTCACGTCCTTCAGCGGCATCATTGGCATCGGCGCAGGCGTCGTCCTCACCGGGCTCATTCCGTCGAATATGTTCCACCTTCTGCTTGCCGCGCAATTTGTCATCGGCATTGCGCAAGTTTTCGCCAATGGACCTCTCATGGCAATCATGCAGTCCACCGTTGATACCGACATGCAGGGGCGCGTCTTTTCCCTGCTGGGAGCTGGCGCCACAGCCATGATGCCGCTCAGTCTGCTGATCGCGGGTCCCGTTGCCGATGCGCTCGGCGTTCGCTTCTGGTACATCCTTGGGGGGACGGTCTGCATCCTGATGACGGTAATAGCGTTTTTTATCCCTGCCATCATGAACATCGAGACCAACCACCAGACGACCACCGCCCTCGCCGGAACGAGCGGCTAAACCCAACCTGCCTCAGAAAAAAAAGCCCGCGTCTTCTTCTGGACGCGGGCTTGATTCTGCCAAACAGCATAATCCTCCCCTGATTTTTATCCTCGAAACCTTCACCTTCAATTTTTCTTCACCATTGAAGGGGCAGTATCTGATAGGCTTGTTTTGCGTCAGAAAAGATGAGCAAAACAGTGTCCGATGAACAAAGCCTCCTGCAGCGCGCCTCACAACTGGAAACCCAAGCCCTGGCGGAAATGTACGATACCTACAGCCCGGGCATTTACCGCTACGCCATGCGCCTGCTCGGCGACATGACCCAGGCGGAGGATTGCGTTGCCGAAACCTTTGCCCGTTTTCTCAAAGCCTTGCAGGAACGGCGCGGTCCGCGGGAAAATCTGCAGGCGTTTCTCTACCGCATTGCCCACAATCTGATTGTGGATACCTATCGGCGGCAGGAAAACACGTCAGCGTTGGACGATGCCCTTCGGAGCGAGTCAGACCTCCCTGAGGAGGAGGCGGCGAAGCGCATCAGTCAGGAAGAGGTGCGCGCAGCCATCCGCCGCCTCACGCCAGACCAGCAGATGGTCGTTTCTCTCAAGTTTCTGGATGAATGGAGCAATGAAGAGATCGCCAGAGCGTTGAGGAAGCCCGTCGGCGCGGTCAAGTCCATTCAACACCGCGCCTTGAGAAGTTTATACAGGTTGCTGGCAGAGAAGAGCTGAGATGAAAGACAAGCATGAAGCAGAAAAGTACGTCAAACAACGGCTGGAAGAGATTCGTGATGTGCCGCCGCGCAATCCGCACATGGTTTCGCGCGGGCGCGCACGGTTTTTGAGCCAGGCGGTATCTGCGGCTTCGCTTCCACGTCAGAAAGGGTGGAGTTTCAAATTCAGAAAGGAGCGATATGCCATGAACGTATTACTCTCCATCCTTGTCATTGCAGGCTTGTTGTTCGGCGGCGGCGCGACGGTTGTGGGCGCGGCGCAGGACGACTTGCCGGGCGAACCGTTGTATGCGGTCAAAACCTGGAGCGAGGATGTGGGTTTGCAGTTCGGTTACGATACAGAAGCAAAGGCTCTGCGTCTGATGGAACTGGCGCAAATCCGCATTGACGAGATGACGCGCCTGGTGGAAACCGGTCAGCCGGTTCCCGATCAGGTGAGACTGCGCCTCGAACAGCACATCCGCCAGGCATTGCAACTGTGCGCCCAATTGGACGATCCTGCCATGGAACGCACCCTGCTGCAGATCCGCGAGCGGCTCGAATTGCAGGTGCAGGAAATGACGCAGCTGCAATCGCGTACGCAACAAGAGCAGGCGCTTCCGCCGGCGCAGCAACAGATGCAAATGATGAATCAGACACAAACCATGCTTCAGCAGCGTCTGGAAGTGGTGGACGAGGGTTTGCAAAACCGCGAGATGTTCCGCGAGCAAGTGCAGAACGACTTCCAATTCGGGCAGGAGGAGGTCACGCCGCCTGCTCAGAATGGAAACGGTCAGCCTGAGGCAGTTCCGGGTGAACCAAACCCTGCTCCGTCTGAAACGGGAAATCCCAGCCCAAGCCCGTCGCCCAACCCAGCACCAGGCGGGAACGGTGGTAACGGTGGGAACGGCAACGGTTCAGGTGGAGGCGGAAAGCCATAAACAAAAAGACGCTCCCCGTTGTTTCGCGGGGAGCGTCTTTTTTTATCTAATCATCCCCTCCGCCGCCTTCACCGCCGCCCTCAAAGCCATTTTTATGGCAGGCATCGCAGGTTGCCGTAAACACAGTGCTTGGATGGCAGGTGCGACAAGTTGCGCCGCCGTGGTGAATGCCGCTGCCGCCTTCGTCTGTGCGCGGTTCAGGATGAGAGCGGTCGAACCCAGCCGGCGACCAAGCCGATGTACCATGGCAAGAAGCACAGTTCGAACCAAACGCGCCCGCATGGAAGCCTGGGTCGGCATGGCAGGCAACGCACGCCGTGGACAATCCCTTGAACTGCCCGCCGCTATGGCAGCGCTCACAAGCCACGTTCGCATGCGCGCCGGTCAACGGGAAGTTGCTGCGGCTGTGATCGAAGGTGGCGTTCTCCCAACTCGACGGGTTGTGGCAGGCGGCGCAGTCCGTGCCGAATTGACCGTTATGCTCGTCATCCTGACGGTGGCAGGAGTAGCAGTCGCTGGGCGTGCCTTTGTACACATTATTGCGGTGGCAGGACTCACACGCCACATTCGCATGTTTCCCTTCGAGTTTGAACGCCGCAAGGTTATGGTCGAATTTGGCGGGCGTCCAGCCATCCACCGAGTGACAGAGGGCGCAGTCTCTTCCAAAGCGCCCCTCGTGCGGCTCGTCGTTGAAGTGACAGGCATAGCAATCCTGCGGAGCGGCGGCAAAATCTCCCAGCGCGCGGGCGTCCACGTGACACTTCACACACGTCACGCCGCCATGTTTCCCCGTCAATTTGAAGGCGAAGTTGTTATGATTGAAACCCGTCACCAGGCTGTCCACTCCATCGTGACACTGCAAGCACGCCGTGCCAAACGACAGAACATGCCCCGTCATGAATCCCAAATCCATTTGACGATGACAGGTATCGCACGTTTGCCGATCGAAGCGGGAGATGTCATCGGCATGACAATCGGCACACACAAACGCTTCACGCGTGACCTTGAACTGGTGCCCTTTCAAGGAGAATCCCACCGCCTCATGCGGGAACGAGACGCCGTTCAACTCCGTCAGGCTGGCGGCAGGTCCGCGGTGTTCGGGGTGGCAAAATCGGCAGCGCAGATCCGGCTGTCCCGTCAGCAGTGAACCGTGCAGGGTCGCCACATCTTTCATCTGCACGGCAATCTCACCGTGACAAGCCACACAGCGGTCTTCCATCTTTGCCGCCTCCCACGGCGCAGTGTGGCAGGCTTTACAGTTCCCGCCCGTCTCAGCGTGAGACGTGACGCCGCCAAGCATCTCTCCGCTTTGCGCGTTCAACGGACCGGGGTTGTACAGCACGCCGCCCCGCGCATAGGCGTATCCCGCAATGACCAGGGCGGTAATGATCGCAGCGACCATCCCCACCCCCGAGAGACATCCCAGACGATTGGTAGTTCGCATCTGCCCTCCCAAATTGAATTTTGTTTACCCTCATGCATAAGTCATCCGACGTTAGAGAACGTCTCTTACGCCGAAGAGTAGAACGTCTCTTACGCTGAAGAGTATGGGGCGCTCTCCAGCACGCTTATGCAAGAGAAGCGTTTGAAGTTTATGGCTTTTTGCCCCACCCCTCAGGGGTATGGCAAGCCGCGCAGTCGGTGCCGTTTTTACCGTTGTGTTTGTCCTTGTGACAGGCAACGCATTGATTGGGCGTTCCCTGATATCCGTTTTGATGACATTTTTTACAATCAACTTTGGCGTGTTTGCCGACGAGAGGGAAACCGGTCTTGTCGTGATTGAAGTTTGCCTTGCCCCAGCCATCGGGCGTATGGCAGGAGGCGCAGTCCGTGCCGAATTGACCGTTGTGCTTGTCGTCCGAGGCGTGGCAGGCGTAACAATTGGAAGGCGTTCCAGAATAGCCGTTGGAATGACACGCCTTGCATTGTACGCCGGCATGTTTACCGGAAAGCGGGAAGCCGGTGGTGTTGTGATTGAAACTCACGTCAGACCATTTTGTGGTTTTGTGGCACGAACCGCAATCCGTGCCGAACTGACCGTTGTGTTTGTCCTTGCCAGAGTGACAGGCGTAACAATTCGAGGGCGTACCTTTGAACACGCCGTTGGAATGACACTTCTGGCATTGCACGCCCGAATGCGAACCCGTGAGCGGGAAGCCCGTGCGGCTGTGATCGAAAGTGGCGTTCTTCCAACTGCTCGTGTTGTGGCAGGCTGAACAGACTGTGCCAAACTGTCCTTTGTGGGCGTCATCAGCAGAGTGACAGGCGACGCACTCCTGCGGCGTACCTTTGTAAACGCCGTTCGTATGGCAGGCGGTGCATTTCACCCCGCTGTGCGCGCCGGAAAGCGGGAAGCCCGTGCGGCTGTGGTCGAAATTCACATCCTTCCAGGAGACCGGGTTATGGCAGGCGCCGCAGTCCGTGCCAAACTGACCCTTATGCTTGTCGTCGGATGAGTGGCAGGCAAAACAGTTGGAAGGCGTTCCCTTGAACCTGCCATTGGCATGACAGGAGGTGCAGGCGGCTCCCTGATGCGCCCCAACCAGTTTGAAGCCGGTCTGACTATGGTCGAAATGCACATCCTTCCAGTCGAAGGGATTATGGCATTTGGCGCAATCCATGCCCATCTGCCCCTGGTGAACGTCCACATGGCAGGAAGCGCAGGCGGTGGGCGTGCCTTTGAAAGTCAGGTTGCTGTGGCATTTTGTACAGGCAACGTTCACATGCCCGCCTACCAGCGCAAATGCGGTTTTCGAGTGGTCAAAGGTGACATCCTGCCAGGTGGTTGCCTTATGGCAGGAGGCGCAATTGGTTCCCAGCACGCCCTGATGTGGGTCGTCCTGAGCGTGACAAGAGAAACAATCCGAAGGCGTCCCTTTGAAGAGATTGTCGGTATGGCACGCGCGGCAGGCGACGTTCGCATGCGCCTGCGTAAGTTTGAAAGCCGAACGGTTATGGTCGAATTGGGAGGGCGACCAGCCTTCGGGCGTATGGCAGGAAGCGCAGTCGCTTCCCAGCATCCCCTCATGCGGATCGTCGTCCAAGTGGCAGGAGGCGCAATCCTGAGCCTGCATTCTGAAGTCCACCAGGCTGTGTCCGCCGCGGTGACATTCCTCACATGCCACTCCGCTGTGTTTGCCATTCAACTTGAACTGAAAAGCATTGTGATCAAAGGCGGTCACCATGCTGTCGTAACCGTTGTGACATTCCAGGCAGGATTGCCCGTAAGAAAGGATGTGCTTCACCATGAATGCCTGGTCGCGCTGACCGTGGCACGTCTCACAGGTGTTGACATCGAACGTGGTCACATCGCCCCCATGACAATCCACGCACTTGAACGGGTCATTCTCCGCCTTGAATTGGTGTGCCGTCAAAAAATATCCCGAAATATCATGCGGATACTTCCACCCTTCGATTTCGGTGAGGGAGGCGGTTTCCCCTCGGTGTTCGGGATGGCAGGCGCGGCATTCCGCCGCCGGGTCAATGGCATACATGCGCCCGTGCGGCGTCATCAAGTCCTGCATTTGAGCGGGAATGTCCTGATGGCAGACCACACAACGATCCTGCATGGTCTGCGATTCCCACGGGGCAACGTGGCAGGAACTGCAGGCGCCGGCGATTTCCGCATGTGAATGAACATTTCCCAGCAGATCGCCAGTCATGGCATTGAGCGCCCCCGGACTGAACATTTGACCGCCGCTGGCAACGGCATATCCCACAATGGCAAACGCCGTGACCAATGCGGCAAAGATACCAGTAAATGTAAAACAACCCAGGCGGGCGCGTCGCATTCTCCTCGCTCCTTTCTTTCAGGTCACTTCAAGAAGGTTGCGTAATACAAAGCCGCTCCAATGTGAACAAACGCAGAAATAAATAACGCCATGCCAATCGGAATGTGGATGGTGTGCCAGAGCGCCAGCAAACGCCGCGCCTGTTTGAGCGCTTCCTGCGAAAGCGTCCCTTCGATCTCCAATCCATCCATCGTCCGCGGAATGCGGGTGAAGATATAACGCCCAATAAAACCGCTGACCACAATAATCACCGTCAGCAGGGTCGTTGCCCCGGCAAGCCCATGAAACTTCCAGGAAGAGTGCAATAAAACCATGTACGGACCGACCAGCCCCGTATAAATATGAAATTTCAGCCACGCCGACATCCTCCCCCAGCGCACACTGCGGCTCCGCTTGCGCAGACTGTACAGCGTTTCCGTCATCAACATCAGGATAAAGCCCACAATCCCCATGCCGTGACCGAACACCTCGCTCGCCGGAGGAATTTCGCGCGTGAATGCCACCACAGCCCCATACACCCCCGTAATCAAGACCATCGTCAGAAAAGCCAGCCAGAGTTCCTTGTTGCCTCGAAGCATGAAACCTCCTGTCAAACCCGCATTGAGTTCTTTGCCAGCCAAAAATCCGCAATCACCTCGCCCACCTTTGACTGTGGAGCAAGGAGTTTGTCCCGTATCGGCGAAATATCCATCCCTTCTGAAATGATCTTTTCGAGCGGAAACGAAAGCTTCTGGTCGCCCATCACCACCGCGCCCAACAGCGTCCGTTCGCCCACCAGCAGCCGCAGGCGGTTCACATCGAACCCGGTCTGGGCAACGATGGCTTCCGGCAGGTGACGCCATGTTTCGCTGTCGCCGCGCGCAATCCCGACCAAATCATCATCGCGCCCGCTTCCCACGACGCCGATGATCGTCGTCGTCAGACCAGCCAGGCGGGTCACATTGAACGGCACCGCTTTGCGATACACCGTGCGCTTCCCCGCCATGTTCAAACCTGCCGCATACCCTTGCTGACGCGCCGGTCCCCACAAACTATCGAGAACCGAATTCCCCGTTGCCGGGTCATAGACCTGCGCCACGTCTCCCGCCGCATAAATGACGGGATCGCTGGTCTGCAAAGATTCATTGACCAAAATCCCGCGATCCGACTCCAGCCCGGCCTGCTTCGCCAACTCGAGCCGCGGACGAATCCCAATCGCATACGCCACCAAATCGCACGCCAGCGTCTTCCCATCCACCAGGCGCACGCCGCTCACGCGTCCCTTCCTTCCGAGAACCTCCGCAACCTCCGAGTGGAAGTGCAGTCTTACGCCGTCCTCTTCGAGCCGATGCTCCACAATCCGCGATTCCTGCTCATCCAGTACATTGCCCCAATAGCGGTCGCCGCGCAAAAGATAATGCACCTTTACCCCGCGGGCGATGAACCCTTCCACCAGTTCGAGTGCGGTAATCCCGCCGCCCACCACCACTGCCGTCCTGCCGCGCCGCGCGTGCTTCAAAATGGCTTTGGCGTCTTCCAAATGATCGAGTTTGAGAACGCCGTCCAACTCCGCGCCGGGCACCTTCAGCGGCGCTGCCTGCGCTCCCACCGCCAATAACAGACGGTCATACGACAGCGAAGTGCCGTCCTCCAGGTTGAGCGCGCGCGTCTCGCGAAAGATTCTGTTCACCCTGCCCCGCACGTAACGGAAATTCATCTTGCGATATGCGTTGGCAGTGCGCGGGAAGAGCGCCTTATCGTGCAGTTCGCCGGTCAGATAATAGGCAAGACCGGGGCGCGAATAAAAGCCATGCGGGTCGTCGCCGATCATCACGACCTCCCCCTCCCGGTCCAGAGAACGAATCGCTTCGATGGCGGCAATTCCCGCCACACCGGAGCCAACGATCACGTACCTCATCGCCTCCCTCCCGCGAACAAATCGGTCTTCTCGAACCTCAACACCCCGCGCGGACAACGCGCCACACACTCGCCGCACGTCAGGCACTGACTGTGAACCACCGGCTCGCCCCGCCAGGCATGAGCGCGCACATCAATCCCAACGGGACAGTTGTACGAACAAATTCCACACTGCACACAACGCGCGGAATCAGGCACCACATGTCCCGAAGCAAGAACCGTATGACGGTCTGCATCACGTCGAAAAAGCCCAAAATATGTCATCGCTTGGTAGTCGTCTTTCTTATCGAAAAGTTACGGCTTGTAATCAAAACTTATTATGGAAAAAGCAGCATGAAAAAACAACTGTCAAACAGCACATGAAATTTGCAATAATGCAATGTCCCGCTCCCGCAAAGGTCATCCCCCTTTTTTCCTAACTGATGTTACGCAGTTTCTCCATAGCGCGACATTTTGCACTTTTCCAAATTCAGTACTTCACGAAAGCGCGTATTTGGCGGTCTCTACCGCCAAATTTGCGCTAGAGAGCGCAAGTTACGCAGGGTTTTCGTGATCT
>DAOUBY010000025.1:0-10241 GCA_034432325.1 Anaerolineales bacterium
ATCCAGTACGCGCCAGATGATCCAGTACGCACAGATGATCCAGTACGCGCCAGATGATCCAGTACGCGCCAGATGATCCAGTACGCACAGATGATCCAGTACGCGCCAGATGATCCAGTACGCACAGGTGATCCAGTACGCGCCAGATGATCCAGTACGCGCCAGGCATAGAACGCCCAGTGCGCGCCAATTGTTGAGAACGGATTGCCCTATGTTACCGTTAATTTTTGCTTTGGATACTTCTCGTATCGTTTCTCTTCCATTACATGTTTGATGCGGTCGAAGCCCTGCCAAACTTCGGCAAAGGAGGTGTAGAGCGGCGCAAAGCCGAGGCGGAGATTGTCGGGGGCGCGGAAGTCGGGGATGACGTTCATCTCTTCGATGAGGGCGCGGTTGATGCGGTAGCCGTCTGCGTGGCGGATGGAGATGTGGGAGCCGCGTTGGGCAGGGTCACGCGGGGAGCCGAGGGAAAAGCCGAAGGGGACGAGCCAGGTTTCGGTCAGGAATGAAGCGTAGTCCGTCATCAGGATGGATTTGGCGCGGATGGCGTCCATGCCTGCCTGCAAGGTCGGTTCGAGGGCGGCTTCCATCGTGAGCAGAGAGATCATCGGCTGCGTGCCGGCGAGGAATCTTTGTACGCCCGGCGCGGGGGTGTAGTCGAGGTCGAAGTCGAAGGGGTTCTGCTGCCCCCACCAACCCCAGATGGGCGAGGTGAGTTTTTCTTGCAGGTTTTTGTTGACGTAGAGGAAGGCGGGCGCGCCGGGACCGCCGTTGAGGTATTTGTAGGTGCAGCCGATGGCGAAGTCGGCGTTGCAGTCGTCGAGGCGGACGGGGACGGAGCCGGCGGAGTGGCTGAGGTCCCAGAGGACGAGCGCGCCTTTGGCGTGGGCGAGGTCGGTGATGCGGCGCATGTCGTAGAGGTAGCCGCTTTTGAAGACGACGTGCGAGAGCGCCACGAGGGCGGTCTCTTCGTTGATGGCGGTTTCGAGGGCGGCGAGGTCGGGGGTGATGTCGTTGTCGAGGGAGGAGATGCGGAGGATTTTGTAGCCCCCTCCCCGACCCTCCCCCAAGGTGGGGGAGGGCGATTTGCCGTCAAGCAAATTTACGATCCCTTGAAGGATGTATAAATCGGAGGGAAAGTTGAGGGTGTCGGTGAGGATGCATTTGCGGTGCGGCTGCAGGGTCAGCGCGGCGGCGGTGAGTTTGAAGAGGTTGACGGAGACGGTGTCGCTGACGATGACCTGCCCCGGCGCAGCGCCGATGAGCCCCCCGATCTTGTCGCCGACGCGAGATGGAGCCTCCCACCAGCCTTTGTTCCAGCCGCGGATGAGTCCGCCTCCCCATTCCTCGTCCACGAGTTGTTTGGCGCGCTCGGCGGCGGCTTTGGGCAGGCGTCCCAGCGAGTTGCCGTCGAGGTAGATGAGGTCCGGGTCAGTGATGACGAATTGGTCGCGGAAGGAGGCGAGGGGGTCGAGGGAATCGAGTTGGTGGGCGAAGTCGAGGGTGGGGGAGAAGGTTGTCATTTAATTCACCACAGATAAACGGGGATGAAAAGGATATCTAATGGCTGAAAACTGATCACTGATCACTTTTCACTGGCACTTTGCTCATCGCATATTCAGCCAGTGCGGTGATGGTCAGCGAGGGGTTGACGCCGGGGTTGGCGGGCATGATCGAGCCGTCCACGATGTAGAGACCGGGGTAATTGTGAATCTGGAAGTTTTCGTCCACCACGCCTTCATCGGCATTTTTCCCAATTGGCGCGCCGCCAAGGATGTGGGCGGTGGTCGGCATGCCCAGCAGGTTCTCGCCAATCGAGCCGAGCGGGATGCCGTTTGTGCGCCGGGCAAATTCGCGCGTGATCTCGTGCGAACCTTCCACCTGAGCGTTGATGGTGTAGCCGGGTTCCTCCTCCGCCACCATGCCGCTGCGAAAGAGCGTGAACAGACTGCGCCCGATGCGGAAGCGCATGCGGTTGTCGGCGTGCTGCATGACGAGCAGGATGGTCACATTGTGCGCCCAGCCGGGCAGGAGCAGCGCCTTCGCAAAATCCAGCGGATGGGTGAGCGCCCACGCGGCAAAACGCAGGAGGCGCACCGGCACGCTCACGTCTCTGGCGATGAGCGGCGCGGCAAGGAAACGCATCAGCGACGACCCATCGGGGTAGCGCACCGGCTCGATGCGCGTCTGCTCGTCGTGGTTGTAGATGGACGAAATGGCGACGCCTTCCGAATAATTCACCTCGGACGTCCGCGCCACGCTTCCCAACAGACCTTCGGAATTGGTCCTGACCATTGTGCCGAGTCTCCCCGAAAGTTTTGGCAGCGACTTCTTCACGTCGCGCAGGGTGAGCAGGAGTTTCATCGTTCCCATCACGCCGGCGGAGAAGATGACGTTCCTTGCGTAAACGGTTTTTGTCTTTTTGAACAGCCTTGTGGATGTGCGATAGACGACAGCATAACGCGCTTCGGACGTTTGACCTTCGACGTGCGGCTTGCGATTAAAGTTCGAGAGAGGGTGAACGTCGGTCACTTCTGCTTCTGCAATAATTTCCGCGCCGTTTTTCTCCGCAAAGTACAGGTAATTTTTGGGGAGCGTGTTCTTGGCGTTGTGACGGCATCCCACCATGCAGCCGCCGCAGTGACGACAGCCGGCGCGCGCGGGTCCCTGTCCGCCGAAGTAAGGATCGGGGACGGTGACGCCCGCCTCCCCGAAGTATGCGCCGACATCGGTGGCGCGGAAGGTGTGTCCCATACCGCGTTCCTCCGCCATCTGTTTGAGGACCAGGTCGGCTGTCCACAGTTTGGGGTTGCGCGCTACGCCGAGCATTTTCTTCGCCGTCTCGTAATGCGGGCGCAGGATTTCCCCCCATTTCAGCGGCTGATTCCAGGCAGGCGTGGCGAAGGTTTGCTCGGTGGGGACTTCGAGCACGTTGGCGTAGCCCAAACTGCCGCCGCCCACTCCCGCTCCGTGCAGGACCATCACGCCTTTGAGCAGGCTGATTTGCAGAATGCCGTATGCGCGCAGGGCGGGCATCCAGAGGTATTTCCAGAACTGCCAGTTGGAACTGGCGAAGTCTTGGTCTTCGAAGCGTTTGCCTTTTTCGAGGACGAGGACAGAGTAGCCTTTTTCGGTGAGGCGCATGGCAGAGACGCTTCCCCCGAAGCCCGAGCCGATGATGACGAAATCAAAGCAGTCAGCCATCAGCGGTCGGCTCTCAACGTTTTGAGGGGAGAGGCAAGCATGCGTTTCACTTCCTCCCCATCGTTATGAAATCGTTCGTATGAGCCCTTGGAGAGAAATTCTAGATCGCGGGCAAGGATGAGTTGGTATTCCGCTTCGCTGGCGGAGCCCATTGCAATTTGTAGAAAACGCGCGAATTCAGCGTCTGTGTTTCGTCCGCAACCTTCTGCAATATTCGTTGGAATGGGCATACTTGAGCGGCGGATTTGCGAAGTCAGTCCGTATAGTTCTTCTTTGGGAAAATCCTTCGTTGCTTTGTAGACCGCTAAAGCCAACTGATGGGATTTTTCCCATACCTTGAGTTGACGGAAATCTTTCATCACTTCTCCTTGCTAACGGCTGATTGTTATTCCCTTCTGCTTTTCGTCACAATTCGTATCGGTGTTCCCAAAAAACCATACGCCGCGCGGATTTGATTCTCCAGATAGCGCAAATACGAGAAGTGCATCAACTTCGGGTCGTTGACGTAGATCATGAACGTCGGCGGGTCGGAGCGGACCTGCGTGCCGTAGTACATCTTCAACTGCCTCCCCGCATGAGCCGGGTGCGGATGCGCATCCTGCGCCTTGTGAATGACCTCGTTGATTTTGGAAGTGGTCAGCCGCGCCAGGCGTTCCTCCTGCACACGCAGCGCCATCGGCAGAACCTGATCCACGCGCTGACCGGTCTTGGCGGAGATGAACAACAGCGGCACATAGTCCATGAAGTTCAGGTCGGCGCGGATCTTGCGCGTGTATTCCTCCATCGTGAATGAATCCTTTTCGATGGCGTCCCATTTGTTGACGACAACCACGCACGATTTCCACTGTTCGAGAATGAAGCCCGCGATGTGCGCATCCTGCGAGGTGATGCCTGTCGTCGCGTCAATCACCAGCAGGGCAACGTCTGCCCGTTCGATGGCTTTGAACGCGCGCAGGACGCTGAACTGCTCCACGCCGGGCACGATCTTGCCGCGCTTGCGGATGCCCGCCGTGTCAATCAGCGTCACGGGCAAGCCGTTGAATTCGATCTTTGTGTCAATCGCGTCGCGCGTGGTGCCGGGGATGGGACTGACAATGGCGCGCTCCTCGCCGACCAGTTTGTTGAGCAGGCTCGACTTGCCCGCATTCGGCTTGCCCACGATGGCAATCTTGACGCTCTCATCCTCCTCCTGCTCCTGCTCGGCAGGAAAAGCAGCCACCAGCACGTCGAGCAGGTCGCCGGTGCCGGTTCCGTGCACGGCAGAGATGGGGATGGGGTCGCCCAGTCCCAGTTCGTAGAATTGAGCCGCGTTGTCGCGCCGCTCCTTTGATTCGCACTTGTTGACGACGACCAGGATGGGGGGATGGAACGAACCGTCTGCCAGTTTCTTCTGGAAACGGCGCAGGATGCCCGCCACTTCGAGATCGGGCGCGGTCACCCCCGCTTCGCCATCCACGACGAAGAGGATGGCATCCGCTTCCTGAATTGCCGCCTGCGCCTGAGCCTTGATCTCCTCGATGAAATCGGCCGAACCCACCGAGAGCGGAGTCTTGCCGCCGTGAGTCGGGTCAATGCCGCCGGTATCCACAACGTGAAAGGCGCGTCCGTTCCATTCGGATTCCCCAAAGAGACGGTCGCGCGTGGTGCCGGGCGTATCGTCCACAATGGCAAGACGCTCGCCGACAAGGCGGTTGAACAGGGTGCTTTTTCCTACGTTGGGTCTGCCAACGATTGCCACGATAGGTTTGCTCATATCTTCTTTTCTCGCTCTCCTTGTGAGAGAGACAGGGTGTAGTTGTCAAAAGAACCGTTTCGATGCGTATGGTGTTGGAGAACGCCGTTTACGCGTAAAAGTGGCGCGAGATTCATCTCGCGGTACGAATGGACACGACATTCGGCATACTACCAGAACAGTTTTCAGGCATTCTTACGGGGTTGGGAAGGGTGTGATGGTCGGTGTGCCTGGCGGAGATATTACCACTTCCACCGTTCCGGGCAAAATGGATTCGACTTCCACGTTTTCGAGCAGAATATCCACCTGCGGGGTGAGTTGATGTGTGCCCAGCCCCAGCCCGCTGACATCCACGCTCACGATGACATCCTGAGGGGTGAGCGAATCCAGAGTGGGAAGCGGACCGGAAAGGATGACATCCACCGTCTGCGGCAGGATGCGCACGGTCAGCCCTTCGGTCAGCCCGATGACGTTGATTTTCTGGTTCAGGAGGGTCAGGCTGGTTTGAATGGGCGAGATGCCCACCGTCACCTGAACCGTCTGCGCGCCGACGAGGGTGACGTTTTCGGGCAGGTTGAGCGCCAGCCTCGTGGTGATGTTTTCGTTGGCGTCTTGCAGGTTCAGCGGCTGGGTCTCCACCACGCCGGGCAGGCTGGTGACCAGATTGGGATCGGAGGCGAACACAGTGACCACCGGCGGGAAGACCGAGATGTTTTCGAGACGGTAGCCGGCGGCGATCTGCCCGCTCACCACCACTTTGACCGCCAGGTCGCGGAAGCCGCCCTGCTGGCTGACCGGTACGCTCACTTGAACGGTTTCCGGTGTGATCGTCAGCCCGCGGATGACAGCGTTGTTTTCATCCAGAATTTGAAGCGGGCTCGCTTGTTCCACGCTTTCGCGTGCGCCTTCCAGGTTGATGGTCACACGCGCATGGACAGCCTGATTGACCAGCGACTCGGGTCCGGAGATGAGCACGGTCTCCGGCGCGATGACCGCTTCGCCCGCCTGATAGCCGAGGGCGGGGATTCCGTTGATGATCTTTTCGATGGTCAGGGTGCGGGTGGCGACCGGTTCGAGTTTGACGGTGACAGTATCCGGCGAGGCGAGAACGATTTGGTACGGGCGCGCCAGAACGCGGATTTGAACGGGCACTTCGTGTTCGCCGGCTTCGAGTCCCGAAAGGTCCAGGGTTGCCTGCACCGAGCGTTCGGTGGCGTTGAGTTGTTCCCACACCGAGCGGGGCGCGCGCAGGGTGACCTCCACACTGGCGGGGATTTCGGTGGTGACGATCAGCGAGGGCGCTTTGCCCACCACTTCCAAAGGTATGGGGTTGGGGTAGAGGCGGATTTCATCCGGGTCTGCCGATGTGACGGCGGAAACCCAAACGGCAATCCCCAGAACGAGCGCAAGCAGGAAGGTGCGGAAGTTGGCGGCAAGGCTGCGCATCTTATTCGTCCTTTCTGAGGGTGCGGTGAGGGAAGAAGCGCTTCATCCAGACCTGCTGCGGGGTGGTGGTTTCGGGGTTGAAGAATGCGGCGAGGATTTTTTCCAGCCGTTCGGGGTCTATGCGGCGGATCATGCGCCCGGCGTGGGAGATGGAAATGGAGCCGCTCTGTTCCGACACGACGACGGATACCGCGTCGCTGACCTCCGACACGCCGAGGGCGGCTCTGTGCCTTAGCCCCATCTGACGTTCGGGCGAGCGGTTGAGCACGCCGCTGGCAGAGAGCGGCATGACGCAGGCGGCGGCGGCGATGCGCCCATCTACAATGATGACTGCGCCATCGTGCAGAGGGGTATCGGGGTAGAAGATTTGCAGGAGCAGTTCGGGGGTTACCAGGGCGTGCATCTGGACGCCGGTTTCAATGTATTGTTCGAGGCTGTCCTGCCGCTGGATGACGATGAGGGCGCCGTGCTGCCGGGCGGAAAGCCGTGCGGCGGCTTCAACAATGGCTTTCAGGGCTTTGGGGGTGTCTGTGGCTGTGGGGTATGCGGCGCTGGCGGCGAGAGTGAAGATGCCGGCGCGCCCCAGCCGTTCGAGGGCGCGGCGAATTTCAGGGGCAAAGACGACGGGGATTGCCACCAGCAGGGCGGGCAGGGCGTTTTGTACCAGCCAGGAGAAGGCGGGCAGTTCGACCAGTGTGGTGAATAAGACCAGTGTGACAACCAGAAAGATGACGCCGCGCAGTAAGACCATCGCCTGCGTGTCGCGGAAGGAGTAAAGCACGGCGAAGAAGATGAGCGTGACGAGCAGGATGTCGAGGACGCTCAGCCAGTTGAGTCTTTGGAAGATGTAGAGGAGGTTGTCGAGGAAGTTTGCCATTTGCGTTTGCGCAGAAGCGCGCCGGTGCAACGGTGGGGCGTATTCAGCCGACGGGCGCTGCCGGTTCAGTCTGCGCTTCCCGCCCTATGATAAACCAGTCTGAAGGTTTGCGGTATTGTCAGTGGATCGCAAAATTCTGCGCCAATCTTCGTGATTTTTGAACAGAGTAAGTAACTGGAGTTTAGAGTTCGTTTGAAGTGAAGACCTTTTGGACACGGATTACGCGGAATTTACGGAATCGCACGGATTTTTCTCAAGAACTCCGTGTAAATCCGTTCAATCTGTTCAATCCGTGTGCGGGTTTTGGGTTGTGAGCGCCCGGTACGCTCCTCCCCAAAAAACATGAGTCTACTGCAAAAAGGTCTTTATCCACGAAGGACACGAAGTACACAAAGGAATTCCAAAAGGCGCTGTTCAGAATCTTGAAATTCGATGCAAGATGATTTAAAAAACTTCGTGGTCTTTGTGTTCTTCGTGGTACGAAAAGGTTTTTTCAGTGCAGTCAATAATTTCTCAATCTGCAAAATCTCGCGCTACGGGAAAACTGCGTAACATCAGTTCATGATTGAGAGTAGAATTGCTCCATGCACCTCAACCCTGCCGATCTGCGCCGCGTCAGCGTTTTTCGTGAAGCCACCGACGAGGACTTGCAATTGTTCCTCTCGAAAGCCCTCCTGCGGACGATTGAAGAGGGCGATTTTTTCTTCCTGCAGGGCGACCCGGCAATCTATTTCTATATTCTGGTATCGGGCAGGGCAAAGTTGTTGCAATCCAACACGGCGGGGCAGCAGGTCAATTTGCGGACCATCAACGAATGGCAGATGTTTGGCGCGCTTGGCGCGGTGAGACCGGGGGCGGTGTACCCCGCCACAGCCCAGGCGCTGGAGCCTTCGACGGCGCTCGCCATTGAAAGCGCCTTTTTGCATGAAGCGCTGAAGACCCGCCCCTACCTGAATTTTGGCTTGATGCAGTTGATGACCGCCTACATTCAGGAGATGCAGGAACGCTACCGCGAACTCGCAACCGAACGCGTGGAACGCCGCATCGCTCTGACCGTTTTGCGGCTCGCCTCGCAAATCGGCGTGCGCGCCGCCGGCGATGAGACGATGATCGAACTGCCCCTCTCGCGGCAGGACCTGGCGGAGGCTTCTGGCACGACCATTTTCACCGTCAGCCGGGTGCTGGCAGAGTGGGAAAGGCGCGGGTTGGTGGAAGCAGGCAGAGAGCGGGTTTTGATCCGCCAGCCGCATGGGCTGGTGCAAATTGCCGAGGGGGAGAATCCATAAGCGGCGTGGCGTGAGGCGCACGGGCAGGCAAATCCCGTGCGTTTTTTCTTGTTTGCGCTGGCGCAAAGAAAGAATGGATAAAAGAGAGTATGGTGGGGGCGTGGACGTTTGTCGTTTTCCCCAAGCCGAAACCACCGTAGAGGAAACGCTTGCCAGCCTGCCCGGCGCAGTGAGCGTCTTTCAATCTCTGCAAACGGGATGCGTGGGGTGTTTTCTGGCGCGCTTTTGCACGCTGACGTATGTAGCGCAGGTCTATGGGCTGGATTTGCAGGATTTTCTCGACAAGGTTCGGACGTCCAATCCATCTTTCTTCAAGGAGAGTGTGCAATGAGGCTGTTAAAGTTTGCTGCGTTCGCTTTGATTCTGGCGGGCATCCTCGCCGCCTGCTCGCCGAAAGCCGAGGCGGTGAACACCGAGTATGTTCTCACCACCGCCCTGCGCGACGGCAATTTCGTCTATCTGGGCGTGGATGGCGAAATCAACGGCGTGGTCAACCCCGCCCTGCACGCCGAACCCGGCGAGCGGATTACCGTGATGCTGGTCAACAGCGGGGAGGGTACGCATGACATCGTTTTCGAGGGGATCAATGTCAAATCGGATGTGGTGACGAAGAAAGGGGAGACCACTTCCATCACGTTCACCGTGCCGAATCAGGAAACCGCCATCAAGTATTACGACTCGACCCATGAGAAACTGGGCATGAAGGGCGTACTGCTGGTGGGCGCGGCGCAGGCGCCGGTTGATTCTGCGCCGGTTTCGGGCGCGGAACCTGCCGCAAAGCCCGCCGGGCTGTACGACAGGGAACTCGCCGTTCAGGCGATTCAAAAGGGCGGGTGCGTGGCTTGTCATGTCATCCCCGGCGTGCCGGGCGCGGTGGGGACGATTGGTCCCGACCTGAGCGCCATCGGCAAGGAGGCGGCAGACCTGATTGCCACAGGCAAATATAGCGGCATGGCAAAGACCGCCGAAGAGTACATCACGGAATCGATTCAATCGCCAGACGCCTTCATCGCCCCCGCCTGCCCGACGGGTCCCTGTACGAAAGGCGTGATGCCCGCCTCGCTCGCGCAGACCTTGAGCGCCGACGAACTGAACGCCGTCGTGAAGTATCTCGCTTCGCTTCCAGACGGGGCGTCTGCTTCTGCAACCGAGGCAGGTTCCAGCGGAGGGACTGAAGCGCCCGCGCCCGCCGGCGAGGCTCCCACGCTGACCGACGAGGAGTTCGCCTGGGCAAAACAGACCTTCTTCGAGCGCTGCGCGGGCTGTCATGGCACGCTGCGAAAGGGCGCCACCGGTCCCGCCCTCACGCCCGATAAGACCCTGCCCAAAGGCACGGTGGGGCTGGCGGCGATCATCTTCAACGGCACTTCGCGCGGCATGCCCGACTGGGGCAAACAGGGCGTCTTCACGCAGGAGCAGACCGAGATTATGGCAAAGTTCCTGCAAAACGAACCGCCCGCCCCGCCCGAACTTTCGTTGCAGCAGATGAAGGACTCCTGGCAGTTGATTACGCCGGTTGAGCAGCGCCCGACCTCCCCGCAGACGAAGCGCAACATCGAGAACTACTTCATCGTCACCCTGCGCGACGCCGGCAAAGTGGCGGTCATTGACGGCGACACCAAGGAAATCGTCAGCGAAGTGGACAGCGGCTATGCCGTGCACATCACCCGCATGTCTGCCAGCGGACGCTACGCCT
>DAOUBY010000026.1:0-3515 GCA_034432325.1 Anaerolineales bacterium
GAGATTCTCGCCCTGAGCCTGCCGAAGGGTATCTCGTATTTTCAGGCGACATAAATGTCGCGCTACGGGAAAACTGCGTAACATCAGTTAGTATTACAGCGCAAGGTAGGCAGGCGTTCTCTAACGTCTGCCTACGCTCGCAGCGTAAGAGACGCTCTCTAGCGTCGGACTTTGCGCTGTAATGTTAGAACATGAATTTCAAAACACTTTCTTACAGAGTTACAAGATGAAATACTGGATGATGAAGTAGCCGAGGGCGGCGCCCCAAATCCACGAGTCGATGCGGTCGAGGAAACCGCCGTGACCGGGGAAGATGTTGCTGGAGTCTTTCATGCCGCTCTGACGTTTGAACATGCTCTCGCCGAGGTCTCCGAGGGGGGCAAGCGCGCCGATGACCAGCCCAAGCAGTGCGCCCTGCAGGGGGGTGATGAAGCCGCCCAGCGGTTGAGGTCCGAGGGAGGAAAAGGCGTAGGCAAAGAACGCACCGACGAGGATGGCGGTGAAGATGCCGGCAAAATAGCCCTCCCAGCTTTTTTTGGGGCTGAGGCGGCGGGTCATTTTGTGTTTGCCGTATGCCGCGCCGATGGAATAACCGCCGGTATCCGCCGCCCACACCAGCGGCAGGACCAGCATGAACCACCATACGCCCATTTGATTGCTGACAAGGCTGCGCAGGTCGAGCAGGTAGGCGCCGATCCAGCCCAGATAGACGATGCCCGCCACGCTGACGCCGAAGTCCACGGCGGCGTGGTCGCGTCCGCGCTCGAAGGCAAGCAGGTGGACGGTCATGGCGATGAGGATGACGGCGACGAAAACGAGGATGGAGGCTTCGGGAAAAAAGAAGCGTGCAGTGACCAGCACCAGCACGCCTCCAATCGTGACCGTTTGGTTTGGTTCGTGATTTACAGCCCGGTACAAGCGGACGTATTCCCACGCTCCCCCAACGAGAAAAATGCTCATGACCAGAAAATAGAACCAGCCGCCGTAGATGATGGCGGGCAACCCCACTGCCGCCATTCCCAATGCCGTCAGGGTGCGTTTAAGCATTCGACGCCTCGAACTCTGTGGATGAGACCTTGCCAAAACGCCGGTCGCGCTGGGCAAACGCTTCGAGGGCGCGGCGGTATTCTTCCTGGTCGAAATCGGGCCAATAGGTGGGGGTGACGTACCATTCGGAGTATGCCGCCTGCCAGATGAGGAAGTTGCTGACGCGCAGTTCGCCCGAGGTGCGGATGATCAGGTCGGGGTCGGGGACGCCGGCGGTGTAGAGGTAGCGGCTGACGAGTTCATCGGTGACTTCTTCGGCGGGGATGCCGTCACGGATGATTTTTTGAATGGCATGCACGATTTCGTCGCGCCCGCCGTAGTTGAAGGCGACGTTCAGGATCAGGCGGTCGTTATTTTTGGTGAGTTCGATGGCTTGGATCACTTTTTTCTGAAGTTTGGGAGAGAGCCGCTCCAGACGCCCGATATGGCGCAGTTGGACGCCTTCGGCGTGAAGTTCGGCAAGTTCCTTGTCGAGCACGTCTTCGAGGATGGACATCAGTCCGCGCACTTCTTCGAGGGGACGTCCCCAGTTTTCGGTGGAGAAGGCGTAGATGGTGAGGTATTTGACGCCAAATTCGACGGTGGAGCGGATGACGCGGCGCAGGTTTTCGGTGCCGGCTTTGTGACCGGCGAGGCGCGGCAAGCCGCGTGAAAGCGCCCAGCGTCCGTTGCCGTCCATGATCATGGCAACGTGGCGGGGAAGTTTTTCGGGCGGAATGTGGAGGGAGGGTGTGGGCATTCAGTAAGAGTGTGCGGGCGGGTTATGCGCCTACACTTCCATAATTTCCGCTTCTTTTTTCCTGCCCAGTTCGGCGATTTCTTCGATGAATTTGTCGGTCAGTTTTTGAAGGTCTGCCTCTCCGCGTTCGAGTTCGTCTTCGGAGATCAGTTTTTCCTTTTCGAATTCGCGCATGTCGTTGTGAGCGTCGCGGCGGATGTTGCGGATGGCGATGCGCGCTTCCTCGAGGCGGTGGTGCATGTGTTTGACCAGGTCGCGGCGGCGCTCTTCGGTGAGCGGAGGCAGGTTGAGGTGGATGGCTTTGCCGTCGCTGTTGGGCGTCAGCCCCAGGTCCGAGGCGAGAATCGCTTTTTCGATGGCTTTCAGGGTGGAGGCGTCGAAGGGTTTGATCATCAGGGAGCGCGGTTCGGGAACGCTGATGGAGGCGAGTTGCTGGAGGGGGGTGGGCGTCCCGTAGTATTCCACCTGCAGGCGTTCGACGAGGGCAGGGCTGGCGCGCCCGGTGCGGATGCCAGCCAGGTCGTCATGCAGAACGGAAATGGCGCCTCGCATGCGGGTTTCGGCGTCGTTGAGGATGTCTTTTATCACCACAATCTCCTGAATATGAAAGTGAAGTTGGATTAAGGATACCCCAAAATCTGGAAATTTGCTATACGGGCATCCATTTGGAGTATGGTTTTCTCAAAGTCAGCAAAAGCGGCATCGAATGGACGCGAATGAACCCAATTTTTGGGTAATTCGCGTAATTCGATGCAAAAAAACAGAGCAGGCGGTCATAAAGGCAACTTGAGAAAGCCATACCATTTGGAGAGGAAACGAGGGAAGGTGAGAGTCTCTCAAAAGAAAAGCAGGAGAGAAGCGGCTCTCTCCTGCGCAGGGCGCGGTTTGTTTCAACCGTGAACGAGTGTGCCGACGGCTTCGCCCCTGAGCGCGGCGAGCAGGGCGTTGGGGTCCCACAGGTTGACGACGAGGATGGGGATTTTGTTTTCCATGCAGTGGGTGATGGCGGTGCTGTCCATCACCTGCAGACGGCGGTTGATGACGTCAATGTAGGTGAGTTCGTCGAACTTTTTGGCGTTGGGGTTTTTCTTGGGGTCGGAGTCGTACACGCCATCCACCTTGGTTGCTTTGATGACGACGTCGGCGTCAATTTCAGTGGCGCGCAGCGCGGCGGCGGTGTCGGTGGAGAAGAAGGGGTTGCCGGTGCCGGCGCCAAAGATGACCACGCGTCCCTTTTCGAGGTGACGGGTGGCGCGGCGGCGGATGTAGGGTTCGGCGATGGCGCGCATTTCGATGGCAGACATGACGCGGGTGTATACGCCTTCGCGTTCCAGGGCGTCCATCAGCGCCATGGCGTTCATGACGGTGGCGAGCATGCCCATGTAATCTGCGGTGGAGCGGTCCATGCCGCGTTCCAGCCCCTGTTTGCCGCGCCACAGGTTGCCGGCGCCGATTACGACGGCGATTTCCAGCCCGAGGTCGTGGACTTCTTTGATGCGCTTGGCGATGGATTCGGCTTCGTCCACGTCTATGCCGAAGCCCGATTCACCCGCGAGCGCCTCGCCGCTCAGTTTCAAAAGGATGCGTTTGTATTTGAATTGACCCATTTTTTTCTCCTGCAATCGTGACAAAAGGATTAGGACTTACGCGTAATCAACGTTCTCTAACGTGGATTATCCAGTCTGCGCGTTAGAGAACGCGCTCTACGCAGGGTTTTGCGTAAGTCCTG
>DAOUBY010000027.1:0-4798 GCA_034432325.1 Anaerolineales bacterium
TTTTTTTGCATCGAATTACGCGAATTACACAAAAATTGGGTTCATTCGCGTCCATTCGATGCCGCTTTTGCTGACTTTGAGAAAACCATACTACTCAGAGACCCGCGCCACGCCCGCCAGTGACGTTTGCACCGCCTGCGCCACAAAGCGGATGTCGTCATCGGCGAGGGCGGGGTAGAGCGGCAGAGTCACTTCACGCGCCGCCGCCGATTCGGTCTGCGGCAGGTTCGATGCGCCGGGCAGGTTCAGGTCTCGATAGGCGCTGAAGCGGTGAATCGGCGGGTAGTGGATGCTGGTTTGAATCCCCTGCGCTTTCATCGCCTCCATGAAAGGCTCACGCGGCGCGCCTTCGGGAAGCAGAATGGGCAGCAGATGGCATGCCGAAACTCCCGCATGTTCATTGAAAGGGACGACCACTTCGGGACAATAGTCCGCCAGCAGGCGGCGGTAGAGGGCGGTCTTCTCGCGCCGCAATTGATTGTTGCGCGGAAGTTTCTTCAACTGCACCCGCCCCAGCGCCGAGCGGATTTCGTCAATGCGGTAGTTGTAGCCCAGGTCCACCACGTCGTAACTCCAGGCGTGACCCTTGTGGCGGTCCCAGGTCAGGCTGGTCATGCCGTGCGAGCGCAAAAGGCGGAGCCGCTCTGCCATCGCGTCGTCGTCCGTCACCAGCATCCCGCCTTCGGCGGTGGTCATGTTTTTGTTGGAAAAGAAACTGAAACAACCGATTTTGCCGCACGTGCCGGGCATGCGCCCGTCCAGTTGCGAGCCGGCGGCGTGCGCGGCGTCCTCGATGACGGTCAGCCCGTAGCGCTCGGCGAGGGCAAGGATGGCGGGCATGTCGCAAGGGTAGCCGCCGTAATGCACCGCCACGATGGCGCGCGTGCGCGGCGTGATGCGCGCCTCGATGGCTTGCGGCGAGATGTTCAAATCGTTTTCGCCCTGAATGTCGGCGAAGACGGGAACGGCTCCAGCGTAGCGGACGGCGTTGGCTGTGGCGACAAACGTCAGCGAGGGGAGAACCGCTTCGTCTCCCGGACCCAAGCCTGCCGCCACGCAAGCGAGATGCAGCGCCGCTGTGGCATTCGTCACCGCAATCGCGTGGCGCGCGCCGGCGTAGGCGGCGAATTCTTCTTCGAACTCCCGCGTCACGGCGCCCATCGTCAGCCAGCGGCTCTTCACCACCTGCTGAACGGCTTCTTCTTCCTCGGCTCCAAAATCAATATCGGAAAGCGGAATGCGCCAATTCACAATCACTCCTCGGGCAGGAACTGTTCCCGCATGCTGGCGAAATCTTCGGCGGCTTGGGCGTAGTCATCGGGACGCCCGAGGTCCATCCAGTAGCCGTCGAAGGGATAACCGACGACTTTTTCGCCGGCGGCAATCAATTTCAAGACGAGTTCGGGGAAATCAAGATACACATTGCGAGGGATGAATTCCAACACCCGCGGCTCGAAAACGTAGACGCCCATGCTCACGGTGTAATCGTAGGTCGGCTTCTCGATGTAGCCGTGAATGCGGTAATCGCCGTCCCACTGCACCACCCCCAGGTCAATTTTGACCTGCCGTTTGTGGACGGCGATGGTGGCGGCGCCGCCCTGCGAACGGTGAAACGCCGCCAGTTCGCGAAAGTCCAGCGTGGTCAGCACGTCGCCGTTGGCAACCAGGAAAGTCGCATCCAGCCCCGGAATCAGCGAGAGCGGACCCGCCGTGCCGAGCGGTTTCTCCTCGTAACTGTACGAAATGTTCATCCCCCACTGCCGCCCGTCCATGAAGAACGTGCGCAGCAGGTTGGCAAGGTGTCCCACCGTGAGGGTGATGTCGGTGATGCCGGCGCGTTTCATCTGCTTGAGCATCACTTCCAGAATGGGCATATCGCCGATGGGCATGAGCGGCTTGGGCAGAATTTTCGTGTACGGCGAAAGGCGCGTGCCCCTGCCCCCCGCCAGAATGACCGCCTTCATGCGTCCCTCCTAAAACTCATAAACGCCCACTTTGTAACGATGCAGGTTGGCGCGAATCCACTCGATGGTGCGCCTCAGCCCCTCGTCCAGCGTGACCGAGGGCTTCCATCCCAGGCGCTGAACGGCGAGGGAATTATCGGATACCAGCCGCAGGACTTCGGACGCTTCCGGTCTTAACCGCTGCCTGTCTTCTGTTATTCTGACAGTTCTGCCAATCTGACGGAGGATTCGCTCCGCCAGATCGCCGATGGAAATCTCCTCGCCGGTTCCCAGGTTGAAGACCCCGCCCTCCACGCCCGGCGCTTCTGCCGCGCACAGGAAGCCGTTCACGGTGTCGGTCACAAACGTGAAGTCGCGCGTGGTGGTCAGGCTGCCGAGGCGAATCTCATCCTTTGCCAGCGCCTGCGTGATGATGGTGGGAATGACCGCCCGCGCCGACTGCCTCGGTCCAAACGTGTTGAACGGGCGCACCGTCACGGCGGGCAGGCTGTAGGCGGCGATGAAACTTTCCACCAGTTTGTCCGCGCCGATCTTGCTGGCGGAATAGGGCGACTGTCCCTGCAGAACATGGCTTTCGCCGATGGGCGTCTGCCGCGCCGTGCCATACACCTCGCTCGTGGACGTGTGCACCAACCGTCCCACCCCATGCTCACGGCACGCCATCAGCACATTGAGCGTCCCCATGAAATTGACCGACGCCACCTCCGCCGGATGGAGGTAGGAATACGGAATGGAAATCAGCGCCCCCAAATGAAAGACCGCGTCGCAGCCTTTGACGGCGTCGCGAACGGCGTGTTCATCCCGCAGGTCGCCCGTAACCACTTCCACCTGAGCGAGGTCGCCTTCGGAGAGCAGTTTGAGCAGTCCGAGGTCGCCGCGCGAGGTATAGCGGATGAACGCGCGCACCTTCGCGCCTTTGTGCAAGAGCGCCTCCACGAGATGACTGCCGATGAAACCGCCCGCTCCGGTAACCAGCGCCTGCTTCCCGCGCCAAAATTCGCTCATACGGCAGCCTTCTCTTCCACAGTATGTGCGGCAAACGCCTCATCAACGGCTTCGACAGCAGCGGCCGCAGGCCGCGTCAACTGACGGCGCAGGAGGTCGAGCACGTCCGAAAGCATCACCACGCGCACGCCGATTCTCCGGTAGAGTGACAGCATGTGCGCCTGGTCTTCCTGCGCCATTCGGGTGAGGGCATGGAAGATGACGCCCACATCGTGTTTTTTCACCAGGTCCGGCAGGTCGGCGGTGAAGCCGAGCACTTTCAGCCCCTCGTAACGCATGCCTTGTTTCAGCGGGTCGTCATCCACAATGCCGACGATTTTATAAATGCGTTTGAACTCGCGTCTTTGCAAAAGCCACGCTGCAAACTCGCTGCCTTCCCCGGCGCCCACCACCAGCACGCGCTCCGGCGCGCCAAAGGTGCTGTTGCGGAGGGTGATCCAGCGGCTGGCAAGCCCGGTCACCAGACGCAGGCGGTAGCGCACGGCAATAAACCCCAAAAGCACCACCAGTCCTGCCGCCGACATAAAGCGCACCGGGGGAAAGATGTGCGGATGATACGCCAGTTCGATGCCAATCACCGTGACGGTCACCAGGGCGCAGGAGGCAAACAGCCGCAAAACATCCTCCGCTGCCGGGTACGCCCAGGAGACCGCCTTCAACCCAAGCACAACATTGAACAGACTGAAGAGAAATGCCAGCACAACCGCCAGCGAGGCGGCGCGGTCGAGACCAATATCCAGCGGTCCGCTCAGCCGCCAGAGGAACCCCGTCAAGCCAATGCCGAGGAGGGCAACCACAAAATCGGTGATGAACCAGTTCAGGTAGCGGCGCGAGAGGCGGGTGATGGGTCCGCCAAAGAGCCAGGCTTCGGAAATGGGTCTGCGGCTGAGGCGCGGAATCAGCACCACAAACGTCCAGAACAGCGTATCGAGGTCGGTGAGGAGGTTGTGATGGCGCACGTAGAGTTGGTCGAGGCGCAGTTTGTCGGGCAGAATGTTTTCGAGGTAGTCGTCAATCACACGGTTGGGGCTGAGGCGCTTTTCTTCGTCGCGGTAGAGAATACTTGCGGGGCTGGTGATGCCGGGGCGCACCGAAAGGATTTCGTCCTTCACCGCAGGAGACCAGGCGCGGACGATTTCGGGCGCTTCGGGGCGCGGACCGACGAGACTCATCTCGCCAATCAGCACGTTCCACAACTGAGGCAGTTCGTTCAATTTGGTGTCGCGCAGCCATTGTCCCAGCGGTGTGATGCGCGGGTCGCCCCGCCCGGTCAGCGGAGGTCCGCTGTAACTGGCTGGTTCTTCGCGCATGGTGCGGAATTTGAGGATGCGGAACTCCTTGCCAAACCTGCCGATGCGCCTTCCCCAGTAGAAGACGGGGCCGGGCGAATCGCGCTTGATGAGGATGCCCAGCGCCAGAAACAGGGGGGAAAGCAGGAGCAGCCCCAGCGCGGCGGCAAAGACATCGAGCAGGCGCTTGGCAAGGTCGGAAAGCCGTTTTTCGAAGCGGGCATACAGCCCGGGCAGAGCGAGCAATGAGGACAGGGTAACGGGAGTGTTTTGCATAATGAAAGAGACCTTGTGTGAAACTCACCTGGACTGCAAAGGCGTGGGCAGGGATTGTTTTTCGAGCGGCAGCCGTCCCTGCAAATAAAAGCGCAGCATGCCTTCGGCTTTGGAGAGCGTGGAGTGTCCGGGACTCAGCCGCAGACCCGCCTTGAGGAGCGCATGGCTGGCGCGGTTCATGAACGGACGCACCCAGGGATGAAAGACCACCCTCTGCCGCACAGGCTTGGCAGTATACCCCATGCGGAATTTGAATTCGTCCAC
>DAOUBY010000028.1:0-5052 GCA_034432325.1 Anaerolineales bacterium
TTTTTTTGCATCGAATTACGCGAATTACACAAAAATTGGGTTCATTCGCGTCCATTCGATGCCGCTTTTGCTGACTTTGAGAAAACCATACAGAGTTTCCTCATACTTTCAGTAGATCGCGAAACCCCTGCGTAACTTGCGCTCTCTAGCGCGTATTCGGCGGTAGAGAGCGCCAAATACGCGCTTTCGTGAAGTACTGACTTTAGTCATCTGCCGCGCGGATGGACAAATCGGCGGCAGTGATGTTCATTCCCTGCAATGCGGCAAAGGACAAATCAGCGGGGTCGAGGGAGGGGTATTTGCTGCGCAGCCTGTCGAAAAGGACATGATAACTGGCGGGAATGGCGCAATCCCATTTCAGGGCGAGTTGTTCGGCGGCTGCTCGAATCGATTCTGCGGTCAGCCCTTCGATTTCCACGAAATTGCCGTAGGGCAGTTCGTCGAGCATGATATGCACTGAGGCTTCGGAAGTCTGTGCAAGTTCATACGTCGTCCGGTATTTTTCGTAGTAGAACAACCTGCGGTATCCCAGCGCTTCGAGAAATTGCCTTGCCCTGTCGAAATCCTCGACGACGAACTCGATTTCTGTGCGCTTCAGAACGCCCTGCAGGTTGACGCTGCCGCCCTTGTAGGTGAGCCGCGCCTCGGTATCCTGCCTGAGGCGCAGGACGCGCCCCTCGGCACGGAGTCCGTTATCGGGGAGGTCGAAGCGGATGTTCGTCTCCAATACGCGCGGTTGAATCAAAAGCGCCTCCAAAGCCCGGAGACGCCTCCTGATTCTTTCCAAATCCAAAACGTAGAATTTTGCTTCGATTTCCTGCATGCCAATTCACTTGATCTCTTGCATAAGTCAGCCGTCGTTAGAGCGTATTGTGCGCTCTCTGGCGTACTTTTGCAAGAGGCTTACTGAACGCTGAGCAATGCCTGTTTTTGTTCCACGCTCTCGCCCGCTCGGACGCGGATGCGGGCAACCGTGCCGTCGCGGGGCGATTTCAATTCGTTCTGCATTTTCATGGATTCGAGAATGACCAGCACCTGTCCTTTTTTGACCTGCTGACCTTCCTCGACGGGAACCGCCACCACCAGCCCCGGCATGGGCGCCTTGAGATGAAACTCGCCGGTCTCTGCCACGCCGCCGCCTGCCGCCGCCCGCAGACGCTTTTCGCGTTCATCCTCCACCTTCACCGGGTACAGGCGTCCGTGCAGAAGCACCTGCCAGCCTTCGTCGCTTTCGCTCACATACGCCTCGTGCGATTTGCCGTTCACGATCAGGGAGTAGACCGGCTGCCCGCTGACCGAGACGAAGTCCACCTCGTAGGTTTTGCCGTCAATGCTGACGTGACGCTCGTCAATGATTTCGACCAGGAATTCTCTTTCGCCGACTGTGGAGATGTATTTCATGGCGGTTTACCTGTGCATTCTTTCCCAGCGCCCCACCCATTTCCAGTTGCTCGTGTCGCGTTCGTTGCGCTGGACGATTTGAGCCGAACGTTCGGTTGCCTGATGCGCCACCAGCGTGGCGAGCAGGGCGGCGGTTTCGTCGTGGTTCTTGCGGTTTTCCTCCGCGTCGTCCATCGAGAAGCGCTCTTCGACGAAGCGCGTGTCGTACTGCCCGCCCATGAAGCGGTGCGAATCCATCATCATCTGGTGGAAGGGGATGTTGGTGCGTACGCCGACGATGCGGTATTCCTCCAGCGCGCGGCGCATACGCAGAATGGCTTGCGCCCGCGTCTCGCCCCAGACGATGAGTTTGGCAATCATCGGGTCGTAGAACGGCGTGATCTCGAAGCCGGGGTATACGCCCGTATCCACGCGCACGCCCGGGCCGGTGGGAATCAGGCTGTGGGTGATGCGCCCGGTGGACGGCATGAAGTTGTTGTAGGGGTCTTCGGCGTTGATGCGGCATTCGATGGCGTGACCGTTGAAACGCACGTCTTCCTGGCGGTAACTGAGCGCCCGTCCGCGTGCGATGCGGATTTGCTCCTTGACAATGTCAATGCCCGTGACCATCTCGGTAACCGGATGTTCCACCTGCAGGCGGGTGTTCATCTCCAGGAAGTAAAAATTGTGTTCTTTATCGAGCAGAAATTCAATCGTCCCTGCGTTGACGTAATTGACCGCTTGCGCGGCTTTGACCGCCACGGCTCCCATACGCGCCCGCAGTTCCTCGTCCAATTCGGGGGAGGGCGCCTCTTCCAGCAATTTCTGATGCCGTCGCTGGAGGGAGCATTCACGCTCGCCCAGGTGGATGACGTTTCCGTGCGCGTCTGCCAGGATTTGGATTTCGATATGCCGCGCCCCCTCGACCAGTTTCTCGAGATATACATTCCCGTCGCCGAACGCCGATTCCGCCTCGCGCCTCGCGGACTCCAGAAGGGCTGGCATCTCCTCGAGCGACCTCACCTCCCTCATGCCTTTTCCGCCTCCGCCCGCCGTGGCTTTGATGAGCAGCGGGAAGCCGATTTGCGGCGCGACGGCGAGCAGCTCCTCGTTGGAGAGCGCCCCTTCACCTTCCGTGCCTGGCACCACCGGCACCCCTGCCGCCGCGACCGTGTTGCGGGCGGTCATTTTATCGCCCATTGCCGCAATGGCTGAAGGTTTGGGACCGATAAACGCGATGCCTCGCTCTTCGCAGGCGGCGGAAAAATCCTCCCGCTCCGCCAGAAAGCCATAGCCGGGATGAATGGCATCCGCCCCCGATTTCTTGGCGGCTTCGAGAATCTTGTCCATGCGCAGATACGACTCGCGCGAAGGCGCCGGACCCAGCAAATACGCCTCGTCCGCATAGCGGACGTGCAGGGCATGCCGGTCTGCCTCCGAAAATACGGCGACGGTCTCGATGCCCAACTCGCGGCAGGCGCGGATGATGCGCACCGCAATCTCGCCTCGATTGGCAATCAACACTTTTTTAAACATGACACCTCACGCGGTCATTGCGAGGAGGGCTGGTGATCTGATAGCGTTCTTTCCATATCGAGACTATCAGCCCGACGAAGCAATCTCCTGATTAATTTGGGGGATTGCTTCCCGAAGGTCGCAATGACATGTTTATAACGGAATGTTCCCGTGCTTTTTCGCCGGGTTTGAGTCGCGCTTGTTGCTCAACATCTCCAGCGCATTGATCAGGCGCGGGCGGGTTTCCTTCGGCTCGATGACATCGTCAATGTAGCCGCGTTCCGCCGCCACATAGGGGCTGGCGAACTTTTCGCGGTATTCCGCCACCAGTTCCGCTTTGCGCTGGGCGGGGTCTTTGGCTTTCTCCAGTTCCTTGCGGAAGATGATATTGACCGCCCCGTCCGGTCCCATCACCGCGATTTCGGCGGAGGGCCAGGCAATGTTGAAGTCGCCGCGGATGTGCTTGCTGCTCATCACGTCGTAAGCGCCGCCGTATGCCTTGCGCGTGATGACCGTCAGTTTGGGGACGGTCGCTTCGCAGTAGGCGTACAGTAGTTTTGCCCCCGAGCGGATGATCCCGTGATGCTCCTGAAAAGTGCCGGGTAAAAAGCCGGGCACATCCTCCAGCGTCAAAATCGGAATGTTGAACGCATCGCAGAAGCGGACGAAGCGCGCCGCCTTTTCGCTCGCGTCAATATCCAGCACGCCCGCCAGCACTGCCGGCTGATTTGCCACAATGCCGATGGAGTGACCGCCCAGCCGCGCAAACCCCACCACGATATTCTGCGCATAATTCTCGTGAATCTCGAAAAACTGACCGTTATCCACAATCAGGCGGATGACATCCTTCATGTCATAAGGTTTGTTCGGGTCGTCGGGGATGATGTCGTTCAGGGCATCGTCCATCCGCAGCGGATCGTCGCCGGTGGGGACGAAGGGCGGGTCTTCCATGTTGTTCTGCGGCAGGTAGCCCAGCAGTTTGCGGATGAGATACAACGTGTCCGCCTCGCTGTCGGCGGCGACGTGACACACGCCCGATTTCTCCGAGTGGACGCTCGCGCCGCCCAGTTCCTCCTGCGTCACCTCCTCGTGCGTCACCGCCTTGACCACATCGGGTCCCGTCACGAACATGTACGATGTGTTGCGGGTCATGAAAATGAAGTCGGTCAGCGCGGGGGAGTACACCGCGCCGCCGGCGCAGGGTCCCATGATGGCGGAAATTTGCGGGATGACTCCGGAAGCCAGCGTGTTGCGCAGGAAGATGTCGGCATAACCCGCCAGCGACACCACGCCCTCCTGAATGCGCGCGCCGCCCGAATCGTTCAAGCCGATGACGGGCGCTCCGTTCTTCATCGCCATATCCATGATTTTGCAGACCTTCTCGGCGTGCACCTCTCCCAGGCTCCCGCCGAACACGGTGAAATCCTGCGAGAAAACGTACACCAGCCTTCCCTCAATCGTTCCCCAGCCGGTCACCACCGAGTCGCTCATGAACTTTTGCTTGTCGAGCCCAAAATCATGGGTGCGGTGCTGGACGAAGGCGTCTATCTCGCGGAACGACCCTTTATCGAGCAGCAGGTCAATGCGTTCGCGCGCGGTCAACCGCCCCTTCTTGTGTTGGGCTTCGATTCGTTCCTGTCCGCCGCCCAGCCTCGAACGGGCGCGTTTTTCATACAGTATCTGATTTTTCAACTGGTTGCTCATGTGCCTCACTTTGTGCGAAATACGATTTGGTTCCCGGAAGATTTGCCAGCGCCCATGCCAGTGCAATTGCCAGCACAGAGCCTGTCAGCGCAAAGGGCAGGTTGGCGCGGGAGGTCTCGAAGAAAAGCCGCTCGATCCAGTATTCTATCAGCCAAAGCAGGGTGGATGCAGCCGCGCCCTGCGCCGCCCACTGTTTCCGCCGCAGGATTCCGAGCGCAAGGACGCCTCCCGCCGCCCCCCAGCCTGTCCCTGTGACCAAAAGATACGCCGCGCTCAGGCTGGCTTCGAACTCCGACAGTACATTAGACCAGCGCAGCGCCGCCGCAAAGCGGAACGCGCCCCAGGCTGTCAGCAATAACACCATCAATAGGAGCAGGGTTACACCGATGGGACGTCTTTTTTCAGGCATGGCTCAGGCTCATTGTAACGGAATCAGGTTTCGGCGGGGTGGGA
>DAOUBY010000029.1:0-14247 GCA_034432325.1 Anaerolineales bacterium
CCGCCGTCAGCGTCGTCTTCCCGTGGTCGATGTGTCCCATCGTCCCCACGTTCAGATGCGGCTTGCTTCGATCAAATTTTTCCTTCGCCATTGATGATCTCCTTTTATATATCCAAAAGAAAAGTTTTTTACTTCAAAATTTCCTGCGCAACTGCCGGTGAGACAGGCGCATAATGGTCGAACTCCATGCTGAACACGCCGCGTCCTTGTGTGGCAGAGCGAAGTTGTGTGGCATATCCAAACATCTCGCCCAATGGGACCATGGCACGGATGGCTTGCGCGTTGCCGGGGCGAACGTCCATCCCCTGGATCAAACCGCGGCGGCTGTTAAGTTGCCCCATTACATCGCCAAGGTATTCTTCGGGAACAACAACCTCCACCTTCATCATAGGCTCAAGCAGGATGGGGTTGCCTTTCTGAACGCCTTCTTTCAGACCGATGGATGCGGCAAGTTTGAATGCCATTTCGCTGGAGTCAACTTCATGATAAGAGCCGTCGAAGAGGGTGATTTTCATGTCCACCACCGGGTAGCCAGCCAAAACACCGGTTTCGCATGCTTCGCGGAAGCCTTTTTCGATGGCAGGAATATACTCTTTGGGAATCGCACCGCCAACGATTTTGTTCTCGAAGATGATACCGCTTCCGCGCTCACCAGGCTCAAGGGAGAAAACAACATGTCCATATTGTCCCTTGCCGCCAGATTGCTTGGCGTATTTGTAGTTCACTTCGGGAACGGGCTTTGTGATCGATTCGCGGTAAGACACACGGGGCGCGCCGACATTCGCCTGCACTTTGAATTCACGAAGCAGGCGGTCCACAATGATGTCGAGATGCAACTCGCCCATTCCGGAAATGATGGTTTGCCCGGTGTTCTCGTCCGAGCGGACGCGGAAGGTTGGATCTTCCTCCGCCAGTTTGCGGAGCGCCTCACCCATCTTTTCCTGATCGCTCGTGCTCTTGGGTTCGATGGCAATGGAAATGACGGGCTCGGGGAAGGTGATGCTTTCAAGAACAAGCGCCTTGCTGTCACACAGCGTATCGCCTGTAAAGCTTTCTTTAAGCCCCAGGATGGCGCCGATGTCGCCGGCGCGGATTTCCGTAATATCTTCACGGCGATCCGCATGCATGCGGATCAAACGCCCAATCCGTTCCTTCTTACCCTTGGTGCTGTTCAGCACCGAAGTACCCTGACTCAACACCCCGGAATATACCCGCACATACGCCAGACGCCCAACGTATGGATCGGTCACAATCTTGAAAACAAGGGCGCTCAACGGCGCATCGTCACGTGCGGCTAATTCAAAGACATTTTCAGGGTTTCCCGGTTCGGACGCTTTGACCGAAGGAATATCAGCCGGCGAGGGCAGGTATTCAATAACGGCATCGAGCATCAGTTGAACGCCCTTGTTCTTGAGGGAAGAACCGCAGAAGACGGGCGTTGCCTGATTGGCAATGACACCCTTGCGCAGGGCGGTTTTCAGTTCGTCAATACTGATTTCCTGACCTTCCAGGAATTTCATGGTGAGGTCGTCGTCGAGCTCGGCGATCTTTTCGACCATTTTTGCACGGGCTTCCTGCGATTTTTCTTTCAGGTCGGCAGGGATTTCGATTGCCTTGGGCTCCTTGCCCAGATCGTCCTCCCACACCCACGCCTGCATGGTCAGCAAGTCAACAACGCCCTTGAAAGTCGCCTCAAATCCAATCGGGACCTGCATCGGAATCGGGTTGGCGCCCAGCCGGTCGATGATGGTCTCGATCGTCCGTTCGTAAGAAGCGCCGACGCGGTCCATTTTATTGACGAAGCAAATGCGGGGGACGCCGTAGCGATCGGCCTGACGCCATACGGTTTCCGACTGCGGCTCAACACCTTGTACGGCATCAAAAACCACCACCCCGCCATCGAGAACGCGCAGGGAGCGCTGAACTTCGGCGGTAAAGTCAATGTGACCGGGCGTATCAATGATGTTGATTTGATACCCCTTCCATTCTGCAGAAACGGCGGCAGAGACGATGGTGATGCCGCGCTCGCGTTCCTGCACCATCCAGTCGGTGACCGTCGTGCCGTCGTCCACAGAGCCGATGCGGTGGGTCTTGCCGGTATAGAACATAATACGCTCGGTAGTGGTGGTCTTACCGGCGTCAATGTGGGCAATAATGCCAATATTTCGGTACTTCTCAAGCGGATATTCGCGTGCCATTCGTGTCCTAAATGCTCACAATGAAATGATTAAACACGGTAATGTGAAAAGGCGCGGTTGGCTTCCGCCATCTTGTGGGTTTCGTCGCGTTTGCGGATCGCAGCGCCGGTTTCGTTGAAGGCATCAATCAACTCGGAAGCCAATTTATCCGAGAAGGATTTGCCCGAACGTTCGCGAGCCGCAGAAAGAATCCAGCGAATCGCCAACGTGAGACGGCGATCGGCGGAAACTTCCATCGGAACCTGGTACGTGGCGCCGCCCACGCGGCGAGGACGAACTTCCATTACCGGAGAGACATTCTTGAGCGCGGCGTCAAACACCTCAATCGCATTTTTGCCTGTGCGCTCGCCAACCAGGTCCAGAGCATCATACACCAGCCTTTCAGCAAGGCTTCGTTTGCCCTTCTTCAGAACATGCTGCATCAATGTCTGAAGATGAACGCTGTTATAACGAACATCGGGATGTGTTTCCCGCTTTTCGGGTTTTGCTCTACGCATTTATTCCTTCTCCCTGAAAATTACTTCGGACGCTTCGCGCCGTACTTCGAGCGGCCCTGCTTGCGGTTTGCCACCCCAGTGGTATCCAGAGAACCGCGCACAATATGATAACGAACGCCAGGCAGATCCTTCACGCGGCCGCCGCGCACAAGGACCACAGAGTGCTCCTGCAATTGATGCCCTTCACCGGGGATATACGCCGTAACCTCGATGCCATTTGTCAGGCGCACGCGGGCAATTTTCCGCAAGGCAGAGTTCGGCTTTTTGGGCGTCATGGTACGCACAACCGTACATACGCCGCGTTTCTGCGGCGCGCCTTTTGCCTGCTGCACGCGGCGCTGCTTGAAAGAATTCAGCGTGTATTGCAGTGCAGGAGCCTTGCTTTTGACCTTTTTGTTTTTGCGGCCCTTGCGGACCATCTGATTAATTGTCGGCACGTTCAGCCTCCAGTTTCCTATTTCACAGATATTTAATGTGTATTCGCAAGAAATGAGGCCATCCATAAACATACTGATGGCCTCATTTTTAGTGCCATGCTTTTTTGCGGGAGAAATAGCCGCGTGTTTTATTGGCAACGGGTTGTGATTTTATCACGCCAACAAACAAGCGTCAAGATTACTGCTTGCCTACAAACTTCTCTCCAATTCCAAGCAGACCGGTATCCAGACGCGGCGGATGTTGTTTCTCCTCATCTTTGCCAAAGCGAATGACCTCGCCGTTTTCATTTATCGCTTCCACCGCCAGACCCAGCGACTGAAGTTCCTTGACCAAAACACGGAACGACGCGGGAATGCTCGGCTCTTCGATCGGCTCACCTTTGACAATCGCCTCATAGGTATTAACGCGTCCCTGCACGTCGTCGGATTTGACGGTCAGCATTTCCTGCAGCGTATAAGCCGCGCCGTAGGCTTCGAGCGCCCAAACTTCCATTTCGCCGAAACGCTGTCCGCCAAACTGAGCCTTGCCTCCCAGCGGCTGCTGGGTCACCAGGCTGTACGGTCCCGTGGAACGCGCGTGCACCTTATCTTCCACCAGGTGATGCAGTTTCAAAACGGTCATCACGCCAACAGTGACCGGCTGATCGTATGGGAGACCGGTTTTTCCGTCCCGCAAAATTTGTTTACCCAGAGTCGGTATGGGGTGACCAGTTTCAAGCATGACCTTTTGCGCCTCTTCCTGCAGGCGCGCCTCTGCCACCCGTCCGCTATGACCTTCGCTTTCCATCCACAAACGCAGACAGGCGTTGATGGCGGCTTTATCATATTCTTCACGGTCACGCGGGCTTACTTCGTCTGTATAGAAAATCGTGTCGGGGTCGTACCCATGGTCCCGCAGCCACTCGGAGGCGGCTGCCTTACGGGCATAGTCCACATCTTTCAAATCATAGGGGTCATAATCGCGCTCGCCCAGCCACTCGGCAAGGTAGAGATTGCGGACCTCGTCATCATCTTGAATTGACTCGGGGTCGTATTCCTGTTCCTTAATCCAGCCCCAGGCAGCCGCAGCGCTTTCCCGCCAGGCCTGATCAACGATCCAGGCGCGCGCCAGTTCTGCTTCAATTTCATACTCCGATGCGCCATCGAATACAGGCGTGACAGCGCGATACCCAAGCCGCTTCGCCGCCCAACCGAGATGGACCTCCAACACCTGACCGATATTCATACGTCCGGGCACGCCGAGGGGATTCAGGATGATGTCCACAGGCGTTCCATCTTCCAGGAACGGCATGTCTTCCACCGGAACAACCTTCGAGACAACGCCTTTATTTCCGTGGCGTCCCGCCATTTTGTCGCCAGCCGTCAATTTACGGCGCTGGGCTACGGAGACGCGCACCATCATATCCACGCCGGCAGAAAGGTCGGAGTTTTCCTCGCGCGTAAACACCTTGACATCCACCACCTTGCCACGCTCACCGTGCGGCATGCGCAGGGACGTATCCTTTACATCGCGCGACTTCTCGCCGAAAATGGCGCGCAGCAGGCGCTCTTCGGGCGTTAATTCCTTTTCGCCCTTGGGCGTAATCTTGCCCACCAAAATGTCGTTCGGGCCAACCTCGGCGCCAATGCGGATAATTCCGTTCTCGTCGAGGTCCTTGATCGCGTCGTCGCCGACGTTTGGAATATCGCGAGTGATTTCCTCGGGTCCCAGTTTCGTGTCGCGGGCTTCCACTTCATATTTCTCGATATGCACCGAGGTGAAGCGGTCTTCCTGCACCAGCCGCTCAGAAATCAAGATGGCGTCTTCAAAGTTACCGCCTTCCCAGGAAACAAAGGCAACCACAACGTTCTGCCCGAGCGCCAGTTGACCGTTATCGGTGGAGGATGAATCGGCGATAATATCGCCCTTCTTGATCACCTGCCCCTTGACCACTGCCGGGCGTTGATCAATACAGGTGCTCTGATTGGAACGCTGATACTTGCGCAACTGATAGGTGCGAATCCCGCCTCTTTCCTTGACCGTAATCGAGTTGCCGGTCACAGAAACGACCTCTCCGTTGGCATCTGCCACCACTACCTGACCCGAGTCCAGCGCGGCGTGATACTCCATTCCCGTGGAAACCAGCGGAATCTCCGGACGCACAAGCGGGACAGCCTGTGCCATCATGTTCGAACCCATCAAGGCGCGGTTGGCGTCATCGTGCTCCAGGAACGGAATTAAAGCCGCACTGATGCCCACCACCTGATGCGGAGCGACATCCATGTAATCCACTTGATCTGGCGTGGAGAAGATAAAGCCGGAGTGATAACGGGCAGACACGCGATCGCGCACGAATTCACTGTCTTCTGTCAAAGGCGCGTTTGCCTGCGCAATCACATACTTATCTTCGGCGTCGGCGGAGAGATAATCGAATTGATCAGAGACGTAGGGCTTAATCGCAACAGGCTTGCCAATCTTGGCGAGCCGCTTTACCATTTTTGCGTCAATCGTCTCGCCTGCTTTGAAAAGCACCTCTTCTGTCTTGGGGTCCACAACATTTTCCCGCAGAGTGCGTCCTTCGAGACGGGGATCATCCGCCTCCATAACGCGGAAAACCTTACGGTACGGCGTCTCAATAAAGCCATACTCATTGACGCGGGCAAAGGAAGCCAGACGCCCAATCAAGCCAATGTTCGGTCCTTCTGGCGTCTCGATCGGGCAGATACGCCCGTAATGCGAGTGATGAACATCGCGAACATCGAAGCCGGCGCGTTCGCGGCGCAAACCGCCCGGTCCCAAAGCAGACAACGTCCGCTTATGGCGCAACTCCGCCAGCGGGTTCGTTTGATCCATAAACTGGCTCAACTGGCTCGAACCGAAGAACTCGCGCAGCGCCGCCACCACCGGGCGGATGTTGACCAGAGTCATGGGAGACAACTTTTCCTGATCGCGAATGGACATGCGTTCCTTGATGACGCGTTCCATGCGGCGCAGACCAATCCGCAATTTGTTCTGAATCAACTCCCCCACCGTTTTGACGCGGCGGTTGCCCAAATGGTCAATGTCATCCGGTTTCTCAACGCCGTTGTTGATCTGAATCATGCGGCGGATCAGGCGGATGATGTCGCTCTTCGTCACCGTGCGGTGAGGAATGGGAATGTTCAGGTCGAGTTTTTGATTGAGTTTGTAACGACCCACGCGTTCGAGATCGTAGTGACGCTGGTCGAACAACTGCTCCTCGAGGAACTGGCGCGCATTCTCGATGGTGGCAGGGTCGCCAGGACGCATCTTCTTGAAGAACTCAATGAGAGCGGCTTCAGCAATGGTCTGACCGCCGCTCAAGTCCCATTCAGGCTCCTGCTTGAAGGTGGATGCAATGAACATGCGCTCGGGATTGTTATCCACATCCTTGAAGAGCGACAACAACTCCTCATCCGAGCCGGTGACGAGCGGAGAATCTTTCATGCCGTCATTCACAGCCGCCAGCGCGCGCAGGAAGACCGTAATCGGCACAGTACGCTTGCGGTTGAACTTCAGGATGAGGTAATCAGATTTACGGGTCTCGAACTCCATCCAAGCCCCTCGGTCAGGAATCAGCTTGGACATGGCAAGCAAACGTCCCGTAGCGCGATCCGTCGGCGCCTCGAAGTACACGCCCGGCGAACGGATCAACTGCGAGACAACGACGCGCTCCGTCCCGTTGATAATGAACGTCCCCTTATCGGTCATCTCAGGGAAGTCGCCCAGGAAAATATCCTCCTTGATGGGCTCTGGCACATCAGGACCCGCCAGCAGCACGGAAACAAACAACGGACTGGCATAGGTAAGGTCGCGTTCCACACACTCTTCGATGGTATGCTTGGGTTCGCCAAACCAATACTTCAACCCCCACTGTTTGGATTCGGGACTGCGGCTGGGGAAATACAACTTCATGCCCTTGTTGTAAGACTCGATGGGCGAGATCTCATGAAACAGGTCGCCCAGCCCTTCTTTCTTGAGGCGCTCGAAAGAATCCAGCTGGACTTCGATCAGATTGGGGAGATTGATGTTGACGGGGATACGCGCATAACTCTTTTTCGGCAAAGTAGAAGACATTCGGTTCACTCCTGACCTTGGGTATGTGCGCCGTTACGAATTACCTTTTCCCATCCCGAAACTTAGTGCTTGCCAGGTAACAGTTTGCAATTCAAGTTTCGGCGATCTTGCAGGAACGGTAAACACACGAAGCCATCCCGCTGATTGGCGGGATAGCGAAGGGCAATTATATATGAAGGGTTAGATATACGCAAGGGATTTTTGCCTGGAATTTTGCTCCTTTCCCTAAAACCTTGCACGCACAGATTTTACCATAACCCAGTATTAACGCAACAAAAAGCGACAGTTGGGGTTTTGGCTGATAAAATCGCCAAAACATTCTCCGGAGGCACAATGACCACACCACAGGCAATGATCGTCAACGACAAGCGTGAGATCTTCGGCTGGGCAATGTACGACTGGGCAAACTCCGCCTTCAGCACCACGGTGGGGACGGTTTTCCTGGGACCTTATATTGCTTCGCTCGCGGCGAAAGCAGCGGAGGCTCATCCCGATGGGCTGGCTCGATTCTTCGGCATCCCTGTTGCGCCAGATTCCTTCCTCCCCTATTGCGTATCATTTTCGGTTGGATTGCAGGTTCTCTTCCTGCCCATCCTCGGCGCCATTGCAGACTATTCCCATCTGCGCAAGCGAATGATGCAAATTTTCGCCTTGATTGGCGCGATTGCAACCATTCTGATGTTCTTCGTGACGGGAAGCCTGTGGTGGCTTGGCGGCGTCCTGTTCATCGTTGCCAACCTTGCCTTTGGCGCCGCAATAGTCTTCTACAACGCTTACCTGCCCGATATTGCCAGCGAAGAGGAGCGTGACCGCGTTTCATCCTATGGCTGGGCAATGGGATACCTGGGAGGCGGCATCCTCCTCGCGCTCAATCTGGCATTCTTCATCTTCAGCGACGACCTGGGCGTCCCCGGCGATCTGGCAGTGCGCATCAATCTCGCCTCGGCGGGCGTTTGGTGGCTGGGTTTCTCCTTCTTCACCTGGTCCCGCCTGAGACCGCGCCACGCGGCTCGCGCCCTGCCGCCCGGCGAAACCTATGTCAGCATCGGCTTCAAGCAACTGGGCAAGACATTCAGGGAAATCAAGCACTTCCCCGAAACGATCAAATATCTCGTTGCTTATTTCCTCTATAATGACGGCATTCAGACTGTGATAGCGGTTTCCTCGACGTTTGCCGCGGCGCCCATCCTGCGCGGCGGTCTTGAAATTGGACAGGACACGCTCATCGCCGTCATTCTGATGATCCAGTTTGTTGCCTTTGGCGGCGCGCTGTTTTGGGGAAAACTGGCAAAATGGATTGGAGCCAAGCAATCCATCGTTGTCAGTCTGATCATCTGGGCGGGCGTGGTCATTTTCGCCTATGGCGGCATGAGGGGCGAAAACCGTGTCACCGAATTCATCATCCTCGGCGCAATGATCGCCATCGTCCTGGGCGGTTCGCAAGCCATCAGCCGAAGTTTGTTTGCCCAGATGATCCCCGACGGAAAAGAAGCGGAGTTCTACTCGTTCTATGAAGTCAGCGAACGCGGCACATCCTGGACGGGTCCGCTGATTTTCGGGCTTGCCAACCAGATGTTTGGAAGTCTGCGCTATGGCATTCTCGCCCTCATCTTCTATTTCATTGCAGGCTTGATCGTTCTGCCGTTCGTCAACGTTCAAAAAGCCATGGCAGACGCCAAAGCCTACGGTGAACGCAACAACGGCTAAAAAGCAAAGACCGGAGCGGCGCGCTCCGGTCTTTTTTTACATCCTTGCGAAATAGGGGAAGCACAGTGGCAGCCCTAGCCATCTCGGAATACAGGCGGAATCAGCCCCCTGCCCAGGTTGGCGCGCCATAAAGCCACGCCCACGGCAGGCAGGCTGGCGGCAGGGTAGATCAGATAGCGCGGCGACCAAAGCGGGTGGAATTTTTCCTTGAACGCATGCAAGCCGTGGAAGTTGTAATAGCGGTTTACATGGCGGTAAATGTAGTGCATGGCGCGTTCGATCACCGCGTCGTCGGAATGTTCGCCGACGCCGGAGAGCGCGCTCAGCCCCAAATTGAAGGTGGAAAGATTATTTTCACGCGCCCACTGCAAGAGCGAGACAAATAGAAAATCCATGATGCCGCTCTCAACTTGTTGACGGTGGCGCATCAAATCCACAGCGGCTTCGCGGATTCGTTCCATCACAACAATATTTGCAAACGCTTCGATAAATCCCTCCCGGTCACGCACAAGCAGAACCGGACAGGTTTGAAGGTATGCTTCATCGAACCAGCCCAGAGAGAAACGCATCTCCGACGCGCCGCGCGCCGCCAGCCATTCGTTGCTGATGGTTTCGAGTTCCCTCAACATGCGGGGAGAGAAGGGAGGCTGGATCACATCAGAGCGGTACCCAAGCCGCACCATTTTGTTGTAACTGTTGCGAAGCGGCTTGTTTGCGCTGCCTTCGAGCGTAAATGTGGACAAATCCACAATGGCTTCTTCGCCAATTGCCAGCGCATTCAAACCAGCCGATTTATATGCGTCAAGAAAAGCCGGCAGGACCTGATAAAAGGCGGGAATCCAATCGTGGACGGCGCAAAAGTCCTTGAAAGCGGCGAGTGAGGCGGCAAGATCTTCCGGTGGACCGATGGGGTCGCCAAGCGCGAGGGCAACGCGATTTTCCACAACGTAGGAAATCAACGACCCGCCCGGACTGAAGAAAAAATACTTGTCGTCGAATAAAGCATAACGTGCAAGGGGAGTCTGCCCAAAGGTTTGCACCAGCGTCCATGCACGCGCCCGCTCCTCGTCCGAGACGACGCGGCGGTTCAGTACGGGACGAAGGAGCATGAGCAGGGCATATCCCATCGTCGCCGCACCGACGAAGTAGATCGAATCGGCAAAGTACCGCCCAAAGCCGGTGACAGGCTGAAGCCCGGGATCGTAAAACTCCACAAACATGATGGCTGTCTCACGAATCGCGTCCCAGAAACCAAAATTGACGCTGTAATGGCGGTCGAGCAGATAAAAGCCAAGCGCCCCATACGCCAGCGTGAAACCGAATGCCGCCAGCAAGGTCAGCAAACCCTGACGCACGGAGGGCGTATCGGAGCGGGCATGAAAGTGTCTGCGCGCAAGAAGGAGGCATATCAGCACCGCTGCGGCGAAAGCGGCTTCTTCGTAGTCCAGCCCCTTGAACAAATGAGCCGGCAGGGATACCCCCAACACCGTAAGCGTCAGCCACCAGGCGAGTTGTTTTCTGCGCCACAGACTGGCGGAAAGGAGCAGCAGGGCAAACCCCGCCAGCGCCGAGGCAAGATGCCCGCCGCGAATGACCTGAAGAGGCAAATACCTTTCAAGCAACTGCAATCGGTCATGCAGGGAGGGCGTCACCGCCGACAGCACATTGACCATGCCCATCATGGCGGTCAATGCGGCAATGAGGTGAACCAGATTTTGATCCGAAACCGAGAAACGGGGTTTCACTACTTGCTCTCGATCCAAAATTACGCCCTACAACTTCGGCAGGACGATGGATTGCTGTTTCTGGTACTTGCCCTTTTTATCTGCATACGAGATTTCGCATTCCTCGTCCGCTTCGAAGAACAATACCTGCGCCAAGCCTTCATTGGCATAGATCTTTGCGGGGAGCGGCGTGGTGTTCGAAATTTCCAGCGTAACGTATCCCTCCCATTCCGGTTCGAAGGGCGTAACGTTGACGATGATCCCGCAGCGCGCATAGGTGGACTTGCCGAGACAGACCGTCAGCACCTTGCGCGGGATGCGGAAGTACTCGACCGTCCGCGCAAGGGCAAACGAGTTGGGCGGAATGACGCACACCTCGCCCTTGAACTCGACCATGGATTTCGGGTCGAAGTTCTTCGGATCCACAATGGCGGAATGGACGTTGGTGAAAATCATGAATTCATCCGCCACGCGGATGTCGTAACCGTACGACGAAACGCCGTAGGAAATCACGCCGTTGCGCACCTGACTATCCACAAACGGCTCGATCATTCTGTGTTCCAATGCCATCCTGCGAATCCAATGGTCGGGTTTCAATCCCATGGCTCTCTCCTGATAGTTCTTGATTGGCTCATAGTGATTTGTGTGCAGACGTATGAGAACTGGAGTTTAGAGTTCGCTTGAAGTCAAAATCTTTTGGACACGGATTACACGGAATTTAGGGAAGCGCACAGATTTCTCAAGAACTCCGTGTAAATCCGTGTGCGGGTTTTGGGTTTTTAGCGCCCAATAAGCCATCAAGTTTCTCTAAAATCACTTCACAACGAAAACAACCTGCGTGAGTTTGCCCGATTGTACTTCAACCCAGCGCTCATACATTTGACCGTTGTACGTCAAAGCCGCGCGGTAAAAGCCCGGCGGCAATCCGCCCAGCGCCGCATTCTCGCCGCCGAGCATCATATCCCTGGCGTATGTCACGACATAATACAACTTCTCTTTCGGGGCATTTTGATTGAGATGGTAACTGACGGTGAACTCGGTAAAGACAAACTTGGAATTTTCCTTCATGATGGAAAAGGAAATCGCCCCCAGCAATGACCCCTGCGCATCGCGGTTGGGAACCAGCCACAGTTCGGGATTTTGAGTCGAGAAGTAATCCGTCCCATCGCCTCCTTTGCGAACCTCAAAATGCAGATGGCTTCCCGTCGCTGCGCCGCTCTGCCCGACCTCCCCAATCACCTCCCCCGCCCTGACCGCGTCCCCCGCCTGCACAGCGATCGTGGACAAATGACCATATAACGTGTACATCCCCTCCGCATGACGGATGACCACCACATTGCCATAGAAATTCCTCCACGGGCTGTACAGCGCTTCCCGGTCTGGACCTGCAAACTGCACCACCCCATCCCCTGCGGCATGGACCGGCGTCCCGAACTTGTTCAGGAATTCCACGCCGTGATGCGGCTCGCGCATTCCATTCTGAGTCGAACCGTAACGGTAGGACATGTCCACAAAGGGATTGCCCGGCGGCTGGATGGGAATCTGGAAGATGAAATGACCGTCTGTGATGCAAAAATCAGCGGCAAAGGGATTGCATTCCTCAACAGCGGCGGCGGGCGATGGGACAACCACCGTCGGGATGGCAGAGGGCGCCGGCGCGGCTGTCACGGTCGGCGGCGCAGGTGTGAGGGTGGGCAAAGCCTCCGCCGCTGCGGGCGTCACCGCAGGCGCACAGGAACTCAGCAGCAGCAGGAGTAGGGGAAAGATTGTTTTCGTCACACGAGTTAAAGCCCGCCCCGCTCCTTCATCACCGCCTGAATTTCCAGTTCGAGTTTATCGGCTTCGAATTCCAGTTCCGCCAGTTCTGCCAGCATTTTCTCCCCCGCCGACCTGTCTTCCAGCGAGTTGAGGTTGATGCGCACGTTGTAACCGGCGGCGGTCAGCGCGGCGCGCGCCATGGCAAAACCCGACATGGCGTCGCTGATGGCGTTGACGTTGCCGCGCCGGGCGCACTTGACCGCCAGTTCCATCACTTTGACCGAGTCGCTTGCCACGTGAAGCGGGACGCGCGCGGCGTTCAGCGTGGCGTTGATGATGGCGGCGCTGCGCGCCGCTTTTTGCTCTTCGGTCTCTTTGGGCAGTTTGAAGGTGCCCATCAGCGCTTCGAAGGCGGAGGCGTCGTCGTCCACCGCGTCTGTCAGTTCCTTGCGAAGTTTCTCCGCCATCACGCGAATCGCCTGCATTTCCGCTTCCACCTCGGCATATTTCTTCTTGCCCATGGTCAGCCCGGCGACCATGGAAACCAGCGCCGCGCCCATGGCGCCGGCATAAGCGGCGGCGGAGCCGCCGCCGGGAGTCGGCGTGGGAGTGGATAAAACTTCAATGAAAGAGGGGCAGTTATCGGCGGGGCGCGAAGCGGCGGCTTCGGCAGAGTACAGCCTGGATTCGAGAATCTGCTCTTTGTCGAATCCGTCCAGTTGGGTGTACCAGACCGCCGCGTCCACCAGCGCTTCCTGCGGAATCAGCCCAACCAGTTCGCTGTGATGGATGCCAACGCCGTAACGTTCGGCTTCGCGGCGCACGAATTCGACGACGCGGGCAAGGGGCGTTTCGTGAAAGTTGGTGAGATTCATGGAAACCTGGGCGCGTCCCTCCACAAGAAGACCCAGCGCTTTGACGTAGCGCAGCCCGCCCGAAGAGTGGCGCACTGCTTTGGCGATTTTCTTGGCGGTTTCAACGTCGCTGGTGGTGAGGTAAATGTTGTAGGCAATCAGCGGGTTGCGCGCGCCAATGACGGTTGCCCCGGCTTTGGGCAGTTTGCTGGGACCAAAGTCGGGGTTGCGCTCAGGGTTGGTTTCGATTTCGGTCTTCAGCCCTTCGTATTGACCGCGGCGGATGTTTTCGAGGTTCACGCGGTCGGGGCGCGTCGCCGCCGCTTCGTACAAATAGACGGGGATGCCGAGTTCTTCGCCCACACGTTGACCTACTCTGCGGGCGATTTCCACACACTCCTGCATGGAAACGTCCTTCAAGGGGACGAACGGCACCACGTCCGCCGCACCGATGCGCGGATGTTCGCCGGTGTGCTGGTCGAGGTCAATCAGTTCGGCGGCGGCGCGGATGGCGCGAAAGGCGGCTTCTTCGACGGCAGGCGGCGGACCGGCAAAGGTCAGCACGGTGCGGTTGTGGTCGAGGTCGGAGGAACGGTCGAGAAATTTGACTTCGGGGACGGACTGGACGGCGGCGACGATCTGGTCTATCACTTCGGGACGCCGCGCTTCGGAAAAGTTGGGGATGCATTCGATGAGGGGGGGCATGTGTCTGATCGCCTTATAGTTTGGGAGTCTGATAGTCTGGAGTCTGATAACTGATGTTACGCAGTTTTCCCGTAGCGCGACATTTATGTCGCCTGAAAATACGAGATAAATCTCGTGCTACTGCGTAAGGTGAGTTGATAGCTCGATCTTTCGGTTTGGCAGGGCAATTATAAGGGAGAAAAACGGAAATAAGAAAAGATGACTGCACTGAAAAAAACTTTTCTTACCACGAAGAACACAAAGACCACGAAGTTTTTTAAATCATCTTGCATCGAATTTCAAGATTCTGAAT